>JAGAUV010000016.1 GCA_017620635.1 Muribaculaceae bacterium | reverse complement strand
CGCGCCCGGTATGTGGAAGCCGGCCGCATCGCGGTCGTGGAACTCCTCTCCCGAGGCAAGCTGCTCGTAGGTAAGCCAGCATTTATTGGAGAAAGTATACTCCATTTTATTGCGGTACTCCCATATATTATCGCTACCGAGACAAGGCGCGATATCAGGCAGCTCAACCTTTGCTATTCGAGTAAGTGCGTCCACCACCTGCTGGCGCTTGCTGCGCAACTGGTAGTCGTAGGGGAGATGTTGCCAACGGCATCCGCCACATATAGTAAAATGCTCGCAGCGAGGCTCTACGCGGATATCGCTCGGGCTTACAAGGCGTACTATATGTCCTTCGGCATAGCGTTTTTTCTTCTTGTCGACCTGTATATCAGCATGATCGCCCGGTGCGCCGAATGGCACAAACACCACCATATCGTCTACTTTGGCAATGGCATTGCCCTCGGCGGCGACATCTATTATCTCTACATTCTCCAGCAACGGCTGGGGCTTGCGTTTTCTTGACATTTCTATTATTACAGTTAATAAAACAGCAGGGGCTGAGCCGTAAACATCGGGTTACGGTTCAGCCCCTGCTATGGTTCGTGCGCATGAAGGGACTCGAACCCCCACGACCTGAGTCATTAGATCCTAAGTCTAACGCGGCTACCAATTACGCCACATGCGCCCTTAGTGCCTGCAAAATTAATACTTTTTTCTCAGCCGAACAAATTTGAGACCCAAAAGCATCGAAAAATTTTGTACCGCCAACTACAACGCAAGGCGGAAACCGAGGTCGCAGAACAGTTGTTTTATAAGTCTCATATCATTAAGTAATAAAGCTTGCTGTTCAATGACGGCGTCCGGCAAGGGATATAAAGAAGCGCAGGGCTCGCGGCGACTGGCCAAGGAGGTATATCACAAGCATAGAAGCAAGATACATCAGCAGGGCGTAGCCGTGGATACGGCCATTGTCTGGAGCCTGTATCGCATCGAGGGCGTTGGCGTTGGTGCTCTTGGGCAGGTCATTGGGCAAGGACCGGAGCGTCCGCTTCCATTTTATGATACCGCCGTCGGTATATACAAGAGCCTCAGGCCCTCTCACAAGCTGCTTCAAGGCTGTCACATCGGCTGTATATACTTCGAAATCGGGCCTTACCCAGTCAGACCAGCGGCTGAAGCCTCGGCCACCGGCACCTACCACAGCCACAAAGCCTATGCCTTCACGCTTGGCATAATCGACAAGCTGCTCCACATAGTGGGCGTAGACAAGATAATGCAGTGACGGTTGCGGCACTATGAGGAAAAGCTGCCGACCGTCAGGTTCGACTATATCGGCCGAAACATCATAGCCATCATCATCGAGAACGGCGATACTGCCGTCGAAACGGCCTTCGGCGTCCGCCTCCTGCGCCTCGACAAATGTCCATGTACTGTCGGGCAAGGCATCGAGACCGAACTCGCGGCGCTCGCCGTCCTTTTCATATATGAACTTCTCTCCTTCTGCCGAAGAAGCTCCGGCGAAAATAGTGGTACCCGTCTTGTACGGTCTGAAATCGAGAAGCGGCTGTATCTGGTAGCCGAAAAGAGCAAGAAAGAGAGGAAAGGCTATCGACACGGCCACGACAAGCCACTGTATGGCCGCCGGGTAAAGGCCGCGAACCGTGCTGTTGCGCATCAGCAGGTAGACTATAAGCGCTGTCAGCACTACATTTTTTGAGAATGTGCCCCAGTTGGAGATTACCCAGAAATCGCCGAAACAGCCACAATCGGCCACCGGGTCGGCAATCGCTATATATAATGTAAGAGGCAGCATCACAGCCATCATCGCCGCTGCGACTATAGCCGACGTGCGCTTGAGCGAGCCGGCGATCAGCAACACACCCGTCAGGAACTCGATGCAGGCCAGTGTGACACATCCGGCCACGATAGCCTCGTGCGGAAAGGTCATGCCCCATGCGTCGAGGTACTCGCCTACTTTTATTACGAAGCCCCACGGGTCGATAGACTTCGACCAGCCGGATATTATGAAGGTAAAGCCGACAACTGTCCTTGCCAGCCACACCAATACTCCTCGTATGCGCAGACGGGTGCTAAGCTTCATCTCCCGTGAGTTTGATAATGGCAAAGATGGCGTAGTTGACCATATCAAAGTAATTGGCATCGATACCCTCCGACACCTTGGTCACGCCCTTATGGTCCTCTATCTCTTTAGTGCGTTCGATTTTGGTAAGTATAAGGTCGTCGAACGACAGTACCCTCATCGAGCGCCAGGCTTCTCCGTAGTCATGGTTCTTGGCCTCCATGAGAGCCTTGGCCTCGGCAGCCACCCTGTCGTACTCGGCAAGCGCTTCGTCAGGAGTCATGTCCTTGCTGTCGGCATATCCTTTGCGCAACTGTATCACGCCCACAATACCATAGTTGACAATGCCTATGAACTCGGGCAGTATGCCCTCGTCCACTCTGGCGTCGCCTGTTGTCTGAAGGGTACGTATGCGCTTGGCCTTTATAAAAAGCTGGTCTGTGATAGCCTCCGGTCGCATTATACGCCACGAAGCGCCGTAGTCGCCAAGCTTGGCTGCAAATATTGCGCGGCAACGCGAAAGAGCCGCTCTGTATTCCGAGTTAGTGTCGTGTGTTTCCATCGTAGTTCCTTTACTCTGCAAAAGTACACAAAAGTTGTGACATATCAGCACTACACTTTGAATTACAAAAAAAACATGGTAAATTTGCATATGGTTTTAACAAAGACAGTTGAAGTTTGCTGCGCGGATACCATGAGTGTCATGGCGGCCAAAAAGGCCGGCGCACCACGTATAGAGTTATGTTCTGCCCTGCCTCTTGGCGGTGTAACACCTTCTTCCGGCATCGTTTCGGTGGCCCGGAGTCTGTTCAGCGGCCGGATACATGTGCTCATACGTCCGCGAGAAGGCGACTTCGTATATAACGACAGCGAGAAAGAGGCAATGCTCCGTGATATCGCGCATATGGCGGAGGCCAGATGCGAAGGTGTCGTAGCCGGAGCTCTCAACGCCGACGGATCTGTCGACTATGATTTCGCCGCCCGTATAGCCCGTGAAGCCCGTCGCAACAAACTGTCGCTTACGTTCCACCGCGCTTTCGACGTTTGCAGCGACCGCAGCGAAGCTCTCGAGACTCTTGTTTCGCTCGGCTACGACCGCATACTTACCTCGGGCGGTGCCGACAATGCCCTCGACGGTGCCGACGAACTCGCAAGGCTCAACAGGCAGGCGGCCGGCAGAATAATAATACTGCCCGGAGGCGGCGTGACCACCCGAAACGCCGGCGACATCATCAAGGCGACAGGCGCAACGGAGATACACGGCTCATGCCGGGCCGGCGGCTCAGACTCCTCCGATGCCAATGTCATATCCACTATTATGCACATCATCAATTATGAATAGATTCATCACACTCATACTGCTGCTCTCCTTCATACCGTCGTCATTCGCGATAACTCCCGAAGAAGCTCTCGACAGCCTCTACGCCCGTATGTCCTTGCCCGACTCGCTCGACTACAGCCGCGAGTTTTTTGCCGAGAATGTACGCATGTCGCTTAAGGCGCGCCAGGAAATGCCATGGGGCAAGGAGATCAACGACACGCTGTTCTATGACTTCGTGCTGCCGGTACGAACGAACAACGAACGTCTCGACTCGAGCAGGACGGTATTCTACGAGGAACTCGCCCCGAGAGTGAAAAACATGAGCATCGGAGACGCTGCCCTCGAAGTGAACCACTGGGCGCACGAGAAGGCCACTTACAAGCCGTCGGACGCCCGCACGTCGTCGCCTCTGGCCACCGTGAAGACATCATGGGGACGATGCGGCGAGGAGAGTGCCTTCGTTGTCGCGGCAATGCGCGCCGTCGGCATACCGTCGCGCCAGGTCTACACTCCGCGATGGGCGCATACCGACGACAACCACGCATGGGTTGAGGTATATGTCGACGATCGCTGGCAATTTCTCGGAGCTTGCGAGCCCGAGGCCGAGCTCAACATGGCATGGTTTACCGCTCCGGCCTCGCGTGGCATGCTCATGAGCACACGCACCGACGGTCGATACATAGGCAAGGAAGAGATACTGTTTACCTCGCCTTCATTTACGCTCGTGAATGTCACACCCAATTATGCCGCCACTGCGAAAGCCAGAGTAAAAGCTCTCAAGCCCGACGGCAGCCCGGCTGTCGGCGCAAGAGTAATGTACTGCCTCTATAATTACGCCGAGTTCTATCCTGTCGCCACACAGACAGCCGACAGCTTAGGCACGGCATCAGTGACAACCGGCCTGGGCGACATAGTGATATGGGCCACCGACGGCAATCACTTCGGCATAGGCAAGATGACCGTAGGTAAGGACGAGGACTACACCATTACCCTCGACCACATCACGGGCGACAATTTCGCCGTGGATTTCGACATAATACCGCCGTCACAGTCGGCGTCGCTGCCTCAGGCAAGCGAAGAGGCCGTCGCTGCGAACGAGCGCCGAAAAGCATATGAAGACTCGATCAGGAATGCCTATATGGCCACGATGTTCGATGCCGCCGAGGCCCGTACATATGCCGACCGCTATGAGTACGATCCCGATATCATGGCGCGTATCCTCCCTGCCACATACGGCAATCATCCTGTCATATGCCGTTTCCTGAGCTATGCCTCGAAGCTCTCACCCCAGCGTGCGACCGATCTGCTCGGAGCACTCTCGGAGAAAGACCTCCGCGATGTATCATATGATGTGCTGCTCGACAATTATCTGCACACGCCGCGCACAGGCGACACTCTGATGTACGCATCCTATGTGCTCAATCCGCGGGTAAGCAATGAGGAGCTCTACCCCTACAAAAAATTCTTCAACAAACTACTCAGCGCGGCTCAGAAGACAGAGTTCAAGGCTGATCCGTCAGCCCTTGTCCGTTTTATCAACGACAGCATAAGCGTGTCCGACGACCGTAATCCTCGCCGTCTCCCCATCAGCCCGGTGTCGGTATGGCGTCATAAACGCGACATCGACTCCCGGTCGCGCGACATACTCTTCGTCGCCATAGCCAGGTCGTGCGGCATTCCGGCGCGCATCGACCCTGTCAGCGGCGCCGTTGAGTACTCTGCCGACAAAAAGACCTGGACCGCTGTAAACTTCGAACGCAACAGGACACAGGCCGTCGACAAGGTCAATCTCCACATCCGCTACCTCACAAAAGGCGCACGTATAGCCGATCCTAAATATTACTCCAATTTCTCGATCTGCCGTATCGACGACGGCGTGCCTCATCAGCTGGCCTACGACGATTTTACTCCCTGGAGCAAATCATTCAAGAACGGCACCATGGTGGATCCTGGCTATTATATGCTTGTAACAGGCCAGCGGCGTGCCGACGGCGGTGTTCTGGCACGTGCCGTTTTCTTCGACGCCCACAAGCCTATGGTGCCTGTGCCAATGATTATCCGCAACGATTCCACAAGCGTAGAGGTCATAGGCTCGTTCAACAGCGAGAACAAGTTCCACGACATCAGCACCGACAGCGAGCGCTCGATATTGTCGGCGACCGGACGCGGATATTACGTCCTCGGCCTCATAGCTCCCGGACATGAACCCTCGGTACATGCGCTCAACGATATTGTCGCCGTAGCCGACGAACTCGACGAGATGGGCATAGGCATCGTGCTTTTGTTTGCCGACGCCGACCAGGCTTCACGCTTCCGCACACCCGACTCCGGCCGACTGCCCAAGAATACGGTATTGGGCTACGACTCCACAGGTGCCATAGCCAAGGAACTTACCGAAAATCTGAGAGCCGACACCGCCGACAAGCCTGTCTTCATCATCGCCGACACATTCAACCGTGTAGTGTACTTCAATCAGGGCTACACAATACAGCTCGGCGAGAAAATAGCAGGTATACTGAAGCGAGTCAACGAGTAATATTCTTAAAAATATCTAATTTAATATCCCGTTCAGACTTTGAACGGGATATTTTGTTAATTTTGTAAGATAGAGAACAATATCAACTTACAATACACACATGCACCTTAAATTCCATAAACTGATTCTCGCGGCCGCTGCCATGCTTGCCGCCCCTGCTATTATGGCACAGATTTCCGAAACAGAATACATGTCGTGGCCGGCATACGACGGCGACGACCTCGAAGTAAAAGTTGATGCTACAGGCACACACTTCACTCTTTGGTCGCCCAAAGCCGAGGCGGCTCGTGTAATGCTCTACGATACCGACCGCAACACAGCGGCGACCGACACCCTGACCATGACCCGTGGAGAGAACGGCACATGGCGCGTATCCGTACCCCGGCAGCTCTATGGTAAATTCTATACCTTCGCTGTCACTGTCGACGGCAAGACTCTCGACGAGACTCCCGGCATATGGGCCAAGGCTGTCGGCACAAACGGTCACAGGGCCGCAATAATCGATTTAGCAAAGACCGCCCCCGAAGGCTGGGCCGAGGATCGCGGCCCGAAGACCGACAACATTACCGATGCCGTGATATATGAGATGCACCACCGCGATTTCAGCGTCGACCCCTCGTCGGGAATTGTGCATAAAGGCAAATTCCTGACTCTTACAGAACCCGGTACCAAATCGCCCCAGGGACTCGCCACCGGCATCGACCATCTCAAAGAGCTCGGTGTGACTCACGTACATATACTCCCCTCCTACGACTATAATTCGGTCGACGAAGCCAATCTGAACTCAAACCAGTACAACTGGGGCTATGATCCCTACAACTACAACGCCCCCGAAGGCAGCTACTCTACCGATCCTGCCAATCCCGGCACCCGTATCCGCGAGATGAAGGAAATGGTAAAGGCGCTCCACGATGCAGGCATAGGCGTGATCATGGACGTGGTATACAACCATACTGCCGAAAACGACAAATCGAATTTCTCGCTTACAGCTCCCGGATATTTTTACCGCCATCGCCCCGACGGCAGCTACAGCGATGCGTCGGCCTGCGGCAACGAAACAGCTTCCGACAGGCAGATGATGCGCGACTTCATTGTCAACTCTGTAAAATACTGGGCTAAGGAATACCATATCGACGGTTTCCGCTTCGACCTTATGGCCATACACGACATCGAGACCATGAACGAGGTCGCCGCCGAACTCAAGAAGATCAATCCTTCGATATTCGTATACGGCGAAGGCTGGACAGCCGGCGACTCCCCTCTTCCTGCCGAACGCAGGGCTCTCAAAGAGAACGTAGACAAGATGAAAGGCATTGCCGTATTCTCCGATGACATACGCGACGCTGTCAAAGGCCATTACAGCCGTGCCGACGAGCGTGGTTTCGCCACCGGCAAACCGGGCAACGAGGAGACCGTAAAGATAGGCATCGTCGCTTCAACCGCCCATCCTCAGGTCGACTACAGCAAGGGCAACAACTCCAAACTCCCCTACGCCGGCGCTCCGACCGAGATCATCAACTACGTATCATGCCATGACGATCTCACTCTTACCGACAAGCTCGCCGCTTCGATGCCCGGATCTACCGAGGCCGAACGTCAGCGTGCCGCCCGTCTCGCCCAGACAATAGTATTCACTTCGCAAGGCACGCCGTTTATGTTTGCAGGCGAAGAAGTGTTCCGCAATAAAAAAGGCGTGCACAACTCTTACAATTCGCCAGACAGCATCAATGCCATCGACTGGTCGCTTAAAGCGCGCAACAAGTCGCAGTTCGATTTCTACCGCAATCTTATCCGTCTCCGCCGCGAGCACCCGGCATTCCGCATGACTACTGCCGAGGACATCGCCAAAAACATTGTGTTCGACAAAATAAAAGACAACAACATCATCTCCTACTCTATCCTCAACAATGCCAACGGCGACGAATGGAAAGAGATAAAACTCGTGTTCAACGGCAGCAAATCCAATTACGTAGTCAAGATTCCACGCGGCGAATGGACCATAATAGCGGCTGACGGCGAGATAAATCCCGACGGCTTGGGGTCGACTCGCGGAGGATCTATCGCCGTAACGCCTACAAGCGCTCTCATCCTCGCCCGTATTAAATAATTACGATTCATCATACTTACAAATGAAAGCTCTCTACTCCGCCATTCTGGCGGCTATGCTGCTGGTGGTTTTTCCATCGGCAGCACAGATCGTTACCACTTCGCCGTCGCCACTCCAGGAGGACAGCAGGAATGTGGTGCTGACTTACAACGCTTCATCGCCACAGGGCAATGACGGCCTGCGCGGATTATCGTCCTCGCAGATCGTATATGCCCACATAGGCGTCATTACCACCAAGAGCGCCAACAACAGCGACTGGCGCTATGTGGTAACGCCGTGGCCCGAAAGCGACGGCAGCAACTCCCAGTATGCCAATCTCGACAAGAACAGGCTGAAATATCTCACTACCAACCTGTACCAGCTCAGCATAGGCGACATTCGTTCTTATTTCGGTATTACCGATCCGGCAGAACATGTCAGGAAGATCGCGCTTGTATTCCGTAATGCCGACGGCTCGCGCACCGGCAAGACAAAAGACGGCGGCGACATATTTGTCGATATACTCAACGACGGCTTCGAGCTGCAGATTACTGCCGACCACGACCGTCTGATAAGCGAGCCCACCACTGTAAGCTTCACGCTCACAGCGTCGAAGGAGGCCGATCTCACATTGAGTGTCAACGGCAAGGCATTCGCATCGAAGTCAGCAGCCACCTCGCTGACAGCAAGCTATAAATTTAACGATCCGGGCAACTATATCGTGAGCGGCAGCTCCACATACGGCGGCAAGCCATATGAGGCGTCCTGCGAGATAAGCTACCCTGCCCCGAGCAAGGCTGTCGACTACCCCGGCGGTGTGCCTGTGATGGGTTGCGTAAAGGGCTCGGACGGTACGGTTACCTTCTGCTTCGCCGCTCCCGGCAAAAACAGTGTGCAGCTTATAGGCGCATGGAACGGCTACACCATCGACAGCCGTTACCTCATGAATTATCAGGACTACGAAGGCTACCGTTATTTCTGGACAACAGTATCAGGCCTTGCCGACGACGTATATTATCCCTATTATTTTGTAGTCGACGACACCTACAGGGTCGGCGATCCATATGCCCACCTCATCCTCGACCCGTACAACGACCGTTATCTGGCATCCGACGTATGGCCCGACATGCCGGCGTATCCATCTGAGGTCGACGGTGTGGTATTAGGTGTATATCGCGGCGACATGGACGACTATAAGTTCTCCGACTTCACTATCCCCGATCACGACAATCTGATAGTGTACGAAATGCTATTCCGCGACTTTACCGGTACCGACGGTCTCGCCGAAGGAAACGGCACTGTGGCTAAGGCCATCGAAAAGATACCCTACATCAAGGCTCTGGGCTTCAATGCCGTAGAACTGATGCCTGTCATGGAGTTCAACGGCAACAACTCATGGGGTTACAACACCAATTTCTACATGGCGCCCGACAAGGCTTATGGCTCGCCGCGCGACTACAAGGATTTCATAGAGGCATGCCACTGCGAAGGCATAGCTGTGATTCTTGACATCGTATTCAACCAGAGCGACGGACTCCACCCCTGGTATCAGATCTATCCAAAAGCGCTCAATCCTTTCTACAACGCCTCGGCGCCTCACGCCTACAGTGTGCTCAACGACTGGAATCAGGGCAACAGGCTCGTGCAGCAGCAGTGGACCGACGCGATACGATACTGGATGCAGAGCTACAACGTAGATGGTTTCCGTTTCGATCTCGTGAAAGGTCTTGGCGACAACAACAGCTACTCAAGCGGTACCGACGCCTACAACCAGAGCCGCATCGACCGCATGAAACGCCTTCACGACGTAATACGATCAGTCAAGCCCGACGGCATACACATCAATGAGAATCTTGCCGGCGCCGCCGAAGAGATAGCCATGGGCAAGGACGGCGAAATAAACTGGGCCAACATCAACAACGCCTCGTGCCAATATGCCATGGGCTACGACAGCGACGACAACCTTAACCGTTTCCTCGCTACAGCCGACGGCGGACGTCCGGCCGGTTCAACTATCTCTTATGCCGAAAGCCACGACGAACAGCGTGTGGCTTATAAAGTCGACGCATACGCCAAGGCTGAGGTAAAGAACAGCAAGGAGGCCAAATACGCCCGTCTGGGCGCTCTCGCTGCTCAGATGCTGCTTACGCCCGGGCCTAAGATGGTATGGCAGTTCGGCGAACTTGGCAACAACCAGAACACCAAGAACAACGACGGCGGCAACAACACCGATCCGAAAATCGTAGACTGGAGCGGCTGGCTCGCCGATGCCGACCGCGTGGCCCTGCGCGATGTATATTCCGGGCTGATAAACCTGCGCCGCAACAATCCCGAACTCTTCGGTGCGGATGCCACTCTCAGCCGCAGCGATCTCGATGCCGCCTACACACAGCCGAGGTGGATATGCCTCCGCTCCGGCGATAAAGAGATTGTGGCCCTCATCAATCCTTCGACAAACGCCGAGATGACTGTCTCCTGTCAGGCTTCGCTGATAAGTGCCGACCGACATCAGTTATATGTTTCATCGACAGGCTACACCGATAATCTATCAGGCACCGGCACCATTTCCGCGCGCATACCGGCAAATGGATTCGCCGTATACACAAGCCCATCGGTTAGCGGTGTCGACGACCTTCCTGCCGTTTCAACGCCTAAAGTATACGGCGGCAAGGGCGAGATAATAATCAACGGCGACTACACCACGCTCAGGATATGCGACCTTGCCGGACGCAGCCTTCCCTCAACGAAAGTACCTGCCGGCATTTATATCGTTACCGTCGACGGACTTAGCTCGAAAGTTACTGTAAGATAATTACTTGTTGAACAGTTCCTTGATCTTGTCCTTAGGTATTCCGAGCTTCGCTGCCGTACGGGCATCCTCCCGGGCACGGTCGAGCTCATAGAGATCGCGGTGCAGCTTGGCGCGGCAATAGTACAGTTCCGCATTGTCGGGAAATTTCTCCATGCCTGTCGTTATTGCCTCGCCGGCTTCCGTAAGTTCGCCAAGCAAAAGCAATGTCTCGGCCAGCGCGGCATAATGATCCGGCTGGGGGTCAAGACTGGCCATGCGGCGAAGATATGGCAAGGCCTCACGGGTCTTGCCATGTTTTGTTAGATATGCCGACCGCGCTATAGCTGTGGCAAGGCCGGTGGGTGCCACGCTCTCAAGCACGGTAAAGTCGACATTGGCTACACTGTCTTCCCCGGCCCAAAGTGAAAGCAGGCCATGGAGATAACGGGCTTCGGCATTGAGCGAGTCCGCGTCTATTACCCGGGCGAGATCGCTTCGGGCTTCCATGTCACGTCCCATTTTAAGGAGCACATGCGCGCGGTTGGACAACACCGTACGCATCGACGGTGCCCGGTCGAGAGCCTTGTTGAGAGTCTCCAGAGCCAGACTGTCGCGGTCCATATAAGAGTACACCATGCCGAGATTCGACAGCAGCATCACATTCTCGGGAGCGTCAGGGCGTATCGACATGGCTTCGATCAGACGTGCGGCAGCCGATTCGTAATCCTGCGCGGCTATTGCCTTGTCGGCCTGTTCGGTAAGGAGATAATAGGGATCTTCGTCCCCATTATCTTTTGCGTCCTGTGCTACGGCCGACAATATGCAGAAGGACAGGAGGAGAGCTGAGATATACTTCATTTTTTGATTCGTGCTTTAGGCTCGGGTGCATATTCGCCCGGGTATTTAAGACATAGCCTTTTGTGAGTCAGAGCCCAACAGATCAGGAATATGCCGAGGGCGACAAAGGGTATGCTAAGCCACTGGCCCATGTTAAGCGTCATGTCTGCCTCGAAGGGCACCTGATCGTTCTTGATAAATTCGATAAAGAAGCGCGAGGCAAACGTACCTACCAGGAATGTGCCGAATAGCAGACCCGGGCGTTCGCCGGCATTGCGACGCCAGTACATCCACATCATAAGACCGAAAAGGGCGAGGTAACACAAGGCCTCGTAGATCTGCGTGGGATGGCAGGCGAGAGGCGCATATTCTGTCTGCCACTCCACCGAACGGACGAATTTGAAACCCCACGGCAGGTCGGTGGCATAACCGAAGATTTCGCTGTTCATGAGATTGCCTATACGTATCAGACAGCCCACAAGAGCTATCGCGACGGTAAGACGGTCGAAAGTCCAGAGCGGATTTCGCTTGGTAGTGAATATGGAGTAAAGAATAACGGCTATTATTATGCCTATCGCTCCGCCGTGGCTTGCAAGGCCGCCCTCCCAGGTAGCGAGAATCTTCCACGGATGAGCGCTGTAGTAATCCCACTGGTAAAAGAACACATGTCCGAGACGGGCGCCTACGATTGTGGCGACTCCGACATAGATAAGCAGTATGCCCATCCAGTTCTCGGGCGCGCCTTCGCGCTTGAACATCTTGGCTACAATATTGAATCCTATCCAGAATCCTATGGCAAACATAAGTCCGTACCACCTTATCGACACGAAGCTATCGATAAGAGCAGGGTTCACATCCCATGTAATAAATGATGGTAACATTATATCTATCAGGAATTTTGAGTTTGTATTCTTGTTTTTGTCTTAAAATAGTCGCTCGTGATGCGACGCACCTTCGGGCTGAGTGCCAGCACAGCCGTCATGGTCGGTATAGCCATAAGTGCATACGACAGATCGCAGGCGGCCACGGCTGTCTCGATAGGCACTACGGCGGCAACTACGAGTGACACCAAAAACACCCATATATAGAAGCGGCCGCGCCGGCATCCGAAGAGATAGTTGGCACATGTGGTGCCGTAGAATGAGGTGGAGAACATCGACGACAGTGCGAAGCACACAATCACGCATATCAGCAATATGTCGCCGGCAGGCACGGCCGATGCGAAAGTCCTGGTAGCGACTTCGAGACCTTTGACGCCGCTCACATTGATGTCGCCGCAGAGCAGTATCGCTATCGCCGAGAGCGTGCACACAAGGCCCGAATCGATACTCGGCCCGAGCATCGCTATCAGACCCTCGCGCACAGGATTGTTGTTGCGCGACGCCCCGTGCATGATAGAGGCCGTTCCGATGCCGGCGTCGTTGACCAGCGCGGCCCGTCGGGCGCCTATTATGGCTATACCGGCAAAGGCGCCGAATCCGGCCCGTAGATTGAAGGCTTCCGTAAATATGCTCTTGAACACGCCGGGCACACCTTCTATGTGTGTCACGATAATAAACATTACCATAAAGAAGTAAAGCCCGACCATAAACGGCACAAGTATTGTGGCCACGTTGGCGATGCGCTGTATGCCACCGACTACCACTACACCGACTATTACCGCCACCGCCACTCCGAACAGGAGGCGGAAAGTAGCGGTATTGTCGAAATTGATAAAACCGCCTATGCTGCTTAGAAAAGCGCTCGACTCGAGGCCTTCGGGTGTCGTGAAAGTCGCAAGAAACGCTTCGGTAAGCTGGTTGGAGTTCATGATGCTGAGCGTGCCGAACATACCGGCGACAGCAAAAAACTTTGCAAGCGGCGACCACTTCGGGCCGAGGCCCTGCACGATAATGTGCATCGGTCCGCCCTGCGGACGCCCCTGATCGTCGCGGCCCTTGTGCATGATGGCAAGTACACCCTCGTGATATTTCGTCGACATGCCCACAAGGGCGCTTACCCACATCCAGAAGATAGCGCCCGGGCCTCCCATGACAAGGGCTATGGCCACACCGGCGATATTACCCACCCCGATAGTGGCCGCGACCACCGACACAAGTGCCTGCACCGAGGATATCTGTCCGTTGCCGGCATCCCCGTCAGGTTTGGTGCGCAACTCGCGCACTGCGGCCGGAAGACGGCGGAGCGACACCGCCCCAGAGCTGACAAACAGGTACAGACCGCCGCCTATCAGAAGAAAAAACAGCGGATAGCCACAAAGCACCTCTGCGGTATCGATAATGAATTGACCTATCTTGTCCAGCATGGCGCAAAGTTAAGCATAATTCCGCAGATATGGATGCTTTTAACGAGTTTTCAGAATGATACCACCATATATGCCGAGTTGGCCCTGCCGGGGCCGACCCTGTAATGGCGGAGTCCGTAGCCGAGCTCTGACGCTCGCCCACTTAGGGGATGGCCCTGCAGTGAGAACACATCGTAGGTGCTGCCGCATTTCGGACAACGGGCGTGCATCTCCTCGTCGATTGCGACTCTCACATTATTCTCCGCCTCCACAGGACACGACAGGTCATAGGCCTGCGGCTTGCCCATCACATCCGACACAAGCAGTATGCCGCCGAAACCGGTATAGGTACTTGCCGTATAGGGGAAGTTGGCCGGCTTGCGCTGCTCGCGTATAAAATACTTATAGTCCATGGCGCCCGACACACCATATACATTCCAGTCGGCTATAGTGTTGAACACTATATTGACCGGATGCACGGGTATGCGGTCATCGTCGATGCTGTGGCACGACGTAAAAATAAAAACAATGGCAGCAACAGCCGAGGCCATTGCTGCCCGTATCTTATCTTTCAGCATCTCAGGCGAGTTTTGCAAATATCTCGCCGAACTGGTCGACGGCCTTCTGCAGCGCCGGGCCCACGAGAGCCTTCAGCATTACCGGAATCTCGACGTCCATCTTGCCTACGACCTCTGTCTCGTTCGATCCGACAGGCTTCATCTCCACCGTAATGCTCATCGGCACCGGCGAGCCTTCGGCCTGCATTACCACATGGTCGGACGTGCGCTCTATAGCGCGAAGAGTGATAGCACCGACCTGAGGAGTGGTTATGACGATCGAATCCTGTGTGAACGACACGTCGCCGATACGGCCACGCTCGTCGGCCGGCATCTCGTCGAGACGGGTCTGCATGCCGCGGAAATCGCTGAATTTTTCGGCGAGCTCAGCTGCCGGCATTGCCACGACAGCCGGTTTAGAAGTGTATGTTGCCATTATTATTTATCTTTCGGGTACCCAGGTAGCCGGATCGTTACGCCAGCGACGGAGGGTTTCAAGGTCGTTCTCGCAGATATAGTCTGTCTCGAGGGCGACTTCAAGCATTGTGTTATAGTCGCTCAGTGTATGCAGTTTCACGCCTGCCTCGGCAAAATTCTTTTCAGCGACAGGGAAACCATAGGTAAACAGAGCGAGCATGCCGGCTACCTCGCCGCCTGCATTGCGCACTGCCTCCACGGCCTTGAGCGAGCTCTTGCCTGTCGACACAAGGTCTTCTATTACCACTACCTTCTGGCCCTGGCGAAGGTCACCTTCGATAAGATTCTCCAGGCCGTGATCCTTGGGCGACGAGCGGACATAGACATAAGGAAGATTGAGCATATCGGCCACAAGTGCACCCTGTGCGATAGCTCCGGTTGCCACACCTGCTATTGCCTCGGCTTCGGGAAAATTTTCGAGGATCATGCGAGTGAGCTCTATTTTTATAAAGGAGCGTACTTCAGGATAAGAAAGTGTACGGCGGTTGTCGGTGTATATAGGTGAGTTCCATCCCGACGCCCATACGAAAGGATTAGCCGGCTGTAGCTTTAATGCGTTTATTTTAAGAAGTTTTTCTGCCAGTAGGCGCGCTACGTTTTTCATATAGTACTTTGTTTGTTTTTCTTGGTGCAAAGATAGTAATTAGTCGAGTGCGATGCAAATTTATTTACACATGCTCAGGCCAAACTTTTTGCTGAGGGGCTTATCCCGCCATAAAGCCGGCATTTCCTATGTCTCACGCTCTTTCGTTAAATAATAAAAAAGGAATGCCGCCGGCTATGACCAAGTGCATTTTTTCATTACTTTTGCATGTAAAACTATATTAAACACATATCCATGACTTACGAGATAGACCAAAGCTACGAATTTAAGATTGTCGGAGGCACCGACCCCGGCGACAAGGAATTTTTGATTGAAGTGGACGGGCCCGTCGGCCCGGTTGCCGTACCGATGAAAAAATTACTTTTTCAGAGAGACAGGCAGGCTCCCGAATTTTTTTACTGCAGGGTCAAAAAGATTGATATTGCCGGAATGCCGGTACTTACGCCTAATATCGCCCGTTATGTTTATGAACTTTATAACCGCACATACACCAAAGGCGATACTTTTGAAGCTATGGTTATCGGCGTTCCCGACTCGCCTAAAGACGACCCTTATATAGTACGCGACCGCAACGGTATTTTTTTCAGAATTTTCGAGAACGAAGGACTCCTTACCAAAGACCAGAGAATTAGATGCCGCTTCACTAAACTGACCTCTCAGTTTTTTTCGATAGTACGTGCCGACGAAGGCTCAAGACTTCAGCTTTATAATCTCGATACACTCCTCGAAGGGGCCGGCATAAACGACCACCTCCGGTCATTTATCCGCTCGCTGGTCCACAAACTTCCCGAACTCGACGGCGCCAAGGCCGAGCTCGCCGCTCAGAACGCGCTATGGCCCGTCACGGCCGCAAGAGTAATACTGCGCAATCTGCCCGAGTGGTTCCTGCGATCCAATCTCATACGCCAGAACAACACCTACCGCGCACTTATCGCAGCCCTGCGCGAGCTGCTCCTCTTCCTCCTCGAAGGTTCGAGCTACCTCAACGGCCTGCCCTTCGAGCAAAGGCAGGCGCTACAGAAACAGCTTACCGACATGGTCGACAACCTCGAGCCTTACAAGACAACACTCGAGCTGATCAGCCATAACGAGCAGGACCGTTTCGTTGAGCGCCTCCTCGACAAGCTCCAGAGATCGGGCTACCTCTACCATCCCGGCCGACGCTTCGCCGTGCTGATGCTTATTTTCCGGCTCTTCCCCGACAAAGTGGGCAACTATCTCAACCGCATCTTCGAGAGCATTTTCAACCGCGACCTGGAGAACTGGAACCGCGATCCTTTCCGCAAGGCCTTCGTCGAGCAGTTCAAGATATACGTCCGCCAGGCCCGATGCGAAATCGACGCCCTGCCTATGGCCGAGACTCGTGAGCAGAAACTGAAAGTAGAGACCATACTCACGGCTATAGCCCTGCAGATTCTCTTCTCCGAAGGCAATGCCGACAACAGCCGCTCGCTGTCGCTTTTCTACCGCTACGTGGCGCTGATGCGACCGCTCAACGTGGAGGCGCTTCTCACAAAATCCTTCCTTACCCTTTTCGGTGTCGATGTCGGCACCCGTCTCACATACGAGCAGCTCAGGCAACCCACCATGCTCATGACACAGGCCACAGTCATGCCGGCCGACGACATTTTCAGCCGTCTCGACGGCACACACCGCTACACCGGCGCCGGCATAGAGATCGATGTATCGTCCGAAGGCGTCGTACTCCGTCCCGAGGGCCGTACCGACATTACCGAAAGAGCCATACCCGAAGGTCTTATGTCATGGCTTCATCCGCAGATTATGGTCAACGGCATCCGCAGCCTCAGCGGTTCGCGCCTGCGCAAGCTGTCGGAGCACAACCAGTGGTGGCACGACATAGAGATGAGCCTGATCGACAAAGAGTCGGGCACATCGACCGTTACAGAGTCGGCGCCGCGCCGCCATGCCGGTATCGGCGACGAAGTGTATATCGTTGTCGACAATGTACGCGACGCCTACAATATCAATCCCGTCTTCATATGCCATATCGACGACGCCGAGTACGACAGTGGCAAAGGCATACTGCGCCGCGACGAGATAGTCGGCTACAATCTGCGTCAGCCGCCTATGCAGGTATTCCGCACGCCCGACGGCGCCGTGCGCGGTTTCCTGGCGACGGTAACCAATGTCGAGGCCGATGGTTCATATGTTTTCTCTCTGCGCGACACTGTCGATCATTACATCGAGAACACTTATAATTTCGACGACGAGTACACCGCCGTGATTACAGGCAACGCCGACCACGACTATTCCGCCATATCGAGTTACGGCATAGGACTTTATGTCGAGCGTCCGGCCGACGGTACAGATTGCCACATCGGCGACATCGTCAAGGTCAGATTCAACAACATCGGAAAGCAGGGACAGCTAAAAGCCTACATCACAGACTTTACCAACTCGCCCGACGATATGTTCGACAAGAACCAGGCCTTCCAGAACCTTATCGAAGGTATCGGAGAAGTCGACAACAGCGACAACGATGCTCACGAGGCCGAGGAATCTGTGGTCCGCGACATCGACGAACTGCTGTCGTCCGACAACGTGCGCGAGATAATCGAGATCATACGTTTCAAGTCCATCGCCGAGAACGACCTCATCAAAGCATACGACTATCTGCGCTTCGGCCGCATCCTCGCCCTCGCCATAGCCGACGAGAAGCTCGCCGACAAACTGCTTACACACGCGTCCCTGCTCAATCTCCATCAGTACTACGCCACCAACAGCCGCATCGATGCCGAAAGCCTCGAAGCGCTCGCCGGACAGGCACTCGCCGATCCATTCCTGAAGATGATCTACCACCGCCTCGAAATGGTGTCATGGCTCGAGAACCCGTCGAAGAACTCCAGACTGTACGAAACCGTAAGCGCGCCATCCAACGAGCTCGAAGGCATAATCGCACGTATGGTACTCGCCTACAACATGGTACACACCTCCGACAGCGGTGCGAACGCCATTGCGGCCGACATCAAGGAAAAGATCAAGGAGAAACTGAAGGTCAACAACGAGACTCGCCGGGGCAAATACTACGGTTCCGAATCGAAGTACCTCGAGTTCAAGACATCGCTTGTCTACCCGGCCACCGCTCCGGGCGAGGAAATGAGAGAAAACCCCGAAGAGCAACAGAAACACATTCTGACCCGTATCGCCGGTCTGCTCAACGCAAACGGAGGTCAGCTGTATATCGGCGTAAACAACGACGGTTACGAAGTCGGCATGCACGACGACTTCAAATATTATCAGCGGCATCCTGCAATCGCCGGCAACCACCGCCACAAGATCAGCAACATCGACAGCCTGTGCGTCTTCATCGAAGACCTTGTGAATATTAATTTCGGAGAGCGTATAGCCCGGAAGATCGAAGTGGCGGCCGATGACGAAGCCGAGAAAGGAGTTGTCAGGATTTCTGTGGAGCAGTCGCTCGACCCGGTGTTTATCGACGGCAAACTCTTCGTTCGCCAAAGCGGACAGTCCACTCGCGAATACCACGGCGAGGCTGTCGAGGAATTTAAACGCGAACGCGAGGAGCTTCGGGCTGAGCACCGCATGAGGCTGGCGCAATACGAGGAAGACAAAGTAAACCGCAGCGAGACCGTCGAGGAAGAAAGCACGGCGGCACAGCCTGCACAACCCGACGAAACGGCCGCTTCCGAAAGCGAAAGTGTCGACCGCATCGACACTTCCCACTGGCGGCCAAATGTGCTCCACAACTACGAGACAGGCTATGTGGAACCTGCCGGATACCTGTACTTTACAGCCGACAACACCCTGCTCTATTCAGGTAACGACCTCTACATGGACTGCAACCCCGACTGCCGCCTCGCCCTCACGGTTCCGCATGAACTTTCCGAGGGATATCTCGTCATGGCTTATCAGGGCGAAAAGGCCCTGCGCATACCTCTGAGCGAGATTTATGCCAAAGGAGAGAACAACCCCATAACGCTCTACAGCGAAGAAATGCCCATGTTCGCAGCCATCGCCCGGCGCGACGACGCGCTCCTCTGCATTGCCGCCGACAGCACAGGCTCGCTGTGGCGACGGGCGACAAAGCTGTCGGCTATAGAAGCCGGGCACATCAACAACGCGCCGAAGCGATTCCACGAGGCTCCGATCGACCATACTTTCAGCTACGACATAATTGCCGACGCCGCCATCGAGCGCTTTGCCGACTGCATGAGCGAAAAGATGGGTAACAAACGTTTCGGCTACACAATGCGAGTGCACGAAAACTCTCAGCAGACCGAATCGAAGCTTAACGAAATATTCAAAATCTGCGACCCGACAGTATAATGACTCCACTATTCGCCATCATAACAGCAACATACAATGCCGGCGCCACGCTGAAGCGCACTCTCGAGAGCATCGACGGCCAGACATTTACCGACTATGAGCACATCATCGTCGACGGTGCTTCGACCGACAACACCCTCGAGATAGCGGAGGCTCACAGGAGTGGGCGACGTACCGTGGTGTCGGAGCCCGACAAAGGTCTCTACGACGCCATGAACAAAGGCATGGGGCTATCAAAAGGTCGCTATCTAATATTCCTCAACGCCGGCGACAAATTCCACAGCCACGGCACACTGAGGATAATCGCCGACGCCATCGCCGCGAACGGCGACCCGGGAATAGTATACGGACAGACCGACATCGTCGACAACGACGGACACTACATCGGCCCTCGACACCTTACCGCTCCCGACAAACTCACGCTCCGCTCATTTGCCGACGGGATGCTTGTGTGCCACCAGGCTTTCATCGCCGTTCGGAACATCGTCGGCTTCTACAACACATCATACCGTTTTTCGGCCGATTACGAGTGGTGCATCCGATGCCTGCAGCATTCACGCAAAAACATCGGTCTCGGCGACACCGTGATAATCGACTACCTCAACGAAGGCATGACCACGCGCAACCACCGTTCGTCTCTGCTCGAGCGATTCAGGATCATGTCGTTCTATTACGGACTTATTCCCACGATAGCACGACACTTCGGTTTCGCGGCAAGAGCTCTGAAACGGAGGACGGCGAAAAACAGAAAAGGACAATAATGATACTCTTCAATACCACTTTTGCCGTTGACAACAACAAGTCCGGCGAATTTATCGAATTTATACGCGACACCTACATCCCCATGGCCGAGATGTCCGGAATATACGGCCTGCTGCTTACCGAACTGCATGGAGAGATGTCCGACAACTCCCTGACCGGCCAGCCCGTGCGTACTTTCGCCCTTCAGATGCGTGTGCCCGACGAAGAAGCCATGACCGACTTCCACGACCAGGTGCTGCCAAACCTATATCGCGTGATAGGCGAATCATGGGGTATGGGGGTAAGCATGTTCGAATCGAAGCTCGACGTCATATACGACCATTCAAAAGCCAATGGATGAGACTGTAAAAAAAGCCGACCGTATTATCATCGGTATCGACCCGGGCACCAACGTGATGGGTTACGGCATTCTCGGCATCTTCGGGCGCAAGCCGGCCATGATAGCGATGGGCCTGATCGAGCTCGGCAAGATTGGCGACCACTACATGCGTCTGGCCCGTATCTACGAGCGAGTTACCATGCTTGTCGAGCAGTATTACCCCGATGAGATGGCTATCGAGGCCCCGTTTTTCGGCAAGAACGTACAGTCCATGCTCAAGCTCGGCCGAGCCCAGGGCGTAGCCATGGCAGCTGCGCTAAGGCATCAGGTACCCATTACCGAATACGAGCCAAGGAAGATTAAGATGGCGATCACAGGCAATGGCGCGGCTTCGAAAGAACAGGTATGCGAGATGCTTGTGCGCATACTCGGATTCCCTCGCGAAAGCATTCTCCCCAAACTCGACGCCACCGATGCACTTGCCGCCGCCCTCTGCCATTTCTATGAGTCGCAGAAACCGGCCGTAGCAAAAGGTGCGAAATCCTGGAAAGAATACATAACCCACCACCCCGACAAAGTATCTGGAATATGAACGATATAGAACGCATCGACGCCCTGCGCGACGAGCTGAACCGACATAACTACAACTACTACGTACTCAACGCCCCTACAATCAGCGACCACGACTTCGACATGCTGATGAAGGAACTCGAGAAACTGGAAGCAGCTCATCCCGAGCACGACGATCCCGACTCTCCCACTCGGCGCGTAGGCAGCGACCTGAATACAGGCTTCGAACAGGCCGCGCACCTCTACCCCATGCTTTCGCTGGCAAACACATACTCCATCGACGATGTCGACGCATGGTTCAAGCGCACCGACGAAGCTCTTATGGGTCAGCAGGCAACTGTGGTGGGCGAAATGAAATTCGACGGTACAGGCATATCGCTTATCTACAAGCACGGCAGGCTGATTAGGGCTGTCACTCGCGGCGACGGCGAGAAAGGCGACATCGTTACCGACAACGTCCGCACAATACGATCCATTCCGTTGAAACTGCAGGGCTCCGGCTGGCCCGACTTCTTCGAGATACGAGGCGAGATAGTATTGCCATGGGCCGCATTCGACAAGCTGAACGCCGAGCGCGAAGCCGCCGGAGAGCCTCTGTTCGCAAATCCGCGTAACGCCGCCGCCGGCACTCTGAAACTTCTCAACCCGGCCGAGGTCGGACGCCGTGGCCTCGACGCTTACCTATATTACCTTCTCGGCCCGGATCTGCCATTCGACAACCACTACGACAATATGATGGCCGCCCGGTCATGGGGCTTCAAGGTATCCGACGCCATGACAAAGCTCGAGTCTATCGAGCAGGTCGACAGTTTCATAAACTACTGGGACAAGGCCCGTAAGGAATTGCCTGTCGCCACCGACGGCCTTGTATTTAAAGTCAACTCTCTGCGTCAGCAGCTCAATCTCGGTTTTACAGCCAAGTCGCCGCGATGGGCTGTGGCATACAAGTTCGCGGCCGAACGCGCCCTGACACGTCTTCGTTTCGTATCGTTCGACGTCGGCCGCATGGGCATAATAACCCCCGTCGCCAACCTCGAGCCCGTGCTCCTCTCGGGCACCATCGTCAAGCGTGCCTCGATGCACAACGCCGACATTGTGAAGGCTCTCGACATACACGAGCACGACATGCTCTATGTAGAGAAAGGCGGAGAGATCATACCCAAGATTACAGGAGTGGAGCTTTCCGAGCGACTGCCGGGAGAACCGCCGATAGTGTTTGTAAGCCATTGCCCGGCATGCAACACACCCCTTGTAAGAGTCGAGGGCGAAGCTGCCTGGGTATGCCCCAACAAGACAGGTTGCGCCCCACAGATCATCGGTCGCATCGAGCACTTCGTGGGACGGCGCATGATGAATATCGACGGCATCGGCGAGGAAACAGCCTCGGCTCTTTTCTCTCACGGACTCGTCAAAACTCCGGCCGATCTCTACGATCTCACGCCCTTCGACCTTATGACAATCGAAGGCTTTGCCGCCAAGAGTGCTCAGCGAGTGATCGACGGCATAGCTGCAAGCCGCGAAGTGCCATTCGAGCGTGTTGTGTTCGCTCTTTCAATACCCTACGTCGGCGAGACGACGGCAAAAAAAGTAGCTCGCGCGGCCAAAGATATCGACAGGCTGATGAACATGAGCACTGCTGAGCTCGCCGCTATCGAAGATGTAGGCCCTCGCATAGCCGATGCTATCAGGAATTTCTTTACCGATGCCGATAATCTGCTCATGATCGAACGTCTGCGTGCCGCCGGTGTCACTATGGCTGTGGCCGACGACATCGCCGCCGGCCCTGTATCGGATGCCCTTGAGGGCAAGAGCTTTGTGATCAGCGGCGTTTTCTCAAAACACTCTCGCGACGAATACAAAGCATTGATCGAGGCTCACGGAGGCAAGAATGTCGGTTCGATATCAAAGAAAACCGACTACGTTCTCGCCGGCGAAAACATGGGCCCGGCCAAACTCGAGAAAGCCCAAAAGCTCGGCATCCCGATCATCAACGAAGACACCTTCCTCACGATGATCGACAAACAATAAAAAAAGAGGTCTTTCGACCTCTTTTTTATTCATATTAGAATCGCAATTATTTAGCCTCTACAAGAAGGTAATATCCTTCAAGTGAAGTATCATTCGGCAATTCATGGAGCAGCACTATTCTGGTAGTCTTGTTTTCCCATACCATTTCTGCGTCCATACCTTCCGGTATACATTTGAATTCGTCATTTTTCCCTTGTACCGATCTGCCGTCTCCTATGTTTTCTTTCATCAGTTTGACAAGGGCTTCCTTTGAGAAAGACAAAAAGTCCTCGTCAGAGATATGTTTATGATTCCACACATGTATTTCGCCATATCGTGTTCCGTTTATCTCCTGAGTATTTACCACATTGTATTCCCTGCTCTTGTCAAGTCGACAATATATACCGGTTGTAGACGGATTTAGCAAGACTACGCTACCCTTAACCCAGTCGAAACAAAGAAAATCTCGTTCAAAATTATAAATCCTCAACGAATCAGAATATATTACTTTGACGCGTTGGTCGAAACAAGTGCCGAGCGATTGAACAGTGTGCGCTTTTGACTGAGGTTAGGCACACCGGGGAGCGACACACCGACATATCGGCTCAGGTCGGTTCCCCGTCGGGAGGCAAAGAAATCTATTGCCTGTGCCGAAAGGTCTTCGCCGATGTTGTTAGTCTTGAAAGTCGTTATATTCTGGAAATTGGGCATTACTGCCATAGCGAAAAGCTCGCCATCCCATATTGCGCCCTCGGGTTGCCAAGAGTAGCCGCCTCCGGCATCGCCGTGGAAACTCCACGTTGCTTTTGCCTTGTTTTTAAGTTTGAGGTTGATAGCCGCTTTGTCGGAAAATGATATGCCCGACAGCACCTGCATCGGTTGATGGTTCTCCATGACCTCGACCGCGCCCACATCCTCGTGGCTTATGCCGTTGGTGGCAATGCCGTATTTGCCGCCGAGCAGGTCGGAGCCTTCGATATAGAACTTGTTGATGTCCTCGCCCTGATATTGGATTTTGCCGTTGTTGGCAACATCTATTCCGGGCATTCGTTTGAGTACATCGCCGATGGAGCGGTCTTGTTGCTGTGCGAAGCTGCCGACATTATAGGAGATAGTGTCGCCTTGCTCCCTTATGCGGTCAGCCTTGACCGTCACCTCTTTCAAAAGCGTTGTGCCCGGTTCGAGCAGAACGGTTAGAGGAAAAGAAACGCTGTCAAGAGGTATGGTTTTCTTGGCGAAACTCATCATTGACACCTCCAATCGACAACCGGCAACCGACGGCAACGACATGGTAAAGCCACCGTCGCCTTTCGATGTGGCATATTTCTTTATCTTGCCGTCCGCTCCTTTGACAATGACCGAAGCCCCGGTCAGAGGCTCGTTGCTCTCCTTGTCAACGACCGTGCCCGACACATTGACCTGTGCAACGGCGCTGACCGTGGCAATCAAGAAAAGCATGTATGCAATGAGTCGGGGCATTGAAGTCGGTTGGGTTTAGAGAATGTCACAGATATTTGTATGGAACCTCGGATTATTGTTTGTTTACAATAATATTTACCTTTTTATGATTAGTTTTTGCGTACAGTAAACTGTACTTTTTGCAAACCGAGCTTATGAACATTGGCGAGGACCATTACATATTGGATTTCTTCTCCAGATACCATATTCTCAACAATGTGACGATATTCATTTTCGGGAACCACATTTTTGAACATAGGACCGGATGACTCATTCCGTACTAATCTGACTTTACCAGTAAGAGGAGAAAATACGTAAGAATATGATGCCTGATATGAAACCGTCTGGAATGTAACCCAGTTAGGATCATCCTTTGGCAACACATTTTCTAAATAAATACGCGCATTCTCATAACTTGGAGCAGAATGGCCATCGGAATATGTGATTTTTCCGTCACCATTGACATAATATAGTGATTCAATAGCGTATTTGTCAAAAGGACATAACTCCTGATATTCAATGTCATCTATTGATGTTATTTCTTTATTAACAGGAACCTCCGGTTCAACCACAAGCCTATCCGACAATACTTTAATAAGGGAATAAGTGTACATCGACGCATCGGCAGGAGGATTAGCAAGTGTGGTCTGAAGGACACTGAGATGATACTCGTGTCCACGCTCATAGGTAAAGTCTTCGATTTCCCCGAACATCATTG
Source organism: Muribaculaceae bacterium (assembly GCA_017620635.1). Lineage (GTDB taxonomy): Bacteria > Bacteroidota > Bacteroidia > Bacteroidales > Muribaculaceae > CAG-873. The sequence continues at coordinate 1,786 of JAGAUV010000016.1, read as the reverse complement.
GCTGCCATGTTGTGGGATTGTCGGGCAACTTGACAAGCATACATTCGATTGGATGTTCTTTCTTGTCATCACCCCAATGGTATGTGATACCTGTTTCGGCAGATACCTCCATGCGAATCTCCTTGACAACATCATTCGGTTCGTCATCATTCAGGCAACTTGTCATAAATATGCAAGTGATGAATAGAAGAGGAATAGTAATAAGTTTGTTCATAATAGATGTTTCTCTATTGGCTCAATGGAGAAATTTATTATAAAAAGAATACGTGAGCCAACTATGCCACGTCTTTGTTGACGGTCGTAGGAAACCTTGATGCAGATGTAACAATAGCGACCCACGCATATGCGTGAGAACCACTATGCTATCTCTTGCATCTGTTCGAAAATTTCCTACGTTTTCAACAAACAAGATGAGCATAACGCTTCTTATTTTACCAAATCTAATGGAGCGGCACTAAGCCTTTCCGATAGCAAAGATAAGGTAAATATTTGAAAGCGCAAGCGTTGTGACGGAAAATATTATTTGTTTGCGAGGGCGCGAGCGGACATTATACCATCGACGGCGGCAGATACTATACCGCCGGCATAGCCGGCACCTTCTCCGCAGGGATATAAGCCCGGCATTGATATGTGTGCGAGGGTCTCGCGATCGCGTGGTATGCGTACGGGCGACGATGTGCGTGTCTCGTCGCCGATTAGGACTGCTTCGGATGTAAGAAATCCGCGCTGCTTGTTGCCGAAGATCTTGAATCCTTCCTGCAATCTACGGGCTATAGACTTGGGTAAGAGCTGGTCGATACGACGGCTGAGCAGACCGGGGGGATAAGACGAACGAGGCAAGTCGGCCGACAAACGACCGGCTACAAAGTCAGTCATACGCTGCGCCGGTGCCTGCTGTGTTTCGCCGGCAGCCTCGAAAAAGCGCTTTTCTATCTCTTGCTGAAAGCGCATCACTTTGAGTGGCTGTTCTTTAGGATCGTCGGGATTGGGAATATCTTCGGGCAACACCTCTACAACCATGCCCGAGTTGGCCCAGCGAGTACCTCGGTTGGCCGGCGACATGCCGTTGACCACGAGTTGACCCGGTGCGCTTGCGGCAGGGATGATATAGCCGCCGGGGCACATGCAGAATGAATAAACAGCTCTGTCATCTACCCTTGTAAGCATGGAATACTCGGCGGCAGGCAGATATTTGCCGCGACCTTGTGGCGAATGATATTGCAACCGGTCGATCAGGGTCTGCGGATGCTCGAGTCGTACACCTACGGCTATACCTTTAGCTTCGAGGTCGATACCCTGCTCGCGAAGGAAATAATACACATCACGTGCCGAATGACCTGTAGCCAATATTACCGGCCCGTGCCATTCCTTTCCGGCCTGATCCACAACACCTGTTACCACACTGTGCGAGCTGTCAAAAAGAAGGCTCTCCACACGTGTGCCGAAATGCACCTCGCCTCCGCTCGCAATTATGGTCTCGCGCATTGCCTTGATGACCTTCGGCAACTTATCGCTGCCTATGTGGGGATGTGCATTGACGAGGATATCCTTTTGAGCGCCATGCTGATAAAACACACGAAGCACCTTATCTACCGGGCCGCGTTTCTTGCTCCGGGTATAAAGCTTGCCGTCGGAATAAGCGCCGGCACCACCCTCGCCGAAGCAATAATTGGAGTCAGGATCGACGCGCCCCTCGCGGTTTATGGCCACCATGTCGAGGCGGCGGCTGTCAACATCCTTGCCTCGCTCCAACACGACTGGCTTAAGGCCAAGCTCTATAAGCTCG
>JAGAUV010000015.1 GCA_017620635.1 Muribaculaceae bacterium | reverse complement strand
GAATACTATCACAACAAATATCAGCACAACTGGAATTTTATCCCTCAGCTTGGAGCCACATATTACAAAACGCCTAAAAGCATATTCCAACTCAATTTCGACGCCCGGCGCATTTATCCATCATATTGGGAACTGCATGGCGGTACGAGCCACATCAACGACTACTCGACAATCATCGGTAATCCAAAGCTACAACCGTATATCCAATATGACGCGCAGTTCAACTATATTCTGAGACAGAAATATGTAGCCACATTGTATTTTCAATATGGTGACAAAGCGACGGCGCAGTTACCTTACCAGTCGCCCGATGCCCTGAATCTGATATATCAGACCATCAACATGAACTACAAACGAGTTGTCGGGCTTAATCTTCACGCGCCTTTCGGAGCTGGATATATCTGGAACGCCACGGCCACAGCCAATGTGTTCAATCAGCGGGAGAAAGCAGACAATTTCCATGACATCAGCTTTGACAACAGCAAGTGGATATTTTATGGTTCTCTCACCAATTCATTCAAGTTCAGCCGGAATTGTCCGGTATCCTTGTCGGTTGATTTCAGCTACATATCTCCTTCATTGCAAGGTATTGCCGACCTGTCGGCTATATGGAAAATCGACGCCGGCGTAAAATGGCAGTTTGGAAAGAAACGCTGCTGTGAGCTTGATCTGAAAGCGGACGATATATTCAATAAATGGTCTCCCACAATGACAATCCGCCATGCCGGTCAGGATTACCGGATGAAAGTTCACGACATGGCCCGCAACATCAAACTGACATTCATCTGGCGCTTCAACGGATTCAAACCAAAAGAGAACAACATCATCGACACTTCACGTTTTGGAACGGGAAAGTAGTCTTAAATGTATTGTACAATGAAATTTATATTGATTATCGTATTCTCGCTTCTCCTTTGCTCATGCCGTATGGAGAAAAAAGTTCTCGTCCCCTCCGCTGCTTATAAATCCGCTGCAAGTTAACAGCTTACGGCGGTTTTATTTTTTTATACATACAGAAATCGATATCAAAAAAAACTGCTCTATAATTTTGTGGCATGACAGACAAGATTATGGAGCAGTTCTTTGTTCAGTCAATGCTCAGGCGCTGATATCACCTACCGCTATCTGGTATTCTCGCCAGAGCTCGTCGATGTTGTACTCCGGGCCTAATATATGCTTTATGGCGCCGTCGAACGACCATGGCACTACCTCGAGTGTGCTGCGGTTGAATTTGCGGAGAAATTCGGGATCTTTATTGTCGCGCAGCCATACAAAGAAATATCCTGCTGTGCGGTAACCGTCCATGTAGCTGCCGCCACGTGGACGGGCATCGGGCCCTTCGAAACCTCCGTTGGCCACACGCACCGCATCTGCCATACCTTCGATGAATGCCCAGAACACACGGTTGGTGCCGTACGAACCTATACCCTGCGGTTCTAACTGGTATGCGTGTGTCAGCTCGTGGAGAAGGACGCCTCGGGTCTCGAACAGCAGTTTTGCCGTGTCGTTTTCCGCAAACGACCGTTCGATGTGACGGGTGCTGTAGAATATCGAGACATTGCCGTGGCTGCCGCCTTTGGCAGATACGCCGTCTATGTCCTCGAGGGTATAGTGTATGCGGTGTACGGGGATGATGCTGTCGTCGGGCGAGCCGTATAATGTGGCCAGCACCTGACGCGCCTGTGTCTTGATATACGATTCCGCGTCGGGAATTATTCGATGATATATATCTGAGCCCTTGGTTTCCGTCGCTTTGTCTTCGAAAATGATCTTGCCTACGTTGTATTTGCCCCAAGCCTCGTCGTTTTGTTCCGACAGAGGCAGGGTGGAAGAGCAGGCGCTTATTCCGGCTATGATACCTATTGCTGCTATTAGATGTTTCATGCTGTATGTATTATTGGTTTATACCGTCGGTTAGAGAATATGGCTTTGCATCCCGGCTCAGGCCGCGGCGCTTGTTGGGCGTCGATGCCATCTCGAATTCGAGTATGCCGCCGTTCATTATGTCGTCGTGAGTAATGTAGAGTTTATCGTATGTCCGTCCGTTGAGTTTGAGCGATTTTACATAACGTTTCTTGTCGCTTACTCCCGGTGCTTTTATCTCAAGATCTTTCCCGTTTGGTAGCTTCAGCCTGATATACGGCAGATAGGGAGCTCCGATTACATATTGCTCAGTGCCCGGGCAGACAGGGTAGAATCCCATTACCGAGAACAGATACCAGGCCGACATCTGGCCGCAGTCATCATTGCCGCCAAGGCCGTTTATGTCATTGCGGTACATCTTGTTGAGTATCTCGCGGAGCCAGTACTGTGTCTTCCAGGGCTGGGAAGTCCACGCATAGAGATACGGCACATGGTGGCTCGGCTCATTGCCGTGAACATATCCGCCGACGAGACACTCCTCGGTAATATCCTCGTTCTCCTCATAGTATTTCTCGGGCAGATGCATCGAAAACAGCTTGTCGAGTTTCTCTGTAAATTCTTTCTCTCCGCCCATTAGTTTGATCATACCGAATACGTCGTGAGGCACATGGAAAGAGAAGTTCCAGGAATTACCCTCTATAAATCCTTCGCCATAAGTCTGGAGGACGTCAAACTCGGGCTTGAACGATCCGTCGGCATACCGTGGACGTGCAAAGCCTATGGCCGGATCATAGATATTGCGGTAGTTGAGCGCACGGGCTCTGTACTCATCTGCGATTTCTTTGTTGCCGGCTCTCAGTGCGGTCTGGTAGATTGTCCAGTCATCGTAGGCGTATTCCAGTGTGGTAGAGGCCGCCGTCGAGCTTTTTTCAAAAGGAATGTAGCCGAGTTCGATATAGTCGCTGATGCCTTCGTAGTATGGCACTTTCGATGTGCGTACCATTGCCGGCAAAGCCATGGATGAATCATCAGATACCCCTTTTGCGATGGCGTCGGCCAGCACAGGCACGGCGTGGTAGCCGCTCATACACCAGTTTTCGTTGCCCATGAGGCTCCATACCGGCAGCATGCCGTGTACGCTTTGCCGGCTATGCTGTATCATGGATTCCACCATATCGGCATTGTGTCGGGGCTTGATGATATTGAGCAGCGGATGCAGTGCGCGATAGGTGTCCCAGAGCGAGAATACGGTATAGTTCACAAAACCGTCGGCCTTGTGTATATTGTGGTCTACACCGCGGTAGTTGCCGTCGACGTCCATATAGACCGACGGATTTATCATTGTGTGGTAGAGTGAGGTGTAGAACATCGCTTTGTTGTCGTCGTCGGCTTCTATCTCGAAATGGTTCAGCTCCTCGTTCCATTCATTGTGTACGGCCTGTGCCAGTTCGTCGAAACTTTTGCCGGCGGCTTCTGCCCGGAGATTTTTCAGTGCGCCTTCTGTGCTGACAGCCGAAAGTGCGACTTTGACAGTAAGTTCGGGATTCTCGGCCGTGTCGAAGTTGAAGTAGGCCACAATCTTGCGTCCTGTAATTTCCGGGAAATTACGCTCCATGTCAAATCTGCGCCAGAAACCTTTGTACAGCACTTTCTCGAGCTCTTTGTAGCCATAGTCCTTTATCGGCTGCGAGAACGAGATAGCGAAATAGGTGTAGTTGGTCCGTGCCCATCCGTTGGTAATCCTGTATCCGGTCAGCAGGGAATCGTTCTCCACCCTGAGGTTTGTGCAGAGCACTTTGCCGTCGTAGTTGTAGATGCCGTGTATAAGGTCAAGGATCAGATGTCCGTCCTTGCCTTTCGGGAAAGTGTACTTGTGCACACCTGTGCGGCGTGTGGCTGTCAGCTGCGCTTTGATGCCGTAATCATCGAGCATCACTTCATAGTAGCCGGGGCTCGCTTTTTCGGTATCGTGGCTGAAACGCGAGCGGTAGCCCTCGTCGGGAGTGTCGGCGCGCCCGGGCGTAAATTTTATATCTCCCGTTGCCGGCATGATGAGTATGTCGCCCAGGTCGGAATGACCGGTGCCGCTCAGATGGGTATGGCTGAAACCGACAATTGTTTTGTCGCGGTACTGATATCCGGCGCAGTATTCATATGCGTTCTTCTGGTACTTGCCGTCGATGTTGTGGGGTATTGTGTCTGTGTCGGGGCTGAGCTGTACCAGTCCGAATGGCGAGCATGCTCCGGGGAATGTATGCCCCATGCCGTTGGTTCCGATTATCGGATTGACATAATCGACAGTCTCTTGTGCGACAGTCGGCAATGATGCCGCCAATATGGCGAGAGCGACTATTCTGTTAGATGTTACGTGCATTTACTTGTAGATTGAATTATAAGGGTGTGATAATTAATGGTTTCTTTATCTGTGCTATAAAGCAGGGCAGATGTATCGATGTGCAAAATTACAATGCAAAGTTCGTCAGAATCCCGGGAATATGCAATTTATTGACTTTTGTAGTTCGCCGAAGTCGGGCCTTTGCCGTTGTAACATTCTTAAAACAAATGGTATAGATGTCAAAAAAATAGGCTGTGCCGTAAAAATATAATTACGACACAGCCCTGCTGTATTTGTTATGTGTTATTTTATTCTTAGTGTATTGCCGAGGTCCTCGATCTCAAATATCTTGGCACGTTCGGCTCCGCCGGGGGTATTGGGCTGATGGAGTACAACACAAGGCTGACCGTCGAATCGTGTAAAGATCATGCCGTGTCCTCCGTTTTTCATGAAGAGGGGCTTCTCTTGCTGTCGCCACGGCCCGAGTACCGAGCCGCTTGTCGATTCGGCTATACCTATGGCATAGTTGCTTTCGTTTGTGAAGCTCGACCATATCATGAGCAGCTTACCGCTTTTGGTGCGATAAAGGAAGCAGCCGTCGGTCACGTAGCAGGGGTTATTGTTGCGGTCTTTGTTCATCGGCTGTGCCCATGGAGCTGCCGAGGCATTGAAAAGTCGCATCGGCGAGCCTTTGGGTGCTGAAAGGTCATCCTCGAGAGCTACAACTTCCATTGTGCCGTCGCTCATCTGTACCCATTCGTGGCAGAAAACCATGTATGGCTTGCCCTTCTCTACCCACAGCGTGCCGTCGAGAGCCATCCAGTCTAAAGGAGTATGTGTCTCGGGCGAGAAGGCTTTGAACGGACCTTCGGGCGAGTCGGCATAAAAGATCTGGGTGCCGCGGAATAGGAATTTAGGAAGGTTTGGCTCGGCCTTGCGCCATTCGATATCGCTGTTGATGGTGGCGAAAAGATAGTATTTGCCGTCGTGGAAGTGAACCTCGGGAGCCCAGATGGTGCCTGTGAGCATATTGTTGTCGGGAATTGTGCATACCTGCACAGGGCCTTCCCAGTTCTTGAGGTCCTTGCTCTTATATGCGGCCACTCCGCCTCGCGGCTCTCCATTGCTGTCGTTGACTGTCGACGAGCAGTACATGTAGTAAACTCCTTCGTCGGCGACGGGGAGGATATATGGATCGCGAATGTTGATGTCTTTAAGGTCTATTGCGCTTGCTATAAGGCATAAAGCGGAGAGTAGGGTAGATAATAATGTTCTTTTCATATGGTCGTGATTGGTTTAGGCGCTGTAAAGTTCGTAAAAATTTTTGACATATATAAGCCGTCGGGCTAATTAAAATTCAACCAACGAGTTTAATATACAATAATGAAACTTTGCTCCTGACTGAAAATCAATATTTATGATATTTTAAAGAAATATACCGAATATATGTCGTAACTTTGCATGACATAGACAAATCATTATTTACAAGCATGAAGCACATAGCAGCAATAAGTATATTCTCCCTCATGGCTATATCTGCGAGCGCCGAGGCTCCTTTGTGGATGCGCGACGTCCGTATTTCGCCTGACGGCAGCTCCATTGCCTTTACTTATAAAGGCGATATCTTTACGGTCGCTACAAATGGCGGCGAAGCCAAAAGACTTACTTCCGACCCGGGCTACGAACACTTGCCGGTATGGAGCCCTGATGGCAAGACAATAGTCTTTGCATCGGACAGATACGGCAATTTCGATGTTTTCTCTATCGCTACCGACGGCAACGGCGATTGGAAACGGCTCACGTACAACAGTGCGTCCGAGCTCCCCGAGGCGTTTACACCCGACGGCAAACGTGTGCTTTATTCGGCTTCGATACAAGATCCGGCATCGAGCGCACTCTTTCCAAGCGGCCGCATGTCGGAATTGTACAGCGTGGGGCTCGACGGCAAGGCTCCGGTGCAGATACTTGCCACTCCGGCAACTGCCATATCATGGGCTCCCGACGGCAAGAGCTTTGTATATCAGGACATAAAAGGCTTTGAAGATACATGGCGCAAGCACCACACATCGTCGGTAACACGCGACATATGGCGCTATACACCGTCGACAGGCAAGCATGTGCAGCTCATGGATCGCCCGGGAGAGGATCTCAACCCTGTCGATGCCGGCGATTATATCTATTTTCTGAGCGAGCGCAAGGGTGACAAGTCGATAAATGTATACCGGGCTCCGGCGGCAGACATGGATAAAGCCGAGCGCCTGACATCTTTCGGACCTCATCCAGTACGTTTCCTGAGCCGGGCCAATGACGGCACACTGGCTTTCGGATACAACGGAGAGATATACACCGTTAAGCCGGGAGGTAAACCGTCGAAGGTCAAAATCGACATCCGCGCGGACTTCCCCGACGAGACACGAAAACTGAGATCGTCGAGCGCAAGCGGCGCCACACCTTCTCCGAACGGCAAGAATGTAGCGTTTATCTATCGTGGCGATGTGTATGTGACATCTGTGGAATATCCTACTACAAAACAGATTACCGACACACCTGAAGCCGAGAGCAATGTGGTGTGGGCAAACGATTCGACACTCTACTTCGACAGCCAGCGCGACGGCCGCAGCAATATCTACCGTACTACACTCGGACATGCCGGCGACCCTGACCTCGTGCATGCCACAGTAGTTGATACCAAGGCTGTTTTTGATGCCGATAAGCATGAGCGCATGGCACCGGATGTATCGCCCGACGGCAAGACTCTCGCTTATATCCTCGACCGCAACATACTTGCCGTGACAGATATCGAAAGCGGCAAGACACGTCAGCTTACCGACGGCAGCACATACCGTCATCGCGACGGCGGATTCACTTACCGGTGGTCGCCCGATTCACGTTGGATCGCGCTTGAGATGGTAGACCGCCGTCATGATCCCTATACCGATATCGCGCTGATAGAAGTGGCGACAGGCAAACTGACAAACATAACCAACAGCGGTTATTTCGATGCCAACCCCAAATGGGTAATGGACGGCAAGGCGATAGCCTTCGAGAGTGAGCGACTCGGTATGCGCAATCATGCCTCCTGGGGATCGCATGGCGACGTCTTCCTGGTGTTCATGAACGATGATGCCTACCGACGTCATATGCTGTCGAAAGAAGAGCGTGAGCTTGAACCTAAAAATCCGGCGGACACAACCAAAACGATCAATATTGAGCTTGACGGCATCAGTGAGCGTCAGGTACGTGCCACTCCTATGTCGACCGACCTTGTAGATTTTATTGTCGACGGGGATGGCAAGACTCTCTACTATCTTACCGGCGCAGACAACGGCACTTTTGTGTGGGAGTACAAATTTGATGACGGAAGCCTCGAGATGAAACGCCGTCACGGCGAGTCGGCCCGTTTCGAGATTACTCCCGACGGCAAGAACATATTCCTGATGGGCGGCTCGCTCTATAAATTCGGCGCGACTCCCAAGGCTATCAGGTTTACGGCCAACAAGACACTCGACCCGGCAGCCGAACGCAAGTTTATGTTCGACTATGTTGAGCGCGAGGAACGCGAGCGCTTCTATACGCCCGATATGCACGGTGTCGACTGGAAGGCCATGAGCGACAACTACCGCCGTTTCCTGCCCCATATCAACAATAACTATGATTTTGCCGAACTTCTGAGCGAATGGCTTGGAGAACTTAACGTGAGCCATACCGGCGGACGTTATTCGGGCGGCAATCCAAAAGCGAGCGCATCGTTCTCGACGGCAGCGCTGGGCGTGTTGCTCGATATGAATTATGCCGGCGAGGGAGCACGGGTGGCTGAAGTGCTGGAGCATGGCCCGATGTACGGTCTTGATCCGCTTGTCCGTCCCGGCGATGTGATATTGAGTGTCAATTCCGAGAAAGTGACTACCGAACAGCCTCTCGACCGTCTCCTTACCGACATGGCCAACAAACGCACTCTCATCGAGGTGCGCGACAAGGATGGCAAGACCAACAGCTATGTTGTCCGTCCCATCAGCAAGGGCCGCGAGCAGGATATGCTTTATGACCGTTGGGTACGCCAGCGTGCGCATGATGTCGACAGCCTTTCGGGCGGACGTCTCGGATATGTGCATATCTCGTCGATGAATGACGAATCATTCCGAAAAGTGTATTCCGATCTTCTCGGCAAATACAACGATCGCGAAGGTGTAGTGATAGATATACGCTGGAACGGCGGCGGCCGACTCCACGAGGATATCGAGGTGCTCCTCAGCGGTTCGAAATATTTCACTCAGGAAATACGCGGAAATGAGACCTGCGACATGCCCTCGCGCCGCTGGAACAAACCCTCGATCATGGTAATGGCTGAGCCTTGTTATTCGAATGCACACGGAACGCCCTGGGTCTACAGTAACCGTGGCCTCGGCAAACTCGTTGGCATGCCCGTCCCCGGCACAATGACATCGGTAAACTGGGTAAGGATGCAGGATCCGACCATGGTATTCGGTATCCCGGTAATAGGCTACAGACTGCCGGACGGCGGCTTCCTCGAGAACCGTCAGCTCGAACCTGATGTAAAGGTAGCCAACAGGCCCGAGGATATAGTACGAGGCATTGACACACAGTTGAAGACCGCAGTCGAGACCTTGCTCAAGGATATCGACAGCAAGAAAAAGTAAGCCCATGAAAGTAATAGGAGAAAGCAGCAGTACCCGTACAGAATGGGTAATCGTGGAAGGCAATGACATCAAGGAACATGCTTTTACCACCGGTCTCAACCCGTTCTTCCAAACGCGACGCGAGATATCGCACAGCATCAGGCTTGAGCTTCCCGAGGCATTCTTCCGCCGTCGTTGGAGCCATGTATATTTCTATTGCGCCGGATGTGCCACGCAGGAGAAAAAGAAGATAATCGAGTCGTCGCTTGTGGCACAGTTCAAGACCCCGGTAACAGTAGAAAGCGATTTGCTTGGAGCGGCCCGAGGCCTGCTCGTGCACCAGCCGGGTCTCGCATGTATTCTCGGCACCGGCTCGAACTCCTGCCTCTACAATGGCAATGAAATAACCAAGAATGTGGCTCCATTGGGCTATATTCTCGGCGATGAGGGCTCGGGCGCATACCTGGGAAAAACTCTTATCTCCGATATACTAAAGGGCCTTGCGCCCGTGCATATAGCCGATGCGTTTTTCGAGAAGTTCATGGTCGCTCCCAATACACTGATGGATGATGTGTACAGCAGTCCGATGCCCAGCAGGGCTTTGTCGCAGTATTCAACATTCCTTGCCGAACATCTCGACGACCAGTATGTGCTTAATCTTGTATATTCAGCTTTCATGCTGTTCTTCAAAAGAAATATAGCACAATATGATTACCGCGAACAACCATTGTGTTTCGTTGGTTCTACATGCGTACTCTTCAAGCCTATATTGCTTAAGGCCGCAGCAGATTTTGGCGTAAAGATATCGAAAATCATCCGCTATTCGATGCCCGGTCTTGTGGAGTATCACGCCGAATAAAGAAACTTAACAAGCAGAAATTATTAAATGAGAAACATCACTCTTATAGCATTTGCCGCTGCGACGATAGTCGCGACGGCGCAGCGTAGTGAAACAACATTGACTGACGGCTGGCAGTTCTCGAAAGGAACCAATGCAGAACCTCAGAAATGGGAGAATGTACGCGTACCCCATGACTGGGCGATATACGGCCCGTTTGACCGCGCCAATGACCTCCAGGTCGTAGCTGTAGAACAAAACGGCGAGACAGAAAAGACCGAGAAGACCGGCCGTACCGGCGGCCTGCCATTTATCGGCAAAGGCGTGTACAAGACCACATTCGAAGTGCCTGACACTGCCGGCCGAAATGTGACCATCCTCTTCGACGGCGCCATGAGCCATGCAAAGGTAACTCTCAACGGCAAGCAGGTGGCTTATTGGCCTTACGGCTACAATTCATTTACCGTCGACACAAAAGGTGCTGTAAAACCGGGCTGCAATGAGCTTGTGGTAGAGCTCGAAAACAAGGAGCTGGCATCGCGCTGGTATCCCGGCGCCGGTCTTTACCGCAATGTGCATGTCATCAATACCGACAGGGTACACATACCTGTGTGGGGGACATATGTGACAACTCCGAAAGTAACGGAAGAATATGCTTCGGTACATCTGCAGATGGAAATCGAAGGAGCACGCAAGGGCGAATGGGTTTCCGTGAATACCGATATCATCGCGCCCGACGGCAAGGTGGTCGCCAACGATAAATCCATGTATTATGCTCACGGACAGAAATTCGCGCAGAACTTTCTTATACAGAAGCCTCAGTTGTGGCAGCTCGACGATCCTGAATTGTATGTCGCCCACACTACTCTGAGCGTCGACGGAAAAGAGGTAGACAGTTACGATACCCGATTCGGCATCAGGACGATAGAGTACATCCCCGAAAAAGGCTTCTTCCTTAACGGCAAGAGTACTAAATTCCAGGGCGTCTGCAATCATCATGACCTTGGTCCTCTCGGTGCCGCCATCAACAGATCGGCATTGCGCCATCAGCTGGAGCTGCTAAAGGACATGGGCGTCAATGCGATAAGGACATCGCACAATATGCCGGCGCCCGAGCTTGTGGAGCTTTGCGACGAGATGGGTGTAATGCTTATGATCGAGCCTTTCGACGACTGGAGTTTCTATCCGAAATCGCCTAACGGCTATGGCGCAGAGTTCAACGAATGGGCAGAGCGTGATATAACCAATATGGTAGAGCATTTCCGCAACAGCCCTTCTGTGGTCATGTGGTCGATAGGCAATGAGGTACCGAGTCAGTGGGGCCCTGACGGAGTCCAGGAACTTACAATGTTGCAGGACCTTGTGCATGCGCTTGACCCGACACGTCCGGTTACCTGTGGTATGGATCAAATCGGAGCAGTACTTGATAACGGTTTTGCGGCAGCGCTCGATATCCCCGGCTTCAACTACAAGCCCCAGTTCTATGACAAAGCATATGAGAAACTGCCCCAGAAGATGATTCTCGGCTCGGAAACAGCGTCTACAGTATCGTCGCGAGGCAAATATTACTTCCCGATAGAGTTCGGCGAACATTATGGCGCCAAGCATCCCGACAATCAGAGCAACAGCTACGACAATGAGGCGTGCAGCTGGTCGAACACTCCTGATCTTGATTTCGAAATGGATGATGACCGCGAATGGGTAATGGGTCAGTTTGTATGGACCGGCTTCGATTATCTCGGCGAGCCTTCTCCTTATGATACCGACGCATGGCCAAGCCATAGCTCTTATTTCGGCATAATCGACCTTGCATCGTTGCCCAAAGACCGCTATTATCTCTATCGTTCGAAATGGAATGACAAGGACGAGACACTGCACGTGCTTCCCCACTGGACATGGCCGGGCCGTGAAGGCAAGGTAACACCGGTATATGTGTATACATCATATCCTTCGGCTGAATTGTTTGTTAACGGCAAGAGTCAGGGCAAGCGCGAGAAGAACGACAGCAACGTGATAGACCGCTATCGTCTGCGCTGGAATGATGTGGTGTATGAACCCGGCGAAATAACTGTTGTGGCTTACGACGGACAGGGCCGCCCTGTAGCGGAAAAGACTATAGCAACAGCCGGCAAGGCAAATTCTCTGCGAATCAAAGCAAATCGCGACGTGGCCTCGGCCGATGGCGACGATCTGATATACTTCACGGTAGAAGCTCTTGATGCGAAAGGCAATCCGGTACCTGATGCCGACAATATGGTTAAATTCGAGGTAACAGGAGCCGGCACATTTGAGGCTACTGCCAATGGCGATCCTACCTGTCTGCTGCCATTCCAGAATCCTGAAATGAAATTGTTCAGCGGTGCGGCAACAGCTATTGCACGAACAGCCAAGACCCCCGGCGATCTGACTATCAAGGCAAGCGGCAAGGGTCTTAAGCCTGCAACTTATACCGTAAAGGTTAAGTAATCATATCCAGGCATTTTGCCTGTCACGGACAGCTATCGATTCGCTCAACATGCGTACAAATTCTTGCATGGAGCGTTTTCGGTAGCTGTCTTTCAATATATGTACGCAACCGGCCATTTCGTTGTCGGGAATGGCAAGCGGTATGGCTTTTACACCCTTTTCGTTGTGCGTTGTAGCCTCGGCGAGAACACTTACAAGCATAGTGGAGCGTATCAGGGTCAGAAGTATGTTTACCTCGTTGAGTTCTATTCGAATGCGATATCGTGATCTGTCGCCGCAGATCCTGTCGAAAGCGTTGCGAGCCTGCAGACCGGGGGTCGGAAGGGCAAGGTCGTATGTGGCAAGTTCGTCGAGAGTGATGCGGTCGCGCGATGCGAGCGGATGGTATGATGAAACTACAACAGACAGGCAATTCTGGAAAATGATATGCGACTCGACACCTTCGATCTTTTCTGAAGGCTTGAAAGCAAGTACGAAATCTACCTCCCGGCGGCGTAGTATATCCATCAGTTCTGCCATAGGCCGATAGATAATATTCAGCTTTATATGGGGATAGGATTTCATGAAAGTTACCAAGGTCTCGGTAAGAATCGGACTGAAAGAATAAGTGACACCGATATTCAGAGTCCCTGCGGATAGATTATTGAGATCACATATACGAGCGGTACACTGATCCGCGTCTATAATAGTCTGTCGAGCATAGGGCAGAAGTTCACTGCCGGCTTCGGTAAGATCGACATTATGGCTGCTTCGTGTAAATAATTGCACCCGGAGTTCGCCTTCGAGTTGTTTTATCTGTTGCGAAAGTGTGCTTTGTGTGACGAAAAGAGCTTTGGCGGCTTCAGAGAAATTGAGAGTCTCGGCTACCTTGACGAAATATTTGAGTTGTCGTAGTTCCATATCGAGTGCAAAATTAATCAATTATCTTGTTGCACGGAAAGAAATTTTATTAAAGGCAAAAATAGGAATCGTGGCACCGATTACGAGCATAAGAATGACGGATGTTGTGATGATAGCATTTTCGGCAAAAAGGTAGAAATATGTGTCGAAAGCTGCTTTGTCGTGGCGGATCATACACATAGCCAGACCTGCGAATGCCTTGTATGCATATATGCCGGGTATCATCGGTAGCAATGACGGGAACAGACAGGTCTCTGCCGGCATTTTTGCTCGCGGCGACATGAACACAGCCAGTAATCCGATGGTAAAGGAAGCTATCAATGATGATATGACAATGCCGACAGAGAAATAATTTATAAGAATGTAGCGCAGAGAATGACCGGCGGCCGCTATCGCTGCGCAGTAGATGTATGCCCGTTTTGGGGGCTTGCTTATTGATGCAAAACCGACAGCAGCTATAGCCGCGAATAATGCATCTTCTATAATTTTTTCGATCATTGTTTTAAAACATACTGATATTCATAAGCAACATGGCAGCGCACAAACCGGCCGACAGGCAAGCAGTAAGTACCAGGGCATCGGCCAGCCGACCTAACGCACAGATATAATATTTATACAGCATGTCGCTGAATGAGTTGATAAAAGGAATACCGGGAACGAGGTACAAAATGCTTGTGGCGAGAGCTATCCTTGGGGTGGATCCTATGTCGAAGAGTATTCCGGTTGATCCTAACACGGCGGAAACAAATGAACATATCAGGAAAACGACTCTGAGGTCGACCTTATGCCGCAGTGTGAATTGTTTGATATAATAACCGACAGCGGTAGCAAACGCGACAATGAGCATCGCGGAAATGTCTCCACCGAACAGACGGCAAAAGGATGCATTGGCGGCGGATACAGCGAGCAGTACAGCCCATGGGTTCTGATGACGGTCAGAGATGATTCTCTTGAAACATTTGACCGATTGTTCAAAATCGATTTTATTATCGGCTATATGCCAACTGAGCCGGCTGAGTAGTGTGTTGATGTTGAAACTGATGCCTTTGCGACTGATCGATGATATTGCCGTGAAGGCATCATCATGCCCCGGCGACCAGACAGTGATATGTATATGCCGGGGCATTATTACAATTTCTGTGTCGCGGCCATAGTGACGGGCTATTCGACTGATGTTCTTTTCAAGTCTGATACATGACGCCCCGGATCCGAGCAGTTCGGCTCCATATTCAGATAGGAAGCGGTAAAGCGAACGTTCGTCAGGATCAGTCTTCATCGTAGTCATCATCGTTCTCAGGCAGGGGATCACCGGGTATGAAAATCTCTTCGCGTTCATTTCCGATTTCGAAGATATGGCAGCGGTGTTTAAGCGAGATTCCTATACGTAAAACTGCAATTAAAGAAATAAGGGCGACTACAGCAGCCCAGGTAATAAGTGGAGTGTTCATAATACTGTTGCTAAATTTCTGTGCAAAGGAACAAACAAAAAATGTAGCGTATAAATGATGACAATAGAAAATTTCGATAGCTGTTAGTGGTCTTACGACATAAAAAATCGCTACCTTTGCACAAAATTTCGATGTATTATGAATCCACGTGATATTAAAATAGAATCATTTAATTATCCACTTCCCGACGAACGCATCGCCAAGCATCCTTTGGCGATCAGAGATGCATGCAAACTGCTTGTTACCGACGGTGTAGAGATATCAGATCATGTGTTTTCGGAATTACCGGAGCTATTGCCGTTGGATGCAATGCTGGTATGTAATAATACTCGAGTAATTAACGCCCGTCTGCGTTTTGTCAAATCTACGGGTGCCATGATAGAGGTTTTTTGTCTCGAGCCGCATTTCCCGGCTGATTATGCTCAAGCTTTTGCCACACGCGGCCGCTGTGAATGGCAGTGTTTAGTAGGCAATTCCAAGCGTTGGAAAGAAGGCGCACTCGAAATGGAGGTCTCAACAGCGTCGGGAAATACAAAACTGACTGCCCTAAGAGCAGACGTGCCAGCCGCAGCCGATAACTCACGTACAATAATATTTGAATGGGATAATGAAGCCGTGACGATGAGTGATATAATCGCTGCCGTGGGCGAGATTCCCATTCCGCCTTATCTCAACCGCAAGTCGGAGGATTCGGATAGTGTGGATTATCAGACTATTTACAGCCATATAGACGGCTCGGTGGCAGCTCCGACTGCAGGCCTTCATTTTACGCCCGGTCTGATGGATCGTGTACGGAGCAAGGGCATCGATATATGCGAGGTAACGCTTCATGTAGGCGCCGGGACATTCAGACCGGTAAAAAGTGAGTGTATCGGAGATCATGACATGCACAGCGAGTTTATCGCAGTGTCAACATCGTTTATCCGCAAGCTATCAGAAACGGTGGGCAAACATCCTGTTGCGGCAGTCGGGACGACCTCGGTGCGTACGCTTGAGAGCCTTTATCATGCCGGCAGCCTTATAGCAGCCGGACGCTGGGACGGAGAAGTGCCGCAATGGTGCCCCTATGAAGAGGATGCAAACAAGCTGAGCGCAAAAGACGCATTGTCGGCGCTTGCCGATTTCCTTGAAAGCAGAGGCGAAGATACTTTTGTAGCCCGTACACGCATCATTATAGCACCCGGATATGAATACCGTATAGTCGACAAAATGATTACAAATTATCATCAGCCGGAGTCCACGCTCTTGCTTTTGGTGTGTGCATTTATCGGCGAAGGCTGGCGCGACGCTTACGATCATGCGCTTGCCAATGGCTACAGATTCCTCAGCTATGGCGATGCCTGCCTGTTAAGCAGGAACTGATAGCATTACGGATATTACAGGCTGCAACGTCCTTGTCTAAGGCGGTCGCGAGCGGCATGTCGGGTGGCGTGACCGTAATGATATCGCACAGCCCGTCGGCAGAAATATCGTCGGCGACAGATCCGGCAAGGGCAATGACGGGTATATTGTGACGGCGTGCAATCTGCATTATACCAAAGGGACCTTTTCCCATAAAGGTGCTGCGGTCTATTTTACCTTCTCCTGTTACAATAAGGTCGGCACCTGAAATCACGGTCTCGAAACCGGCCAGTGAAAGAATTGTTTTAATGCCGGGCTTCAGTGAAGCGCCGAGAAAAGCAAGCAT
>JAGAUV010000014.1 GCA_017620635.1 Muribaculaceae bacterium | reverse complement strand
GACGCCGAGTCTATCGACTGGCTCGAGCAGCATCTCAACCAATACCCCGGTACGGTCATCGCCATTACGCACGACCGTTATTTCCTCGATCATGTCGCCGGCTGGATTCTCGAGCTCGATCGTGGCGAAGGTATACCCTGGAAGGGCAACTATTCGTCGTGGCTCGACCAGAAGACCAAGCGCATGGCACAGGAGGAGAAGCAGGCTTCGAAGCGCCGCAAGACCCTCGAACGGGAACTCGAATGGGTGCGTATGGCTCCCAAGGCCCGTCAGGCCAAAGGCAAGGCCCGACTCAACAGCTACGACAAACTGCTCAACGAGGACCAGCGCCAGCGCGAGGAACGCCTCGAGATATTCATACCCAACGGTCCGCGTCTGGGCAATAAGGTAATCGAAGCCAGCCATCTGGCAAAGGCTTTCGGCAATAAGAAACTGTTCAGCGATCTGTCGTTCGCTCTTCCGCCCAATGGTATCGTCGGTGTCATCGGCCCCAACGGTGCCGGCAAGACCACGCTCTTCCGTCTTATCATGGGACAGGAGAAGCCCGACAACGGAACTTTTGAAGTGGGCGAGACAGTCAAGGTGGCGTATGTAGACCAGAGCCACCACGACCTGCTGCCTGAGAAAACAGTATACGAGGTAATTTCGCAGGGCGTAGAGAGCTTCCGTATGGGCGGCCGCGACGTCAACGCTCGCGCATATCTGTCGCGCTTCAATTTTACCGGCGCCGATCAGGAAAAGAAGATCGGAGTGCTCTCGGGCGGTGAACGCAACCGTCTGCACCTCGCTATGGCGCTGAAGGAAGAAGGCAATGTGCTCCTGCTCGACGAACCTACCAACGATATCGACGTCAACACCCTGCGCGCACTTGAGGAAGGCCTCGACGATTTCGCCGGCTGCGCTGTTGTGGTAAGCCACGACCGCTGGTTCCTCGACCGTATCTGCACACACATCCTGTCGTTCGAAGGCGACGGCAATGTGGTGTTCTACGAAGGCTCTTATTCCGACTACGAGGAATACAAAAAGATGCAGAACGGAGGCAAAGAACCCCCTCGCCGCCGCTATCGTAAACTGATGGAGTAAATTTATACGTAATAATTTTGGCAATTTGCCATAAGTGACTATCTTTGCAGCGTTTTTAGCCTTAGATTTTAATTAAGCTATATCATGCTCGAAAATACCAATGTAAAAACACTTGATAAGGTTGTAGTGCGGTTTTCAGGCGATTCCGGCGACGGAATGCAGCTTGCCGGCAACATCTTTACCAATGTTTCGGCCGGCCTTGGCAACCAGGTGTCGACCTTCCCCGATTATCCGGCCGAAATACGTGCGCCGCAGGGCTCTCTCGGCGGTGTGTCGGGATTCCAGGTAAGCGTCGGCAAAGGCGTACATACCCCCGGCGACAACTGCGACGTGCTCATCTCGATGAATGCCGCCGCTCTCAAACAGAACCACCGCTTCCTCAAACCCGGCGGCGTGATTATTGTCGATATCGACTCCTTCCGCGAGAGCGATCTCAAGAAGGCCCAGTATGCCACTGACAATCCGTTTGAAGAGCTCGGCATCAAGGCGCAGATAGTGGAAGTGCCTGTGACAAGCATGACCAAGGCGGCGCTTGCCGACAGCGGTCTCGACAACAAGAGCGTGCTGAAGTGCCGCAATATATTTGCCCTCGGCCTTGTCTGCTGGCTCTTCGACAGACCTCTTGACGCCGCTCTGCGACATCTGCACAGCAAATTCGCCAAGAAGCCGGCAGTCTATGAAGCCAACGCTACAGTGCTGCGTGCCGGTTACGACTACGGTCACAACATACACGCCTCTGTATCGACCTATCGCGTGGAGACTGAAGATCCCAAGCCCGGTGTATATACCGACATCAACGGTAATACAGCCACCGCCTGGGGCCTCGTCATGGCTTCGGAGAAGTGCGGACGCCCCCTCTTCCTGGGCTCATATCCAATCACTCCGGCCACCGATATACTTCACGAACTGGCAAAGCGCAAGGACCTCGGTGTCAAGGCATGCCAGATGGAGGACGAGATCGCCGGCGTATGCTCGGCTATCGGTGCGTCGTTTGCCGGCAATCTTGCCGTGACATCGACATCGGGTCCCGGTCTGGCGCTTAAGAGCGAAGGCATAGGTCTGGCTGTTATGGCCGAGCTTCCGTTGGTCGTTATCGACGTACAGCGAGGCGGCCCCTCCACGGGTCTGCCTACCAAGACCGAACAGACCGATCTGATGCAGGCTCTCTATGGCCGTAACGGCGAATCGCCCCTCGCTGTAGTGGCTCCTGCATCGCCCACCGACTGCTTTACAATGGCGTTTGAGGCTTGCCGTATAGCTGTAGAGCACATGACTCCGGTCATCCTGCTCAGCGACGCTTTTATCGGCAACGGTTCTTCGGCTTGGCGAGTGCCCGAAGCTGATGAATATCCTGAAATCAAGACTCCCGATATACCGGCGGAGAAACTTGCCGACCACAGCTGGCATGCCTATGACCGTCGCGACAATCTGGGCCGCTACTGGCCTGTAGGCGGTACCGAAGGTGCCGCACACCGTCTTGGCGGTCTTGAAAAAGATGCTGTGACGGGCGCCATCTCCAACAATCCCGTGAACCACGAGAAGATGGTAATGCTGCGTCGCGAGAAGATAGCACGAATTGCCGACGATATCCCCGAACTCGAATTGCTCGGCGATACCGACGCCGACACCCTGCTCGTAGGCTGGGGCGGCACATACGGTCATCTCCACAGCGCGACCGAAGAGCTCAACGCACGTGGCCGCAAGGTGGCTCTGGCACACTTCCGCTACATCAACCCCCTGCCCAAGAATACCGGCGAGGTGCTGGCGCAATACAAGCATATTATTGTGACTGAGCTTAATACCGGCATGTTCGCCGATTATCTGCAGTGCCGTTATCCCGATGCACGCATATCGAGAATCAACAAGATTCAGGGTCAGCCCTTCGCTGTCTCGGAGATTGTAGACCGTGTGACCAAATATATGGAGGAGGACTAAGCAATGGAAGAAATACATTTTACCCCTGCTGACTATAAGAGCGATCAGGCAGTGCGCTGGTGCCCCGGCTGCGGCGACCATGCCATACTCAACACACTGCAGAAGGCAATGGCGACACTTGGCATCGCTCCCCACCGCACGGCTGTGATATCGGGTATCGGATGCAGCTCGCGTCTGCCTTACTACATGAATACCTACGGTTTCCATACCATTCACGGACGCGCCGCCGCCATAGCCACGGGCTATAAGGTTGCGAACCCCGAAATGACGGTATGGCAGATCTCGGGCGACGGCGACGGTCTCGCCATCGGCGGCAATCATTTCATCCATGCCGTACGCCGTAATGTGGATATCAATATCATACTCTTCAACAACAAGATATACGGTCTTACCAAAGGTCAGTACTCTCCCACGAGCGCACGTGGCTTTGTGTCGAAGTCGAGCCCTTACGGCACTACCGAGGATCCGTTTATCCCGGCAGAGCTTGTCTTCGGTGCCCGTGGCAATTTCTTCGCCCGTTCGATCGACGTGGAGCTTGCCACCTCGCAGGAAGTAATGGTGGCTGCCGCACGTCATAAAGGTACTTCTGTCGTTGAGATACTTCAGAACTGTGTAATCTTCAACAACGGCATCCACAATCCTATAACCGACCGCGAGGTGCGTGCCGAACGCACTATCACGCTCCGTCATGGCGAGAAGATGCTCTTCGGCGCCAACAAAGAGCGCGGTCTTGTGCAAGACGGCTTCCTTCTCAAAGCTGTTACCATAGGCGAGGACGGCTACACTATCGACGATGTGCTCGTCCACGACGCACATACGCCTACCAACTTCCTACATCAGCAGCTTGCCATGATGGACGGTCTCGGTGAACTGCCCCTCGCCCTCGGCGTGATACGCGATGTCGAGTCGCCGTCGTACGAGGAGGGTGTATGCCGCCAGGTCGACGAGGTACGTGCCCGTAAAGGTTTCTCTTCGCTGCGCGACATGATACTCGCCGGCGACACCTGGACGGTTACAGACTGACGGACCGGCCCCCTCGGGGGACTGATGCAGATAAAAAATTTGCATATATCAAAATAAGTGACTAAATTCGTGCCATGCACCGCAGTGTGAGATAAATCAGCTGCTTCGCATGGCACGTTTATGTATTACAGCGCGTTTCTCAACTATCTTAAAGCCGAGATGAACAAGTCGGAGAATACGGTCAGGGCATATCGCTCCGATCTCGATTCCTTCCGCCGTTTCCTTGGCGCGGAGTTGGGGAAGGCTGATAATCCTGCCGATGTCACGCTTGCCGATATCCGCCTATGGATCAGCTATGAGGCGCAGCGCGGCATAAAGAATACATCGCTTGCCCGGCGCGAGACCACGCTCCGCACCTTTTATCATTATCTCAAGCGCCGCCACGGCCTCGAGATCGACCCTACCGCCAACCTCCGCGGCCCGAAACTCGAGAAGGCGCTGCCGTCCTTCGTGCCGCAGAATGAGATATGTGCGATTATCGACAGCTACGACGCCTCGGAGAGTACCGATGTCTTTTCCGCTGTCCGCAACGAGCTGATAGTGACCATGCTTTATACCACAGGCATGCGCGCCGCCGAGCTCGTGGGGCTGAAAGATGTCGATGTGGATACCTCGCGCGGCGAACTAAAAGTGCTCGGCAAGCGTAATAAAGAAAGAATAATACCTTTCGGCGAAGAATTACGCGAGATGATAAGCCACTACCGAGACATACGCAGCACATCCGTACCCCAGACGGGCACGGACGCCTTCTTTGTCCGCGACAACGGCGATCCGGTCTACTACGGTCTTGTGTACCGTACGGTCCGTTCGGTGCTCGACTCGGCCAATGTGAAGTCGTCGCGCCGCTCGCCGCATACCCTCAGGCATTCCTTTGCCACGGATATGCTCAACAATGGCGCCGACTTGGCCGCCGTACAGAAACTTCTTGGGCACGCATCGCTGGCTACTACACAGCGATACACCCATCTGTCATACCGAGAACTCCAAAAAAATTACAAACTCGCACATCCACGTGCACAAAAAAAGGAGAACTAATTATGGAAGTAAGAATCCAAGCCATCCACTTTGAAATCGCTGACCGTCTTACCGATTTCATCAACAAGAAAGCAGAACGTCTGGCACGTCGTTTCCCCGACATCACAGTATTCGATACAATCCTCAAAGTAGTCAAGCCCGAAAGCGTCATGAACAAGGAGGTAATCGTGCGCGTGTCCATGCCCTCGCACGACGACGTGGTGGCTACAAAGGTGGCTGACAGCTTCGAGGAAGCCGTCGATACCGCTATCGAAGCCGTTGAGCGTCAGCTCGAAAAATATAAAGAAAAGAAGTAACAAACCATAAGCCATACAACAGCACGGACCGTATGAAATACCGCGGTCCGTGCCGTTGTGATTATTTTCTGACACAGAATATGAAATATATCGCACTACTTGCCTCGCTTTTTTTTGTAGGCGTGGCTTCGGCTCAGCACTATAAAGTCATCACACCCATGACCAAGGACGACGACGGTGCCATGGCCCGTCTTATCAACTTCGACACCGGCGAGACGGTAGACAGTGTACTCGTAGAGAATGCTGTCGCCACATTCGAGGGCGAGGTCGACGAACCCTATCTCGCACGTGTCATAGTCGACGGTGTGCGCAAGCCTGTGTTTATCCTCGAGGCCGGCACAATATCGTTCAGCGACAAGGGCGGCGCTTTCGGCTCCATGCTCAACGACGAGCTTCGGGCCATGGGAAACAGACTCAACGCACTTGCTGCCGATTTCCAGAAGGCCGACGAGGCAGGGCAGCAGGCAATCCTCAATAAATACAATGCCGTGCTCGACAGCACTATGATGGCAAACCGCGACAATCCCCTGGGCTGTTACGTGTTCCTCAACGGCGACGCGAGCCAGGCATCTGCGCCCGAGTTGCGTGAAATGCTCAAGAAGTATCCTGATTTCGCCAAGTATCAGCGTGTTAAGAAAATGCTCGACGCCGCCGAAAAACGCGAGGCCACACAGCCCGGACGCAAATATGTGGACTTTACCATCACAAACGACGGCAAGGCCGAGAAGCTCAGCGACTATGTGAAGCCCGGCAAGTACACTCTTGTCGATTTCTGGGCAAGCTGGTGCGGCCCCTGCATGCGTCAGGCTGCGGTGCTGAAGGATCTCTATGAAAAATACCACGACAAGGGCCTCGACATAGTAGGTGTGGCCGTGTGGGATGAACCGGCCAACACTCTCGAGGCGATCAAGTCGCATGGTCTTAAATGGCCCAATATCATCAACGCACAGACAGTGCCGACCGATCTTTACGGCATTACCGGCATTCCGTGTATAATGCTCATAGGCCCCGACGGCACTATCCTCAGTCGTGACAAACAGGGCGAGGACCTTGTGGCCGATGTAGAGAAATATATCAAGAAATAAGCCCTGCGGACAATGGACTACAAGCAATTGCGAAAAACTATCAGCGAGCGTACCGGCCGCACGGTGGCCGATGTCGACGCTCTGGTGGAAGGCCTGTCGCTCATCCTTCAGCAGACAGGAGCGGAGCTCGACTCCGTAGCCGTGCCCACCTTCGGCACTTTCCGTCCGGTCAAGCATGACGAAACCATAAGCGAGGATCTCTCCACCGGCAAGCGCATGCTGCTGCCGCCCGAGATAGTGATGGAGTTCGAGCCCGGCGCATCGCTGCTGAGGCGAATCAACCCCGTCGACGAAGTGATCGGAGGCAAGGCTCTGTGAGCGCAACTGTGATAATACTCGTGGCGGCTCTTGTGGCCGCCGTGATTGTAATTGCCGTGCTGTGGTCGCGGCTCAGTGCGGCGCGTGTGGAGAATGCCCGTCTGGCCGAACGGTGCTCTGATGACTACGAGACAAGGTTCGCGCGGCTGGCGGCGAAGGTGCTTGCCGACAACTCCGAAGCCCTCCGGCAGCAGAACACCCACGGGCTCGCCGAGGTGCTGGCTCCGGTGCGCGACGACCTCGAGTCGTTCCGCAAATCGATAGACGAACGATACAACAAGGAGGCTCGCGAACGCTTCTCGCTCGGCGAGCGCATACGCGATCTGGTGGTGCTCAGCAACACCGTGAGCATGGAGACTCGGCGTCTTACCGATGCCCTCAAGGGCAACTCAAAGCTGCAGGGCGACTGGGGCGAGATGATACTCGACAATATTCTCGAGCAGGCCGGTTTCCGCCGCGGATATGAGTACACCGTGCAGGAGTCGGTAACGAACGATGACGGCAACCGCCTGCGGCCGGACGTGGTAATCAACTACACCGAGGGCCGCAAGATCATTATCGACTCCAAAGTGTCGATACAGGATTATATCAACATGCTCAATGCCGACAGTGAGGCCGCGCGCGAGCAATATGCCAGGGCTCATGTCTATTCGGTAAAGAAGCATATCGCCGAGCTGCGCAACAAGGCGTATCAGGACTCTGTCGGAGAAGGCCGTTTCGACTACGTGCTGATGTTCATTCCTCATGAGGGCGCCTTCCTTGCCGCCATGAATCTCGACTCCAAGCTCTGGCAGACCGCCTGCGACAGCCATGTGCTCATCATATCGCCTACCCACCTTATGTCGATAGTGAAGCTCATAGAGCAGATGTGGCGCCACGACAAGCAGAACCGCAACGCCCTCGCCATAGCCGACGAAGCCGGCAAGATGCTCGATAAACTGCGTGGCTTCCTTGACGATATGGACCGCATCGACAAGGCTGTGAGCGGTGCCCGTGATGCCTGGAACAGCGCCTTCGCCAAGCTTACCGGAGGCCCCGGCAATCTTATCGCCAGAGCACAGAAGCTCGAACAGCTCGGCGCCAAGTCGAAGAAAAAGCTCCCCTCGCGCTACTCGGCCGACGAGGACTGAACCATTGACCCGTACCGGTGTTTTATATAGTGACAACTAACACCGATACAATATGAAAACAGGTATATTTTATGGCTCGGCCACCGGAACAACGGCCGATGTCGCACGTCGCATAGGCAAACTTATGAATGTCGCTGATGCCGATACCCATGATGTGGCTTCCACCGCACCATCAGCCGTAGGCAATTACGATCTGCTTATAATGGGATCGTCGACATGGGGCAACGGAGAAATCGAGGATGACTGGTACGACTTCCTCGACGGGGTGGAATCGCTCGATCTTCACGGCCGCAAGATAGCTCTCTTCGGCTGCGGCGACGAGACAATGTCGGATACATTCTGTGATGCCGTAGGCGTGCTTTACGAACGTCTCAAAGGCACCGTCGCCGAATTTATCGGCGAGTTTCCGGCCGAAGGATACCACTACGACCGTTCGGCGGCGAGCGACGGGGCCACGATGCGCGGCCTCGTGCTCGACGAGGTCAACCATCCTGAGCTGACCGCCACTCGCCTGCGCGACTGGACCGATAAGATAAAGAACGAGGCTTAGAAATTAGCCAGAACCAAGGTAGCTCTTGGCCCGAGCTCGATTTTGCCCGAAAGGGTGTAGGGAGTACCGTCGAAAATATTTTTATACTTGTTTCCGTCGGTCAGCAGTTCGCTGTAATATTCCGAATCGACAGCTGTGGGACGGTCGGAGCCGTTAAGAAGCACTATTACCTGCTTGTCGCCGAGTCGGCGTGCGTAGACATACACACCGTCGACCGGCGCAAAGTGTTTTAACGAGCCTCGGGCAATCACTTCGTTTGCCTGTGGGCTCTTGCGCCATTTGAGGAGCTTCGACAGGTAGTCGAATGCCTCATTCTGCATCGGCGAGCGACCCTCGCGAGTGAATACCGTGGTGGTATCGCCGGGGAAACCGCCGGGCATGTCGAGCCTTATGTTGGCATCGCCGCCCTTGTCCTTGGTGCCGTGCATGAGTATTTCCGTGCCGTAGTAGATCTGTGGTATTCCTCGCGATGTGAGCAGGAATGTCAGTCCCTGCTTCCACGAGCCGAGATTCTCGGGACGTGTGCGGAGGAAGCGGTCGGTGTCGTGATTGTCGAGGAAAGTGAGTATATATGACGGGTCGGGGTAGAGAAAGTCGTTTGCGAGGTGCTCGTATACGTTGTTGAGGCCGCCCCCACCTTCGCCGTTGCCGGTCTGCTCCGAGAAATATTTGTCGCCATTGAGGGCAAACATAAAGTCCATTACTGTTTTAAGCCGCGGATCGGTGGCGTTGACCTTGCTTCCGCGCTGCCAGAATGAATTGGCGGAGTCGTTGCCATACCAGCATTCGCCCACGATGTTGAAGTTGGGGTACTCGCGCTCCACAGCATCGATCCAGCGAGCCATTGCGTCCTTGTCGGCGTAGGGGTAGGTGTCCATGCGTATGCCGTCGATACGAGAGTCCTCGATCCAGAAGATGGAGTTCTGTATGAGATAGTCCATCAGGTGGGGATTGAGCTGGTTCAGGTCGGGCATGCTGCGTACAAACCAGCCGTTGACCATTCGGTCGTAGTCCTTCTTGCTGCCGTAGGGGTCATGGAGAGTGGATTTGCGGTGTGTTGTCTGAGCGACAGTGCCGTCGGCCTCAAATTCGGCCTGATGGTTGAACCAGTCGCTCGACGGGAATTTTTTCATCCACACATGCTCGCTGCCGCAGTGATTGAAGATCATGTCCATTACCACTTTGAGGCCGCGGCTGTGCGCGTCGGCCACAAACTCGCGCCATTCGTCGTTGCTTCCGAAGCGAGGATCGATGTTGTAGTAATCGGTTGTAGCATAGCCGTGGTAAGAACCGCCGGGCTGATTGTTAGTCTGAACAGGGTTGACCCATATCGCTGTCACACCGAGATCTTCGATGTAGTCGAGATGGTTGCGCATGCCCTGTATGTCGCCGCCGTGGCGTGAGTTGGGGCGTGAGCGGTCGGCTCCCGTGTCGCCGCGCATCATGTGTCGGCGAGCTTTGCCTGCGCCTTCATTTCGCGAGAGAGCCGGCTTCATTGATTCGGGCAGGTCGTTGTTGCTGATGTCGCCGTCCGAAAAGCGGTCGGGCATGATGAGGTAGAGCACATCGGAAGCGTCGAAGCCGGGATTTGACGCCGGATCCCAGGTGCGCTTCTTCAGTTCGTAAGTTACTTTTTGTTTCTGCTTGCCGTTGACAAACGACAGCTCCATGGTGCCGGGACGGGTGTCCTTCCCTAAAGTAAGGTAGATTACCTTGTAATCGGGAGATCCGTCGAGATCGGCGACCCCGACGATGTCGACACCGGGGTAGTCGACGCTCATTCGGGCATTCTTGACATCGTTTCCGTAGATAAAGAGCTGAAGTGTGTCATTGGCCATGCCTGTCCACCAGTAGGGAGGTTCGACAGAGCTGACAAGAGGTTTTTTCACGGCCGCAAAAACGCTGACGGCAAGTACGGCAAACAACAGGAGTATATGTGTTCTTTTCATAGTAAGTTATGATATATTATCTTGTATTAGACTGCCGCGGCGGGCAAAGGTTTAATGCAACGTAATAATTTTTTTACGGCTGGCGGTTCACTTTTGTTTTATCCATTATTAACAAGCAGAGGGTTTGAGTTTTGGCATATTTTACGTAATTTTGCGCGATAATTATTGTAAATGATATCACGCAAGATTGATCAGAAAAATATCGACCGCGCCAAGGCCCTTATCGACGCCGCAGAGCGTGTGACTATAATATGCCACACCGGCCCCGACGGCGACGCTATAGGCTCGTCGCTTGCCGCGGCCCATGTGCTGACAGCCATGGGCAAGGACGCCAAGGTTGTTATACCCGATTCGTATCAGGATAACCTCAGGAACCTTCCGGGCGCCAAGGAGATTGTGGATGCGTCGAAGTACTTCGACTTCGCCTGCCGTCTGCTCAACGAGACCGACCTTATACTCTGTCTCGACTTCAACGAGCCCCGGCGCACCGGGCGTCTGGCAGAAGTGCTCGAGGGCTCGTCCGCTCCCAAAATACTTATCGACCATCATCTCGATCCCGGCCTCAAGGCCGATGTAGTGATCTCGCATACAGATATGCCGGCTACCGCATATCTGCTTTTCCGCTTTCTGTGCCGCCTCGAGCTTTTCAACCTCATCGACAAGCAGGCTGCCGAGTGCATACTTGCCGGCATGATGACCGATACGGGTAATTTCGCATACAACTGCAACGACCCCGAGCTCTATATTGTCGTGGCCGAACTTGTACGCAAGGGCGCCGACAAGGAAAAGCTTAACAACATACTCTTCAACACCTTCTCGTCCAACTGTCTGCGGCTCAACGCCTACGCTATATTGCGCAAGATGGAGCTGATACCCGAGATACATTGCTCGCTCATGGTGCTCAGCCGCGACGAGCTCAACCGTTTCCATTACACACGCGGCGATACCGAGGGCCTGGTCAACAAGCCGTTGGCGATACCAAAAGTGGTGTTCAGCGTGTTCATGCGCGAGGAAAGCGACTGCATACGCGTGTCGATGCGCAGTCAGGGCGACTTCGCCGTGAATGATCTGTGCAGCGAATATTTCGGCGGCGGCGGTCATCTCAATGCGGCCGGCGGCGAGTTTTACGGTTCGCTCGACGATGCTGTGGCTCACTTCAAATCGAAGATCCCCGAGATCCGTAAACGTTTTACAAGCAAAAAGTTAAACTATAAATAAATGAAAACACTCCACTTCTTCGGCGCTATCGTGCTGGCTATCGCCGGTCTGACAGCGACATCATGCAGCGAAGGTAAATCATATGCAGAGCTTCTCAACGAAGAAAACATGTATACCAACAACTTCCTTGCCGACCAGATCGTAGAGCTTGAAATACCTGCCGACACAGTGTTCCAGGTAGGTCCGAGGGCTCCTTACTATCGTCTCGACAATGACGGTACGCTTTACATGCAGGTGCTCAACGCCGGCACTCCCGGCAACCGTGTGACCGACGACGAGCAGATATACTTCCGTTACACACGCTACCGTCTGTCGGATTACAAGAACGGCGAACTCCCCAACGGAAGCGGCAACAATATAAGCCTCAGTCCGGCCTGGTTCAGATACAACAACTTCCAGATCAACAATTCGTACCAGTGGGGACAGGGCATACAGGTGCCTCTGCGCTATCTGCCTGTCGACTGCGAGGTAAATATAGTGATCAAGTCGCAGATGGGCGTGATAAGCGAGAACACCAACGTGCAGCCTTACCTGTGGCGCCTCACATACGAGCGCCGCAAGTGATTGCGCCCCTCGGTAGCTTCCAACATCTTACTTAACCAACATTCTAACTTATAACACAATGAGCCTTATTAAATCCATATCGGGTATCCGTGGAACCATCGGCGGCCCTGCCGGCGATGGCCTCAGCCCTATCGATATAGTAAAGTTTACAGCCGCTTTTGCACGGTTTATCGCCGGTAACACAAGCAAGAACTCGCGCACTATCGTTGTAGGCCGCGACGCCCGTCTGTCGGGTGCCATGGTCGATCGTCTGGTGTGTGGTACACTCATGGGCATGGGCTTCGATGTGGTCGACATCGACCTTGCATCCACCCCGACAACCGAGCTTGCCGTGGTGTGGGAGAATGCCTGCGGCGGCCTAATCCTTACCGCCTCGCACAATCCCCGTCAGTGGAACGCTCTCAAGCTCCTCAACGAGCACGGCGAGTTCCTGAGCGACCGCGAGGGCAAGGAAGTGCTGCGTCTGGCCGAATCACTCGACTTCGATTTCGCCGGTGTCGACGAACTTGGCAAGGTATATGTCAACACTACATACAACCGCCGTCATATCGACGCCGTGCTGGCTCTGCCGCTCGTCGATACGGAGGCAATACGCAATGCACATTTTACCGTTGCTGTCGACGCGGTCAATTCGGTCGGCGGCGTCATCATACCTCAGCTGCTCAAGGCACTGGGCGTAGAGAAGGTAATAGAGCTTAACTGCACTCCTACCGGCGATTTCGCCCACACTCCCGAACCTATTCCCGAGAACCTGACCGGCATAGCCGATCTCATGGCTACCGGCGTGGCCGACGTTGCCTTTGTTGTCGATCCCGACGTAGACCGTCTCGCCATAGTCGACGAGCACGGCAAGATGTTCGGCGAGGAATACACCCTTGTCTCGGTATCAGATTATGTGCTTCAGCATACTCCCGGCAATACAGTGAGCAATCTCAGCTCGAGCCGTGCACTGGCTGATGTGACACGTGCCCGTGGTGGCGAGTACAACGCTGCCGCCGTAGGCGAGGTAAATGTTACCACAAAGATGAAGGAGACCGGAGCCGTGATAGGCGGCGAAGGCAACGGCGGCGTGATCTATCCCGAACTTCATTATGGCCGCGACGCGCTTGTGGGCGTGGCTCTCTTCCTTACCCTGCTTGCCAAGTCGGGCAAGACCGTGAGCGAACTCCGCAAGACATATCCGGCTTATGAGATAGTGAAGATGAAGCTCGTGCTTGAGCCTACGACCGATGTCGACGCTATCCTTGCTGCTGTAAAAGAGCGCTATGCCGACGAACGCATTACCGACATCGACGGCGTCAAGATCGATTTCACCGACGGTTGGGTACACCTGCGCAAATCGAACACAGAGCCTATCGTGCGTATCTATGCCGAGGCTCATGATGCCGATCAGGCCACAGCCCTGGCAACATCAGTGGCCGACTTCGCCAAGACAATGATGTGATCAGACTCAAATAACAAACAAAACCCGGACCGATGGCTCTGATGTGGAGCGCGGTCCGGGTTTTGGTTTTGGTATGCGATGTTTATTCGCCGAGCATGAGCTCGTAGATCTGACGTGTCTCTTTTGCGGTAAGATGATAATAGCCGCCGATGGTCTCGCCTTTGTTGATGTGCAGGCGTGTTACCATAGTGTCTATGTCGGGCTCGTCGATGCCGAGATCGTGGAATGTGGCCGGCATCCGCAGCACGGTGGTAAGGAAGGCGCGGTAGTGTGCGACAGCTTCGATGGCGGCTGCGCGGTCGTCGCGTTCGTCGATGTTGAACACTCGTCGGCCGAACTGAGCTATCTTGGAGGGCTTGTGATAGGCCATGAATGCCATCCATGCCGGCATCACTACGGCAAGGCCGGCACCGTGTGGTATGTGGGGGTATAATGCCGAAATTTCGTGCTCCATGGCGTGCGAGGTCCAGTCCTCGCGGCGTCCGCATCCGCACAGGCCGTTGTGAGCCTGTGTACCGGCCCATTCGATGTTTGCCCTGGCCTGATAGTCGCTGGGGTCGGACATCACTCTGGGCGCTTCGGCCATGAGTCCCATGATGAGGCCTTCGGCGAGGCGGTCGGTAATTTCTACACGTGTCGTAGGCGAGAAGTAGCGCTCGAGTATGTGCGACATCATGTCGGTAATGCCGACTGCTGTCTGGTAGGCCGAGAGTGTGAAGGTCATCTCCGGGTTCATTATTGCGAATCGAGGGCGCAGTATGCTGTCGGTGCGCAGGCTTATCTTGGTGTTGCCGTCGGCGGTGCGCGTTATCACGGAGTTGCCCGATCCTTCGCTGCCGGCTCCGGGTACTGTTAGCATGACTCCTACGGGCAGGGCTTCGGTAATGGTCGATTTGCCGCAGTAGAAGTCCCAGAAGTCGCCCTTGTAGGGTATGCCGGCCGCGATAGCTTTTGCAGTGTCGATCACGCTTCCTCCGCCCACGGCGAGGAGACCGTCGATATGGGCGGCGCGACCTTTCTTTATACCTTCGTATACGAGGGTGTCCACGGGATTGGGCTCTACGCCTCCGAGCTCGATGAAATCGATGCCTATGGTGGTCAGCGAGTTCTCGATACGGTCGAGCAGACCGGTCTTCTTCGCATGGCTCTTGCCGTATACAATCATTACTTTCGTGGCGCCGGTAAGGAATGTCAGCATGCCGACTTTTTCCTCAGCGCCGCGTCCGAACTCATATAAAGTGGGAGAGTAGTAGCTGAAATTTTCCATAATGGGTGAATGAAGCGATTCTGAGCTTTAGAACTATAATTAAAACAAGTATACGGCCTTATGGTTCAGAATCGAAAAAGACAAAGCTCCATAACCCTTTTTCGGGGTAGTGGAGCCATGTATACTGTCGGTATCCGGTCAACTTAGTTGTTTGTGCGGTCTTTGATTGACTTGCGGAAGAAGAGTTTGTGATCGATATACTCCTGAGTAGCGATAAGAGTGGGCTTTGGCAGGCGCTCGTAGTAGCGCGAGATCTCTATCTGCTCGCGGTTTTCGCTTACTTCCTCAAGGTTGTCGTTGTAGGGAGCAAATTCCTGGAGCTTCTTTTCGAGTTCGCTCTTCATCTCGGCTGCGATCTGATTTGCGCGTTTTGCGATGACACATACTGTCTCGTATACGTTGCCGGTCTGCTGCGAGAGTTCGATCATGTCGCGTGTGACGGTGGTCACAGGTGTGTTGCTTTTCTTGAAATCCATCTTAACTTATGATTCAGCGAATTGTTTGTCGGTTAATGTCTAATGAGGTTCGAGGGATGGCAGCTTATTCTGCGACGTAGCGGCGTGCGATCTTCAGGATATTGTCGGCCTCTTCGCGGTTTTTGCTGTCGGGGTAGTTGTTTATAAATGAATAGTACTCGTCGATAACGTCGCGGAAACGATCGGCTTTGCGCTCCTCTATTGAGTTGGCTGCTTCCTGATAGCGTGCCTTGAGGATAAGGAGCTCAAGTTCCTCTTTATATTTGGAGTAAGGATAGTCTTTTACGGCGTTACGGGCGACGATCACAGCGCTTTCGTAGTTGTTGCCCATGTAGTTGCCGAGGTTGTAGTAGAGCTGTGCGTTCTGGAGCTGCTTGAGTGTAAGCTTGTCCTGAAGCTCGAAGATGGCGTTCTGTGCGATAGATACTTTCTCGCTGCGAGGGAAGTAGTCGAGGAAGGCCTGTAGTTCTTCGATAGCCTTTATCGTGCCCGACTGGTCGAGCTGGGGCTCGGGAGAGTCGAGGTAGTAGCCGTAGCCCGAGAAGAAGCGTGAAGCCTCGGCGTATTTGCCTTTGGGGTAACGGTTGTAATAGCTTTTGAAATAGACGCTTGCAGTGGCGTAGTCCTTGTTCTCGTAGTGGCTCATGGCAAGGAGGTAGAGTGATTCCTCTGCTTTGTCGGAACCTTTGAATACCGCGATGCAGTCGTCGAGCAGGGTTGCTGCCTGAACGTATTTCTTCTTCTCGAATGCGCGTTTGGCATACTCGAACTTGTAATTGACGTCGTGGCTCTTTAGCGCTTCCTGGTATTCTCCACAGCTACAGAGCATTATACCTGCAATTAATAATATAATGTAATGGCGTATGTGCATAATTTGGTCTTCTGACTGGCAAAGTTACAAAAAAATTAGCAAAAGGCACGATTTTGCCCGTGCCTTTTGCTTTCATTTTTTAATAATTAACAATCAGTAGCCTCAGAAGTTAAAGCGGAAGCCGATAGCCGGACACCATGAGTGCACTTTATAGTCGGCTGTAAATTTGGCAGCCGAGCCGGTAAGGAAATCGGGATATGAGCATGAGGCGTTGTCCTTGCCCAGACCGGCGACGTAGAGCAGCGAGGCGTCTACGGCGAAGTTCTTTATCGGCGAGAATGAGAAGCCTACCGAGGGCTCGATTTTGGTCATGCCGGGAGTCTCGGGGTTGTAGTGGTCGTCGTTTACAGGTGTGGTGTCGATCATCATGCCGGCGCGGATGTCGAAGCGTTCGGTAAGTTCGTATTCGGCGCCGAGACGGATCGTCCACGAGTTCCTGTAGTCTTTTGTAAGGTTCTGGTTGTAAGGCTTAAGAGTCTCGCTCAGGAAGTCGATCTCGAGTTTCTTGTATACGTTCCAGAAAGTGAGCTGTGCGTCGGCAGCTATCTGCAGCTTCTCGGTCGGACGGTATGCCACACCGAAATTGAGGATGGCCGGGGCAGGCATCTCGGCGGCGAAATTGGCCTCGTTGAGCACATTGAGTTTCTCCTGAAGCAGTGTGCGCGCCACCTCGTTGGCATAGCGCAGCGATGCGTCGCCAGATTTGACTTTGAGCATCATTTTGGAGCGATATGATACGCCGACGGTAACTTCACGGCAGATATCCCACATCACGCCGGCGTTGAAGCCTACGGTAGTGGCGGCTCGGCCGACGAGGTTTACCGATGCCGGTGTGTCCTCGAAGCGATAGGGGTTGCCCATCGAGGCGAGCAGGCCGTTGAGCGATGTGTCGGTAACGAGACCTTTGTTGAGGTCGACGTTGCCCCATGTTATCATTGCGCCGGCACCTATCGACAGGCCGGGCAGTATCTTCCATGCCACTGTCGGCTGTATGGTAAACGCTTTCAGGTCCACGCTCTGGTTGAGGACGGCTCCGGGCCAGTTGTCGCCCCATTTGATACCGCTGCCGTAAGGGGTGTAGAAGCTTACGCCGGCTGCCAGATTGTCGTATACTTTGAAGCCCAGATTGAAGGCCATGGGAGTCGAGGGACCGTTGCTTGTCTTGTATTCCGTGTTGCCTATTTTGGCTGTCGCGTGAGCGAATATGCCTGTCACGGAGCCCTGGAAATCGATGGCGTGTTCTTCGAAGGCAAGTCCGGCCGGGTTGAAGATCATGCTTTCTGCTCCGAGTTTCAATGCGGTGCCGGTATGTCCCATACCGTTCTGCCGGGCGCTCAGTGTGTTGACCTGATATCCTTCGGCATAGGCGCCGAAAGCTGCTGCAGCGAAGATTATTACCGCGCTTAAACGTGTAATTGTCATAGTCTTAAGTAATTAAAAATAACGATGTCCTGCCGGCTCCGGCAAGGCATCGTTAATGTGTGATATGCAGTAAAACTTACTTTATGAGGTACTGCGACGAGATAGATTCGTTGCAGTGTACTCTGCGGATCGTGTCGGCAAAGAGGTGTGCCACCGAGAGGATGGTGCACTTGGGGCAGTCTTTTGTGAAGGGGATGGAGTTTGTGAAGATCATTTCACAAAGAGCCGAGTCGGTAACGCGCTGCGATGCCGGATCGCTCATGATGGCGTGTGATGCGAGGGCACGTACGCTCTTGGCTCCGTTTTCCATCATCAGGTCGGCGGCTTTTGTTATAGTGCCGGCGGTATCCACCATGTCGTCGACAAGGATCACGTTCTTGTCTTTCACATCTCCAATCACGGTCATCTTGGCCACGACATTTGCTTTGGCACGCTGTTTGTGGCAGAGTACCAGAGGCACGTCGAGGTATTTGGCGTAGCTGTTGGCACGCTTGGCACCGCCAACGTCGGGGGTGGCGATTACCATATCCTCGAGATTGAGGCTCTGGATGTAGGGGATAAACACCGAAGAAGCGTAGAGGTGATCGAGCGGAATGTTGAAGAAGCCCTGGATCTGGTCGGCGTGGAGATCCATGGTAATAACGCGGTTTGCACCGGCAGCCACGATGAGGTCGGATACCAGCTTGGCGGCGATAGACACGCGCGGTTTGTCCTTGCGGTCCTGACGGGCCCAGCCGAAGTAGGGTATCACGGCGATAACCGAATGTGCCGACGCACGTTTGGCGGCATCGATCATAAGGAGGAGCTCCATGAGGTTGTCGCAGTTGGGGAATGTGCTCTGGACGATGTATACGTCGCAGCCGCGAACGGTTTCTTCATACGACACTTCGAACTCGCCGTCGGCGAAATGTTCGATTTTCATTTTACCCAGCTCTACGCCGAGTTCTTTGCAGATTTCATCGGCCATGTACTGTGACTTTGTGCCTGAGAAGATCTTAAAGGGATGAAGACTTGTATCCATTGGAGAATATGATGTTGGTTTCGGGTTGGTTTATTTCTTCTTTTTGTTTTGCTTTGATACGAAATCGGCGGTGTTGAGTTTCCATACGGAAGCTCCATGTGCGGCTACGCTTATCTCGAAGGGCTCGTCGGGGCTGAGTGTCTTTATGCCACGGAGGCCGCTTATGAGTTCGCCGGCGGCTATTCCCTTGCCCTGAGGTAGCCCCAGACACTCGAAGGCGTGGCGCGGAATATTGAGCCGGATGTCGCTGTTGGTGTCGCCGAAATTGACTGCGATCACAAGCAGCTCGTCGCCTTTGTGGCGCAGGAATGCGTAATGACGGTGGGGATTGAGGGTGGGATTGTCGAGGTTGACGTACATGAGGTCGAAGAAGTCGCCCTCGGCTATCGCGGCCTCGCTGTTGGCCAGCGAGAGGATGCGTGCATACTGCTTACGCAGCAGACGCTCCTGCGGCGTGAGGCGACCTTTGCAGCTGCCCTTGCTCAGCCAGCGGCGTACGGATGCAACGCTCCAGTAGTCGAATATGGTCGTGCGTCCGTCGTGTCCGCTGAAGCCTTCGGCGTCGGTGCCGGGCTCGCCGAGCTCCTGCCCGAAGTATATGAGCATCGGGCCGCGGTTTATGAATGTGCTCACGGCCAGCGAGGGGATGGCGCGTGTGGCGTCGCCGGCATAGAAGGGCGATGCGAAGCGTTGCTCGTCGTGGTTCTCGAGGAAGTTGAGCATATTGGGAGCGATACCCTCGACAGTCTGCCAGCAGCCTGTGATACGCGCGGCCGAGCAGTTGTCGGTCTCTATGGCGCGGAGGGTGTCGTAGAGGTTTACCTTGTCGTAGAGATAGTCGAAGCCGCCATACTCGATGAAAGGACGGTAGAGCGACACATCGTATATCTCGGCGATGAATATCACATGCGGATAGTGCTGTTTGACCTGTGGCAGAGCCCAGTGCCAGAACTCGAGCGGCACCATATGTGCCATGTCGCAACGGAAGCCGTCGATTCCCTTCGATGCCCAGAAGCGCAGTATGTGCAGCATCTTGAACCATGTGTCGGGTATCGGGTCGAAGTGCCGGCTGCCGTTGCCGTAGTCGATGCCGTAGTTGAGCTTGACGGTCTCGTACCAGTCGTTTTTGGTGGGGAAGGCCGTGAAGCAGTCGTTGCCCGTGGCCTTTGCCGGGAACTCCACATATGCGTCGGCGCCGCTGCCGAGATCGATGTGCGGAGCGAACTGCTGGCGTGTGATGTAGTAGAAGTTGTTGTCGCGCTCGAAGAACATTTCGGTATTGTCGTTGTGTCCGAAATCTTCGATGCCTGCCGGCTTGGCGTCGGAGTGGTACTGGCGCCCAACGTGGTTGGGGACGAAGTCGATGATCACTTTCAGCCCGGCGTCGTGGGTGCGTTCTACAAGAGCCTCGAACTCTTTCATGCGCTCGGGCACGTTTTCGGCGAGGTCGGGGTCGATATCGTAGTAGTCGGTAATCGCATAGGGGCTGCCGGCATGACCCTTTATGACGTGGGGATTGTGCCGTGCGATGCCATATCGGGTGTAGTCGGCGTCGTGGGCATGCTCGATCACGCCGGTGTACCACACGTGAGTGGCGCCCAGGCCGCGGATAGAGTCAAGTATGGTGGGTGTTATGGCATTCAGCTTGCCGGAGCCGTTCTCTTCGAGAGTGCCGTTGCATACGGGTGCGTCGCAATAGTTGGTAAAGAGACGCGGAAGCAACTGGTATATTATAGGCTTGGATGCTGTCATTTCGGGTCGTTTTGATTGTTGTTCCACAAGCCGGCTTTCTTGAGCGCCGAACGGGTGTGCATATATCCGCTTATCACGAGTTCTTTGATCTTGCTGAGGTCGAAGACGGCATAGTCTGAAATCTCGGGAGTCTGTATCGACAGGTCGCAAAGAGCCATGTCCTCGTTCTGGTTTGCCTTTGCCATGAGGTTATATGTGCGGAAAGCCACCTCGATGATAGAGCTGTAGCTGTCTTTCTTGCGCAGCGGACTCACGTTTATGCCTATCAGATAGTCGCATTTGTCGCGCAGTGCCCATGCCGGCAGATTGCGCAGTACGCCGCCGTCGACATAGTGTGTGCCGTCGATGTTGACCGGGGGGAATATGATAGGTATCGAGCACGATGCCAGCATGCGCGGCTCTATCTCGCCGTGGTCGAATATGTGCGGAGTGGCGTTGTCGAGGTCGGAGGCGCCTATGAAGGTAGGTATATTAAGATCCTCGATATTCCGCTTGTCGCCGATGCTATCGAGGATATGGTTCATGAATTTTTCGATCTTGAAGATACCGCCCTTGCCCCAGCTGAGCTCTGCGAAGTCGCGGAAACTATGTCGGGCGAAGATGTCGCCGATATTGATAGGTTTTATACCTGCAGCATAGAGCACGGCTATCACAGAGCCTGCGCTGACACCGGCGATAGCGTCGGGGCGCAGCCCGGCTTCCTCTATCGCCATAAGAGCCCCGGCGTGTGCGAAGCCGCGTGCTCCGCCGCCACTCAAGGCAACGCCCAGCTTATATGGCCGCTGCCCGACCGGGTTTGTATCAGGCTTTGAAG
The DNA here is from genome assembly GCA_017620635.1 of Muribaculaceae bacterium. Lineage (GTDB taxonomy): Bacteria > Bacteroidota > Bacteroidia > Bacteroidales > Muribaculaceae > CAG-873. The sequence goes on along the minus strand of JAGAUV010000014.1, from coordinate 32,529 downwards.
TGTTGTTGTATAAAGACATAGACCTATCGTGCTCTTTACGGCTGCAAAATTAGCGAGAAAAATCCTAACGACCAATTTTAATGCTGAAAAGTTATAAAATAAAACAAAAACAGCACTGCCCGGCCGGGCAGTGCTGTTTTGTAAAGGGTCTGTGAGGGTCTTGTCAGAGACGCTGCACTTCGAAGTCTTTCCATTCTACCTTTATGCCGCCGCCGTCGTGGATCTGAAGGGCGATGCGGCCCTGGGCCTTGCCGATAAGCTCGTCGTTGAAGTCGACCATGGGTTCGCCGTTGAGCCATGTCTGCACGTGGTCGCCTTCGATGCGGATGCGGAGGGTGTTCCATTCGCCTTCCTTGAGGATATCCTCTTTCTCGTCGGGGATGGTCTGGAGCCAGCCGCGGCCGTAGGACTCATATATGCCTGCGGTGTCGCAGCCCTTGGGTGCTACCTCGCACTGCCAGCCGTGTACGATGGCAGGTTCTTCTACGAACGAGCGGAAGAATACGCCTGAGTTGCCGTTGGCCTGCTGACGGAATTTGAGTGTGAGATCGAAATCTTTATAGTAGTCGTTGGTTGCAAGATAGCCGTACTGCTTGTCGGGACCGCTCTCGCATACGAGAAGGCTGTCTTTGACATACCATTTCTCTGTGCCGTAGGGTGTCCAGCCGGTAAGGTCTACGCCGTTGAAGATCGACTCGGGAGCAGTCTCTTTCTTGGGAAGGCGTTTGATCTTGATGTTTTTGAACGAAGCGGGATCGCCATGATCCTGGAGGCAGATCACACCTGTACGGGCGAGGCCGTATTCGGGAGCGTGCGACCACTTGCCGCTGTTCTTGCGAGCCTGCCAGTCGTCGGTCCAGGCTTCGAACTCAAGGATCTTGTGGCCGTTGAGCCAGTGCTCTACGTGACCGTTGTCGAACACGATGCGCGAATTGTTCCATTCGCCCTGCGGATTGACAAACATCGAGTCGGGGTCGGGGAGGTGCATTGCGTAGTCTACGCCGAGTTTCTGCCACTCTTCGAGCTTGTTGGGGGCGTTGACCTCTTCCCAGCCTTCGTTGTCGATCAGCTGGTATTCCGGTCCGGTAACATAAGGAACCTTGAAATAGGGATTCTCTACTACATGATAAAGCATACCGCTGTTGCCGCCGTGAGTGAGCTTCCAGTCCCAGTCGAGGATAAAGTTGTCGTATTCCTGGTCGGTCACGATATATCCGTCGCCGTCGCTGCCGCTGCCTTTGGCCTGGATGCAGCCGTCGACCACATGCCAGGGCTCGGTAAGGGAGTCGCCGTTGTAGTCGCGCCAGCCGTTCATTGTTTCGCCGTCGAAGAGCAGCTCCCAGCCGTCTTCGATCTCAGCCTTTGTGAGCTGATTGTCCTTTTTGCCATCACACGATGTGGTGGCGACCAATGCCATTGCCAAGGGTGCAAGGGTAAGATGCTTTAGATTCATGGTCCTAAAATTTAATTGTGAGCCGCAAAGTTAACATAAATTTTTATAACATGCAATTTGAACTTGAAAATCTGCCGCCCGAGCTGTCATTTGTCAGGCCTTTGTCGGTAATAATTGGCGAAAAGGTTTAAAAACGAGCCCGTGCAACACTTATTCACATTTGGAGTGACGAATTATCAAAAATTTTTGCTTACTTTGCACCTCCAAAGAACACATTAATGCTACTATCATAACACTATGAAAAAGAGTGCTTTACAAAAAGCTCGCGCGACTTACCAACCCAAGTTGCCCATCGCCCTTGCAGGCGCTGTGCGTGTAGTAGAGGGACAGCCCACCCAGTCGGTGGCTGACCAGGAAGCCATCAAGGCTCTCTTCCCCAATACTTACGGCCTCCCCGAAATCCGCTTCGAAAAGAACCCCAGCCCGACAGCCGGCAAGCCGGTCAATGTCGGTGTAATCCTCAGCGGCGGTCAGGCCCCCGGTGGTCACAACGTGATCTGCGGCCTCTTCGACGGTATCAAGAAGATTCATCGCGACAGCCGTCTTTTCGGTTTCCTGATGGGCCCCGACGGTCTTGTTAAACATCGCTATATCGAGCTGACTGCTCCTATCATCGACGAATACCGCAATACCGGCGGTTTCGACATCATCGGTTCGGGCCGCACAAAGCTCGAGAAGGTAGAGCAGTTCGACGAAGGTCTTAAAATCCTCAACGAGCTCGGCATCACAGCTCTCGTGATCATCGGCGGTGACGACTCCAACACCAACGCTGCCATCCTCGCAGAGTATTATAAGGAGAAGAACACCGGCGTACAGGTTATCGGCTGCCCCAAGACTATCGACGGCGACCTCAAGAATGCCGTGATCGAGACTTCTTTCGGTTTCGACACCGCTACCAAGGTATACTCGGAAGTTATCGGCAATATACAGCGCGACTGTAACTCGGCTAAAAAATACTGGCACTTCATCAAGCTCATGGGCCGTAGCGCAAGCCACATCGCCCTCGAGTGCGCACTCCAGACTCAGCCCAACATCTGCCTCATCAGCGAGGAGATCGAAGCTAACAACATGAGCCTCGACCAGATTGTCGACTACATTGCCGGCATCGTATCGGCCCGTGCTGCCGAAGGCAACAACTTCGGTACCGTCCTCATCCCCGAAGGCCTTATCGAGTTCATCCCCGAGTTCAAGCGTCTCATCGGCGAGCTCAACGAGCTCCTCGGCGCAAACAAGGAAGCCGTAGAAAAGATGGACGAAGCCGAACTTACCAAATTTATCTTCGACAACATGTCGGCCGAGAACGTGGCTTCGCTGCGTAAGCTCCCCACACAGGTTGCCCGTCAGCTTATGCTCGACCGCGACCCCCACGGCAACGTACAGGTGTCGCTCATCGAGACCGAGAAGCTGCTCAGCGGCCTTGTCGCAGACCGTCTGCACGCCGACAAGCACTTCTCCGAGGTAGGCGGCAAATTCTCTGCCCTCCACCACTTCTTCGGCTATGAAGGCCGTTGCGCCGATCCTTCGAACTTCGACGCCGACTACTGCTACTCACTGGGCTACAACGCCTCTGCGCTCATCAACGCAGGCGTGACCGGCTACATGTCGTCGATCCGCAACCTCGTGAAACCTGCGGTACAGTGGATTCCCGGCGGTATACCCATCACTATGATGATGAACATCGAGCGTCGTAACGCACAGGACAAACCTGTGATCCAAAAAGCTCTTGTCCGTCTCGACGGTGCTCCCTTCCAGAAGTTCGCTGCTCAGCGCGACGAATGGGCTCACAATACTTGCTACGTATATCCCGGTCCTATCCAGTACTTCGGCCCGGCCGAGGTATGCGATCAGCCCTCGATGACTCTCAAGTACGAGCACCAGTAATCGATAGAAAATGTCATCCGACCCTGCGGCTGATGATGCCGTAAGTGGCCGTGAACATATTATTTTCACTTCCAATACAGCTTGCAGAAGCGGTTGCCCCGAGCGGTGGCCGCTTCTTTTTTGTTACTTGGATTTTTTTTTGTAGCTTTGCACACTAATTAAAATCTACACAGACATGCGTCTTTCCCGACTCGTGAGCGCTTTGACGGCGATAGTGGCCATTGCCCTCGGGGCAGCGGCCCTTGATCTGCCGACAAAGAACCTCAACGGCACCAAATACTACTATTACAAGGTAAAGCAGAAAGAAACCGTGTACGGCATATCCAAGAAACTGGGCCTTACACGCGAGGAGATCATATCTCATAATCCGGCCGCCGACGATGGTGTGAAAAAAGGTATGATACTATATTTCCCTTACGACCTCTATTGTGAAGATATAGCCGTAATGGAGGATGAAGTCATAATCGCTACACCGGCCGACACCATGTCGTCGGTAGTGATAGGTGTCATGGCCGATTCAGTCCCTGCCGAGCGTCCGTCGATAGCTGTTATGTTGCCCTTCGGGCTCGACAATGCCAACCCGACACGCGAGAACCGGCTCGCCCTCGACTTCTACAAGGGATTCCTCTTGGCTGCCGATACATTGGCCGCCCGTTCGGGCATGCTGGATATCTATGCCATAGATGTCGATGTGGATTCGGCGCAGCTGAGCGAAGTGATGAAGTATGAGACACTTACCAAGGCTTCGGTAATTGTCGCTCCGAACAATCAGAAGATCTATAGCATGCTTGCCGGTCTGGCTCTGGCCAACGGCAACTATGTGCTCAATAATTTTATTGTCGCCGACAGCCTCTACCAGATTAATCCTCAGGTGCTTCAGGCCAATATACCGCATCTCGACATGTACCGTCTTGCGGCGGATGCCTTCGAGGCCGAGTATGCCGACTTCACGCCGCTGGTACTGCGCAGTAAGACAGGCCGTAACGAGAAGGAACCCTTTGTGTCGTATCTCATCGACCGGTGCCGTGCCCGTGGCATAGAGCCTGTAGTGATGGAGTACGAGAGCAATCTGGTAAGCGCCGATGTGGAACGTCTCGATGTGTCGGCCGGACGCAAATATGTGGTCGTACCCTCGTCGGGCACTCTTGCCGAGTTCAATAAATTCGCATATGTCATAAAAGCGCTCCGCGACAGGCTTATCGCGGCCTCCGGTGTCGACGACAGCGGCTCTGAGCTGCCGGGAGCACGTGTCGAGGTGTTCGGTTATCCCGACTGGACAGCCTTCCGTGGCGATGCCCTCGACCTCTTGCACAAGCTCGACGCAATGGTGTACTCGCGCTTTTTCGATAACTTCAACAGCTTCGAGAGCCGCAGTCTCAATGAAGCCTTCAGGCGCTGTTACGGCACTCCCGTTATCGAGAGCATACCTTCGCAGGCTTTCCTGGGCTATGACACCGGCTGTTTCCTTATCCGCAATCTCACGGCCAACGGCGATGTGTTCGATCCCCTGTCGCCTCGCTCGTATACAGGCGTGCAGTCGACATTCGATTTCGACAAATCAGGCGCAGGCTACAGCAATTCAGCCCTTTATATAATCAAATATAATGCCGACGGCACAGTGTCGGCCCGTGTGATATGAAGCGTCTGTTGATCCTTGTCGTAGTCTTGGCCGCATGTCTTGTCTCTTCGGCCGAGACACATTATAAACCTCATATCAGTATCGGTGGCCGTGCCGGTGTGTCGATGGCGCAGATGTCGTTCTCGCCGTCGGTAAAGCAGCTGTGGAACCGCGGAACAGCAGGTGCCGTGACATTCCGATATACCGAGGAGAAACTCTTCGGCCTCATCGCGGAACTGGGCTGGGTGCAGCGCGGCTGGAAAGAAAATTTCGAGGATGCGCCCTTCAGCTACTCCCGTTCGCTTACATATGTCAATCTGCCACTGCTCACGCAGATTTATTTCGGCAGCCGCCGCTTTAAGGCCTTCATAAATCTTGGCCCTCAGGTCTCCTATCTTATAGGATCGTCGATTAAGGCCAATTTCGACTACGAGCATCCCGGCGAAGTGAGTGAGTTCCCTCGCAACCGCCAGACCGAACAGCTCTATACCGACGCAAAGAATAAATTCGACTACGGCATATGTGCCTCTGTCGGCGGCGAGTTTTATGTGCAGCCGCGTCATTCGGTGCTTGTCGAGGCCCGATTCTATTATGGTCTCGGCAACATATATCCGGCGTCGAAGGCCGATACATTCAGCGCATCGCGAAACATGTCGCTTGAATTAACCCTCGGCTACTTCTTCCGCCTCAAGTAAGGCCCTTTACAGTCCGGGCTATAGTCCGATTTGACAAAAGATTAAGCTGCATGGCAGAGGTTACGACATCTTGTCGTCCTGCCATGCAGCTTTTGTTGTTACGTCAAGCTCTTGCCTATCGTATCATTACCTTCTGCGTATGATTACCCTGCCGGCGTATGTATATACCTGCTGCGGTGGGATTGTTTACCGGGCGGCCTGTAAGGTCGAAGAACTCATATTTTCCGGACGGATCGGCGACAACAGGCTCGATACCGCTTATCTTGCCGTCGTTCCATACGATAGCTGATCTGTACTCCTTGTCTCCGCTTACGTTTATGCTCTGTACGCCTACACGGGCGAAATCTTCGTACAGTACGATGATGTGCTGTTCGTTTTTGACGGTAAAGTCGTAGTCGCCGTCGCTGAAGTTGTAAGGTACGTCGGTCATTTGCGATCCGATAAGCTCATACATGTCAGGCGAGAATACATAGGGCGTCTCGCTGCCGTCTACATATATATTGTAGTACAGGTCTACTTTGCTTATCGCAGTGCCGTCGGCGGCTTCGGTCGGAAGTTCGAATTTGAACACGCCATATTCGTCGAAATCGTCATAGCCGCTGTAGTCAAGGTTGACGGGGTTCTTCGGCGCTGCCTCTACTGACTCATAATCCTGTATTACAGGCTTGTCGAAAACTTCTTTCCCATAGAAAGTGAGGTCTCCCTCGTTTATGATTATGGCTGCGTCGCTTTTGAGTATCGCTCCGTCGGTATTGTAGCTGAAGATTATATTGTCGGCAGGGCGATATACGGTATAGCCACCGTTAAGGTACTCCTCGTCTTCGACAAACTCGGAAGTGCCGCCATAGAAATAGCAGTGCGAGTTCTCGGATACGCCTAAATACTGGTTGCTTTCGAAAGAAACTTTACCGTCGGCTAATTTACCGACTGCATATCCGTATGTTGCACCCGGACGAAGATAGACATTGTTGCCTGATACGGCTACCCATGCCAGGTTTTCGCCTTCGGCAGTATTCATTATCTTTTTCTCTCCGACGATACCTTCGGGTAGGCTTACGGGTGTTTTGTCCATCGGTTTGACAGTGATGTTGTTGGCACCGAACCATGCCCATGCCTCGTCTGCTTCGTTAGGACCATAGATGTTGTAGGTCAGACCGAGCATTACGGGTATTTCCTCATTTTCGGCAAGCTCATCGATTGATGTCAGAACGCCGTTTTCATATTTGAAGCTGAGCTCGCTTTCAGTAAACGATGGGAAATAGTATCCATCGTCTTCGTCGAGGTCGAGACGGTCGTAGTTCAGCCACACGGTTTCTCCTTCATACTCCCAAGCCTCGGTAGCCGGCTGGGGTAGCCGGGCCACATAGGTGGTGCCTTCGCGATGTTCGAGTTTAAGCCATGAGTCGGTGGTGTACACGCTTATGGGATTCTTTACATAGAGGCATCCGTCGTCGCCCTCGACGATAGCTGATACCTTGCCGGATGTCATGTGCTGATAGATCTCGAAACCGCGCGGATAGAGGGCGAACTCCGACAGGGTCATATTGTCGGTTAGCTTTCCGGCCGGAGTTTCGGTCAGTGCCCCGGACCCGGTGCTCCTCGACAGAGTCGCCTTGGCTTTGAGAAGCTGCGGGTGGATAGCTTTCTGTGAGTCTGCACGCGATTGTATCGCGTGTCTGCTTTCATCGGCTGTCGCTGACAGCGATATCATCGCTGCCGCCATTAGAAGTAGAAATGATTTCATATATGATTTGGTTTGATGATTGGCGCAAAAAAAACTTTTGTAAAGCGTAGAAACGAAATCTTTGATAAAAATATAAAATTTTCGCATACAAAGCAACAGTATAGCCTTGTTACGGTCATACTGCAGTCTTTTTGTGCTTGTCGGTGGGTTTAGGCTTCTGTGCTGCGCTCGCACGATGCCGGAGGGACTGGGTCTAAGAATGCGCTCTCGTTTTCCATATTGTCGGGAAGGGAGGCGGCTATGGCTACAAGTATCAGTGCCAGTGGCATCTCGCCGCCAAGTTTGGCTCTCAGTATCTTGAGGGCCATGCCGATGCGGTGGTCTACGGTCTTGGGCGACAGACCTGTCGCGTCGGCTATTTCTTTGTATGTGCGCCCCTCGAAACGGTGCTGCATAAAGGCTTCACGGTACTTTTCGGGTAGCTCGTCGATAGCTTTCGCTATGCGCTGGCGCAACTCCGACCGTTCGAGCACCGCCGCCACAGATATATCATAGCGCTCGGCGAAGGCTGCCATATATTCGCTTATTTCACGCCCCAGACGTTTGCGGTCGATGATGCGCAGGCAGCGGTGGTATGCCATGTTGAAAAGGTAGGTGCGGAAGCAACCTATCTCCATTTCGCCGCGATGCTCCCAGAACCACATAAGACAGTCGGCGGCGATATCCTCTACCTCCCCACGCGACACAAAACGGCTCGTGAAGGCACACAGCGGACGATAATATTTACGGAAGAGATAGTCGAAGGCCTTGGGGTCGTCGTTCTTTATCCGCAATATCATCTCTGCATCCAAGTCGGGCTGTTGCGTCTGTTGACTGCGACTACTCTGTACCCAACGTGCGCACTTATTCGTTTGGTGTCGAAATCACTTTCTAAGCTATCCCACACATGAAAAATAATAAATTACTTATAGGGGCCTTTGCCCTGGGTGTTCTTCTTTCGGGCGCCTGCTCCGATCTGGAGTCGGAGACTTACGAAGGTTTCAACTCCACGGTCTTCCCGAAGACTGAGGACGATGTGAACACCCTTCTGGCCGGACAGTTCTACGAGCAGTTCAACTGCGACTGGACAGGCATGTATTCTGCCGACAAGGGTACTACTGGTTCTGTCGACTATGTAGCCCTGCGTTTTGCCGACATCGTCACTCTTCAGCCCGAGGCTCTGGCTCGTAACAGCAATGCTGTGACCGACGAGGCTGTCAGCCTGCTCAACAGAGTGCGCGTCCGCGCAGGCCTCAAGGAATACAAGACAAGCGACTTCGCCTCGCTGCAGGACTTCCTCGACGCTGTTCTGCTTGAGCGCGGTCACGAAGGCTGGTTTGAGGGCTGGCGTCGTGCCGACCTTATCCGTCACGGCAAATTTATAGATTATGCCCGCAAATACAAAGGCAGCGTAACTGCCGACGAGCGTCATCTTCTCTTCCCCATACCTCAGGACATCATTACTGAGGGTCGCGGACAGGTTATTCAGAACCCCGGTTATTAGGCTCTTTTTATAGGATAGGAGTCCCCCGGATTCCCTGGTGCTACAGGCAGCAGAGGAACCCGGGGGACTTTAATGCGTTTATCGTAGTGTAGAACGCTTCGGGTAAGGAAGGCTTATTTGTCTACTTCCGTGGCCTCGACATCGTCGATCGGGGGCGGAGTCGGCTCGCCGTTGTCCTTGTGGCCGAAAAGCTCGTCGGTGCGCGATGTCCATTTGCGCGGACCGAATATGCGCTCCACATCGTCGGTAAATATTACCTCGCGCGAGATGAGCGTCTGGGCAAGCTCGTGGTGGCCGTCGGTGTGTCGGCGCAGTATATCTTTCGCACGTTCGTACTGCTCTGCGACGATGCGCGATATCTCCTGGTCGATGATACGTGCGCGGTCGTCGCTGTAGGGGTTGGTAAACATGCTGCTCTGGCCGGTGGAGTCGTAGTACGACAGGTTGGGCAGCTTTTCACTCATGCCGTAGTACACCACCATGGCGTAGGCCTGCTTGGTAACGCGCTCGAGGTCGTTGGCGGCGCCTGTCGATATGTGGCCGGTAAAGAGTTCCTCGGCCGCGCGTCCGCCAAGAAGCGAGCATATGTCGTCGAGCAGCACCTGCGAGGGCACTATCTGGCGCTCTTCGGGCATATACCATGCAGCTCCGAGAGCTTTGCCGCGCGGTACGATTGTTACCTTGACCAAGGGATTGCCGTACTGCAGATGCCACGACACGGTAGCGTGACCGGCCTCGTGGATGGCGATAGCCTTTTTCTCGTCGTCGGTAAGTATCTTCGAGCGTTTTTCGAGTCCGCCGATTATTCGGTCGACAGCGGCGTTGAAGTCCTCTTTGCTCACATTTTCTTTGTTGTGGCGAGCGGCGATAAGAGCGGCCTCGTTGCATACATTGGCGATGTCGGCGCCCGAGAATCCGGGTGTCTGTCGTGCCAGCAGCTCTATGTCGAGGTCGGGAGCTGTCTTGATCTTGCGCAGATGTACCTTGAATATCTCCATGCGGTCGGGCAGGTCGGGGAGGTCGACGTATATCTGACGGTCGAAGCGTCCGGCACGCATGAGTGCCTTGTCGAGAATATCGGCGCGGTTAGTGGCAGCGAGTATTATGACGCCGCTGTTTGTGCCGAAGCCGTCCATCTCGGTAAGGAGCTGGTTGAGTGTGTTCTCGCGTTCGTCGTTGGCACCCATGCCGGCATTGCGTCCACGGGCACGGCCCACGGCGTCGATTTCGTCGATAAACACGATGCAGGGAGCCTTCTCCTTGGCCTGGCGGAAGAGGTCGCGGACACGCGATGCTCCCACGCCGACAAACATCTCCACAAAATCCGAGCCCGACATGGAGAAGAACGGTACGTCGGCCTCGCCGGCCACTGCCTTGGCGAGAAGTGTCTTGCCGGTGCCGGGAGGGCCTACAAGGAGCGCTCCTTTGGGTATCTTGCCGCCAAGATTGGTATATCGTTTGGGGTTCTTCAGGAACTCTACGATCTCTTCGATTTCGGTCTTGGCCTCGCTAAGACCGGCAACGTCGCGGAATGTGACCTTGTCGGCATTGTTCTTGTCGAACAGCATGGCTTTCGACTTGCCGACAGAGAATATGCCGCCGCCCGAGCCGCCGGCTCCGCCGCCACCCGACATGCGCCGCATGATGTACACCCATACGCCGATAAAGAGAACGAAGGGCAGCAGGGTCCAGATGAAGTTGCCGAACTGGCTTGTCTGCTCGAACTCCACGTCGCCCGTAAATGCGCCTGACTGGCGCCACTGCTCGATTTTCTCGCTCAGTTTGTCGGCCGACGGTATGTTGGCTTCTACTTTGGCCTGAATGTTCTGTCCGGGCTTGAAGTTGCTCGATTTGAAGATGACCTGCGCCAGAGAGTCGTTGAGAAAGCCCTCGACGAGTTTCTTGTCGCTGTAGACGATAATTTTTGTTATCGCGTGGTCCTGCTCGACATAACGCTCGAAAGTAGAGTAATTGACCTGTTTGGTCACGGTGTTGTTGTCGAAGAAGAATATGCCTCCGAGAAAAAGCAGAACGATAGCGTACATCCACCACAGGCTGAAGCGGAATGGGGCTTTCTTCTGATTCGAAGGGTCGTTGTTTGAGGGAGGAAAAGCCATTATGTGATGTTCTTTTATGTTTTAGTTAGGGTAAGGGCTCAGTCGAGGTCGGCTACTTGTTCGATGGGAGCGTCGCTCCAGAGCTCCTCGAGGTTATAGCGAGTACGGGTCTCGGGCATGAATATGTGTACCCAGATATCGCCGTAGTCGATAATAACCCAGTCGCTGCCCTCGGCACCGTCGATGCCATAAGGCTTGACACCGCTGTTGAGGCGTACGTGCTCTTCCACGCTTTCTGCTATGGATGCCGTGTGTGTGGTCGAATTGCCTTCGGCGATGATGAATGTGCCGGTTGCGGCGGTGTCGATGTTGCTAAGGTCTATCACGCTGATTCCGTGTCCCTTGCGGTTCTGGATTCCCTCTATGACGAGTTTCTGTATGTCGGTGTTATTGCTCATTAACAGTTTTAGCTTAATTATTGCAAAGATAAGGAATATATTTCGAAGTAGAGAGGTGTATATATTTCTTTAACAATTATCATGCCAAAAAGTGCGTAGGCTATTCATAATTAATTGCCTTTGTCGGATCTATCGAGGACGCGAGCCGTGCCGGAAGCACAAGAATGAGCCATGCAATGACTATAACTCCTGCATTCAGAGCCACAAAGGCCCATGGCCGTATCTCTACTGGCACGGAGTCGAGATAGTACATGTCGGGGTCGAGCGGCACGGCCTGTATGTATTTCTGTAGCAGCAGCAAGGATATGCCGGCCACGTTGCCTATTATCATGCCAAGTCCCACTATTCTCATTGCCATGTCGATGAATATCGAGCGTACGAATGATTTGGAAGCTCCCATGGCGCGTAGAACTCCGATCATAGGCACACGCTCGAGTATGAGGATGAATAGGCTCGATACGAGTGTGAGGCCGGCCACGCATATCATTAGGATGAAGATAACCGTAACATTGGTGTCGAGCAAAGACAGCCAGTTGAAATAGAGTATGCCTGTGCGCAGTACGGTGTCGACGGGGTAATATTGGTCGAGCTTGCCTGCGGCGGCTTCGTCGACAAGTGTCGACTGCAGCTTGTCGGCCGCTGCGGCGATATCGTCCGGCGCAAAGCCGCGTATGTCTATTCTGTTGCCGGCGATGCTGTCGATACCGGCTACGCGCTGCAGCATGCGCAGCGACGCGTATGCGACTGTCTTGTCGTATTCGCCGAAATTCGACCGGTATATTCCTGCAATGGTGTTGCGGCGCATCTTCACGCTGCCGTCGATGAAGAATGTACTGTACACCTTGTCGCTGACACCGAGGCCGAGAGCATTGGCGGTCGGTACGGATATCACTATCTTGTTGTCGCAGCTGTCGGCTGCATAGTCGGGCCATTCGCCCTCCACCATGTTGCCTTTCTCGAAGGCGAAATCGCTTTCGGGCGACTGGGCTATAAAGACTATCCCTTCAAAATCCTTGTCGGTCTTGAGCAGAGTAGGCTGGCGCATGACCAGGCGCATGTCGCATCCCGGCAGTGCCTTTTCGATAGTTTCTACAAGTACCGGCGATGCCTCGAGGGTCTTGCCGACAGGCGGACACACAGATATCTGGGCGTCGAAGCCCATGAGCCTGTTGCGTATGCCGTCTTTAAAACCGACGACAATAGCCAGTGTGAACTCCATGATTATTATAGCCAGGGCCACACCGGCTATGGCTATGACTACTCCGGCAGTACTGCTGCCATTGCCGCGAAGTCGCAGGCGTCGTGATATCCAGAAACTGATGTTCATGGCTGTAAATGTTGTAAGATGGCATCACTGAGCAGATTGCCCCACAGGCGATAACCGGTGGCCGTGAAGTGTACTCCGTCGCGCGACAGTACTTTGGATGCTTTCATCTTGCTTGCCGGACCGGCCACGGCATAGTGATTATAGTATGGTATGCCTTGCTCTTCGGCATAGAGCCTTATGGCTTTTGCCATGGTGGCGGCTCTGGTGTTGACCACGGTCGTGCGCACACGACGCCGTTTGCCACGGCGTCGCTGATATGTCCGCCGGTAGCATTCGGTAGGGCCGATAAGCAGTATTTTGGCTTCCGGGCTGTAATTGCGTATGCCTGAGAGGAGTACGTCGATGTCGTTCTGCAAGGTCTCGGCTGATGTCCTGCCGAAAGCCTCGTTGGTGCCTAATGCAATGATTATCAGGTCGGGCTCCAGAGCCGATAATTCGCTGCCGAAGCGGTCGATGGTGTTGTACGACGAGAATGTGGCGCCATTGTTGCCTATGGAGTGGAGCATTACGCCTACAGTGTCGTCTATCAGCTCTATACCTCCGAATACGGTCGATTTGTCGCCTTTCAGGCGTATCTCGAAGTCAAGTGCCGGGCGGTCGATGTTTATGACTGTCAGTCCGCAGCTGTCGGTGGATGCTGTGAAACTGACAGTTTCTCCGTCGGCTTTGACCGAGACCGGCTCGGGTGCATTGCCTCGCGTATGCAGCCGCAGTGTGCGTGTGTAGTCGCCCGACAGGAAACTTAATGAATAGTCCCGTGTCTGCGGCTGAAGTCCTATGCCGGTAAACGGCATCTCTGTGACCCATGGCGTGCGCATGAGCTTGGCCGATGTGTATGCCGTACTCATTGAGAATTTGTAGTCGTTGGGCTGGTTTGTGCCGGCAAGCCGGAAGGGTACTATAAGACCCCGGCCGCCGAAGTGCGATTTACGGGCCAGACGCTGACGCACTATGTCGCCGCCGAAGTCGGCCTGTATGTGCGAGTCGCCGAGGTATACGATATTGAAGCGCCTCTTGCCTTCTGTGGCAGCCCGGTATTTCTGGGACAGAGCGCTCCAGTCATCGCCGTTGAGGTCTATCTTGTTTTTGTCGAGGCGGATGAACGGATAGTCGGAATAATTTATCGGCGCGATAGTGTCGGTCGTTTCTATCTCCGGGTTGAGGCGGAGATCCGACTGTGTGTCATCGTCCTGTGCGGCGGCACAGAAACATAGCATCATCGCGCCGGCGGCCAACAGTCTATTCTTCCAGCGCATGAGTCAGTGCCTTGTCGAAAATGTTAGCCAGTTCGCCGCCTCCGTCGTGGTTGAGGTGTATGTAGTCGGCGTTTAGAAGTTTACGCTTGCGCCAGTCAACAGCCGCCTTGTCGCCGCCCATCGCTGCGCGTGTGTCCCAGAAGTGTACACCGGCTCTGCGTGCGGTCTCGCGCTGCGCTTTTGTCATTGCCTCTATCGTGGGCAGCGACTCGATGGCTGTGCCTGCTTTTACTCCGCGGTCGCCGACACCCATTATTATTATGTCGGCGTCGGGATAGCATACCTGCAGATGTCTGATGCCGGCAGTCATGTTGATCATATAGGGTGTGTAGTCGGTCTGTTCGGCGCTGAGCACATTCATGCCGAACTCCACGATTATCAGGTCGTAGTCGGCCCATTGAGCTATCCGTCGGCATAAGCCGGCATTGATCCGGCTCGTGCCGAGACCCGAGTTGCCGCGTATCGACATACAGTCGAGCTGCACGCCCTTTGCCGCATCGAGATATGTGCCGAGAGCGACTATGCCGGGCACCGAGCACGATATCCTGGCCTTCGTAGTAGTGCCTTCAAGCGATATCGCCTGAGGGTAGTCTGAGGGTGTGACTTCAAATGTCTGGGCCAAGCCCGAAGCATCCGTTATGTTTATCGAGCCGCTCTGTTTGGCCAGGAAAACGAATGTCGTGCGGTCCCACGACTTTGTGGTGGGGAATTTCTTACGCCCTTCGAACATGGAGAATGCATTGCTTTGTCCGATGCCGTAATCGCTTGACAGTGTGCGCAGGGTGTCTTTGCGGCTCATGTTTCGGATATCGTGCATCTCCCATCCGTTGCTCGACTGGGCCACCGTCTGCCTGAAGCCCGGAAACTCGCAGTGTGCAGGCATGAATCCTACACCCGAACCGCCATAGCGCTGTTGTAGTATGTCGCGCAGGTGCGAGCAGAATATATCGCCTTCGATATAAGAATCACCTATCACGGCGACACGCACAGTGCGCTCTTTTGCCTCTGTCAGAGCTTGGCGGTAATGCGCGAGCATCTCGCCGCCGGTGTAGTTCTCGATGGCGACGGAGCCTTCTATTGCCTTTGCTGTCTCGATTTCCGGCTCGGGCTGACAGACCGAATCTGTCGCTACCG
Source organism: Muribaculaceae bacterium (assembly GCA_017620635.1). Taxonomy (GTDB): domain Bacteria; phylum Bacteroidota; class Bacteroidia; order Bacteroidales; family Muribaculaceae; genus CAG-873. The sequence continues at coordinate 17,423 of JAGAUV010000014.1, read as the reverse complement.
AATCGGTGGCGATGGTATCGGCTGCAAGCGGAGCTCCGCCGGGCAAGGTCGTCCCGTCGCCCGATGCGCCGGCTTGTGCCATAAGCTCTTCGAGCTCAGGATCCACTATGCTCGAGGCCGTCGTGACTGTCGGTGCGGTCTTGGGCGGAAAGAGGTCTTCGAACAGGTTGAAGTCCTTCAGAGCATTATTGGTAAGCCTGCTCCACGGCAAGACCGACAGACACAGAAGTATGCTTAACGATAGCCCTACAAGCGCGAGTATATGTCGTGAAGTTGAGTTGTTCAGACTGGGCATGGAGAAAGGAGGGGTTAAAATAAGGAGAGAAGATTGATGAGCGGCCGGGCTTTGGCCTCGGTCTCGGCCCATTCGTCGTCGGCTGTCGAGAGGCCGGTAATGCCGCTGCCGGTGTACACGCACCAGTGCTTGTGGTCGAAGTGTACGCAGCGGAGTATGATATAGGCAAGGGTCTTGTTCCGGATAGCGCCGCCATAGAACTTGCGGTCGATCGGTTCAAGTCCGGCGATGTCGGCAAGAGCTTCTTCGCGAGGATAACCGCCAACGGCCGGAGTCGGGTTGAGAGCTTCCATGACGGAAGATATGTCGGCCACATCGTCGCCGTGGTATGCTATGTCTATCGGCGTACACAGATGCTCTATATTGCCGTAACGCATGTTGTGGCTGTCTTTAGCGAAGCATGACCAGTCATTGCCGAGGTCTCTTACACGTTGGCGTATGTCGCGAACAACCATTTCGTGTTCGTCGAGGTTCTTCTTGTCCCATGCCGTGTTCTCACACGCCTTGCGAGTGCCGGCGAGAGCCCGTGTGGTGCCTTTGCTGCCGTCGAACTCCACAAGCAGCTCGGGGCTTGCGCTCATCCAGTATCCCGTGCGAGGATGGTAGAACATAAAGCAGAACATGGACGGGAATGCCTTGAAGTATTTTCGGGCCATCTCGAGAGGCGCGAAGCTCTTGAATGTGCCACAGATGGTACGGGCGATAACCGTCTTGCCCCGGCGTTCGGCCGAGTGCCGGGCGGCTGTTTCTACAGCGGCACGGTATTCGTCGAAGCCCGTAGGACGGTTGTCGACACGCAGCAACCCGATTTTTTCGGACAGCCATCGCGATATATGGAAGTCGCCGAATGTAATCTCATTGTCGGTCAGTGCCGCGTCGGTGTAGACCTTCAGCGCAGACTCTCCCGGCAGTCGGCAGATGAGGAACGGCGCGTTAAGATTCAATGCTTCCATAGAGGTCAAATCCTTCGCTGTCGGTAATGAGGACATTGTAAATCTGTCCTGTCTCGAGCTCTTTGTCGGCGGCGACGAAAACATTGCAGTCTACTTCGGGCGAGTCAAATTCCGAGCGTCCTATCCAGCTCTTCATGTCGGGATCGTATTCATCAATGATCACACGCAGTGTCTTGCCTATTTCAGAGTCGGCCACTTCGGCTGCTATCTCTTCCTGTACGGCCATCAGTTTCTCGAGGCGTCGCTGCTTGACTTGCTCGGGTATATTGTCTTCTAAGTTTCGGGCCGCGAAGGTATCCTCTTCCTCGCAGTATGCGAATGCGCCCAGTCGCTCGAAGCGTTGTTCGCGCACGAAATCAAGTAGACGCTCGAACGCGGCATCGTCCTCGCCCGGGAATCCGACCATCATTGTCGTGCGGATGTGTATGCCCGGCACTTCCCGGCGTATACGCTCGAGCAGCGTGCGTGTCTGTTCGCCGTTGATGTGTCGCTGCATGTTGGAAAGTACGGTATCGTCGATATGCTGCAGGGCGATGTCGAGATATTTGCACACCTCCTTGCGGCGAGCCATAACAGGCAGTATGCTGTAGGGGAAATCGGACGGATAAGCATAGTGAAGGCGTATCATCCCGACACCTTCTATGTCGGCCATACGGTCGATAAGATCGGCCAGCGCGTTGTCGCCGGCGTTGTCGAGGTCGCGGCCATACGACGATAGATCCTGGGCTATGATGTTAAATTCGCGAGTGCCTTTTGCCGCGAGTTCGGCCACTTCCTCGAGTATCTCTTCAGGACGGCGCGAGTGATGCCGGCCTGTGATAAGAGGTATGGCGCAGAAGGCGCAGAAACGGTTGCAGCCCTCGGATATCTTGATGTATGTGTAGTGTCTGTCGGTGGAAAGGATGCGTTGCCACGGCTTGAGCGGTTCGTCGGTATGTCGCGCTATTACGTCGTCGACTATTCCGGTCCAGTCGAATTTGCCGAAAATGCCGTCGAGCTCGGGCATCTGTTCGGCCACGTCGGCGCGGTATCGCTCGCTGAGACAGCCCATGACATATACGGTCTTGATGTGACCGCGGTTTTTAAGGTCGATGAAGCGAAGAAGCTCGTTGACAGATTCCTCTTTGGCGTCGCCTATGAAGCCGCATGTGTTTACCACTACGACAGAACCGTGCGGCGGTACTTCCTCATCAAATGCGATGTCAACGCCGGCATCGCTGAACCGACGGGCAAGTCGTTCGCTGTCGACAAGATTTTTTGAGCATCCCAGGCTGAAGATGTTTACGTGAATGCGTTTTGTCATTCCTGTTTTCCGAATAGAGAACTTACGAATGCGCGTTTGTCGAAGAGCTGCAGGTCGTCGATGCCTTCGCCTATGCCTATATATTTAACAGGTATCTTGAACTGGTCGCTGATGCCTATCACGACACCGCCGCGAGCTGTGCCGTCGAGCTTGGTAACGGCAAGATGTGTTACCTGTGTGGCGGCCGAGAACTGACGGGCCTGTTCGAAAGCATTCTGGCCGGTAGAGCCGTCGAGTACAAGCAACACCTCGTGGGGTGCCCCGGGCACTACTTTCTCCATTACTCGTTTTATCTTCGACAGCTCGTCCATCAGGCCTTTCTTGTTGTGCAGACGTCCTGCCGTATCGATGATCACTACATCAATATCGTTGGCCACCGCCGATGATAAAGTGTCGAAGGCAACAGCTGCCGCGTCGCTTCCGAGATTCTGCTTCACAACAGGTACGTCGGCATGACGGGCCCATTCGTCGAGCTGCTCGATTGCTGCCGCACGGAATGTGTCGGCCGCGCCGAGCATCACTTTGTTGCCGGCCATTTTGTACTGGTGCGCGAGTTTGCCTATTGTCGTTGTCTTGCCTACGCCGTTTACTCCGACAACCATTATGACATACGGTTTCTTCCCTGCCGGCGGCATGAACTGGCCGGGCGCGTCGGTGGCGTCGTTTTCGGCAAGAAGATCGCTTATCTCCTGGCACAGCAGCTCGTTGAGCTCGTCCATGTCGACATATTTGTCGCGAGCCACTCGGGCCTGGATGCGGTCGATTATCTTGAGTGTTGTTTCCGCTCCGACATCGCTTGTGATAAAAATCTCCTCAAGCTCATCGAGGAAATCGTCGTCGATAGTGCGCCTGCCGGTAAAAGCACGGCGTAATTTCCCGAAAACACCTTCTTTAGTTTTTTGAAGGCCTCGGTCGAGGTTCTGTTTTTTATCTTTGCTGAAGAAATCGAAGAATCCCATGTCGTTAATTGTCTTATTGAGGATGCAAAGATACGAATAAGTCGAGAGCAAAACAAAATTTATTTTGGTTTGCCGAGCGAGAGTATCTAAGACAGTAGTCAAAGATACGAATAAGTCGAGAGCAAAACAAAATTTATTTTGGTTTGCCGAGCGAGAGTATCTAAGACGATAGTCAAAGATACGAATAAGTCGAGAGCAAAACAAAATTTTTGTACATTTGCAGTCGTAAAAACCTTAAGCATACAGAAACACAGAGATGAAACAGATATTGTTAGTCGTGTCGGCCTTGTTAATGCTTGCCGAACCGATATCCGCACGCGAGACCATCGCCATACTCGGCGACTCATATTCCACCTTCGAAGGCTTCATACCTCCGCAGAATGCCATATGGTACCATGCGCGGCCCGACCGCTCGCAGACCGATGTCGATGATGTGATGCAGACATGGTGGTGGCGTACGATAAACGAAGGCGGTTATAAACTGGGTGTCAACGACTCCTGGTCGGGCTCGACCATTTGCAATACGGGCTATGGCGACGAGGACTACAGCGACCGCTCGTTTATGAGCCGCGTGACAAAACTGGGCAATCCCGATATAATACTTATATTCGGCGGAACCAACGACAGCTGGTGCGGAGCCGCCGTGGGCGAGTACAAATATGGCGATTTCAAGCGAGGCGATCTGTATTTTTATCGTCCGGCTCTCGCCAAGCTGCTCGACGATGCCAAGAAACATTATCCCAATGTCAGGATACTGTTTATCATCAATAGCGAGCTACGGCCTGATATCACGGAGTCGACAAAGAAGATATGCGAGCACTACGGGATAGAGTATGTCGAACTGCACGATATCCAAAAGCAGTCGGGGCATCCTGATCAAAAGGGAATGGCGTCGATATCGGAGCAGGTGCTTCAGGCGCTCGGTCGTGACTAAGAACGGGGTCTAAAGCGTTGTCCGGGGAAAGGCGTCGATAAAGCTCCCCGGCGTAGCGTTTATGATGCTTACGCCTTTCGATTTTGCATAGCCGGCTATCTGATGGTAGCTTCTGAAGGCTACAGCAAAGCTTTCAACGATCTGATGCAGGCGGTAGTTGCGGTACTCGTGGCGGACACGGGTCTGCTCTTCTTTGCCGTCGGCATAGAAGTGTGGCTGTACCGACACTACTTCGTTGTCGTCGGTTACCGACAGCGTTTTCATCCATGAGTGGTCGGCGCCTGTTATTATTATCTCTTTGTAACCCATGGCTATGCCGAGCATAATCGATGGAATGAGCACGTTGCGTGGGCGTGGCATTGCCAGACCGGCGCGGAATGCAGCATGGCATATGGATGCGAACCCTTCGATTCCGACTGCGTTGAAGGTGGCTGTTTCGATATTTCCGTAGAGTTGCCCGGCCTTTTTGCCGTAGCCGACAGGTACGAGCAGTGTCATCTTCCAGTCGACAGCAGCGAGGGCCTGACGTAATTTGTCGAGGTTGACATCTTCTTTGTCGGAGAAGAAATGCGGATCGGCAAGTACATAGTATCTGGGTTTCAGCTCTTTGAACTCCGGCGCTATGGCTGCGAAATTCACAGCCATCGAGGGGGTGGACTTCAGTATGTCGTTTTTAGTGGCGATAGTGTCGGCCAGCGACGGACCGTTGGCCATGATTATCAGCCGGTCGCCTTCGGCCCGTCCACGAAGCGAAGTGCATGGACGCGACAATAAGGCTATCTTGCCTAAGCCTTTGAGCGTTGAGAAAAAATCATTTAGGACAGACATATGGTCAGAGGCTTGAATCGTCGTAGATGTGGTTGCGCATGTAATCGCAGGTGTCGGTAGGCTTGAAACCGGCCGCCTGTATGCGTGATGATGAGAAGAGTTCCGAGCTGGTGTAGGAAGAATAGCGCTCCTTGCCATATACGAGCCGGCCGAACCATTGCTGAGGTTTTGTCGACAGGTTGCTGATACGCTTGTTGTCCATCCGGTAGGCCAGGGCTTCGGCTATGTCGTGAAGCGTGGGATCCGCGCCGTCGGTAAGATTGTATATCCTCGGAGCTAAAGTGTTGTCTGCGATAAATCTTGCGGCTCGAGCTACATCGGTGGCATGCACTATGCTCTTGCGAGCCTCATTGCCGGGGAAATGGAAGAATACACCACGGTAGATGCTTTCGGCAAGACGACGGACGGAGCCTGTCATTCCCGTACCGACGATAGGCGCGCAGCGCAATATATAGGCAGGCGTACCGGACGCCGAGGCTTTGGCGCTGAACTCTTCCTCAAGTTTGACCCATGGCGATTTATTATTTACAGCCGCTTCCTCGTCGAGCCAGCCTTCGTCGGGAGTGTAGATGTCGGTCGATGATATCATCACGGCCAGTGCCGGACTATCGTCGAACGACTCGGCTATATCGCCCTTGCCCGGAAACTCACGACGCATATAGGGTATGATAAAGCTACTCTCGGGAGCATATATAAATACCGGTGTCTTCATTTGTTTTGATGTTTGAAATGGAGAAAGTATCGTCGCATCAGCTTGCCCCACGACGATTTAATGCCGTTTTCCCGCAAGGCTCTTCGTTTTTCGACTGTGTTGGTGTATAGTCGGGAGTAGAGCGTGCGCGACATGCCGTTGTCGTCCATATTGACCAGCGCTTTGGGAATGAAAGAACCTTTGAAGCCGGCCGGATGCAGGAAGAGTCTGACGAAATAATCGAAGTCGGCGGCTATCCTGTAGTCTTCTTTATACCGACCGAGGGCTTCTTTCACTTTTTTGCTGACAAACAGGCTCGTATGCGGAGGCGCATAACCATAATAGAGGTGCTCGGGGTGGAAGTTGTCGGCTTTGTAGGAGCCGGAAGTCCTGACCGCCGATATTCCTCTTACATAGTCTATGTTGCCGTAGACAAAGTCCGTATTACCGTTCCTGAATGTGTCCGCGACAGTCGCAAGGATTGTATTGTCGGGATAATAATCACTTCCGTGGAGCAGACCGACGATATCGCTGTCGGCGGCAGCGAGGCCGGTGTTTAGGGCTGCGTATACTCCGTGCGGCGGCGTGTTGATGATTTTGATGTCTTTGCGGTGCGATGCAGCTTCAAGTGCCGGGGGGAGGCTCTTGTTGCTGTTCACAATGATATGTTCCACCTCATCGCCGGGAGTAAGTACTTGTTCGTAGACGCTCCGCAGAGCCCTGTCGAGCTTGGCCCCGTCGCCATATGTGATCGTGACTATCGAGATTTTCATTATTTAGCCCCAGCCTCCGGGAGAGTAAATATGTAGGCATACAGCCACTATGATGAGCCCGATGACAAGTACGCTGCCATAGATCCAAGCCCAGATGCGGAAATCTTTTTCTTTGTAGCGTCCGGACGTAAGCACCCATGCGGCGCATGGAACGAGAGCCGGAAGCCATAGCAGGCAGTATCTCGACACTGTTCCGCCTGTAACATATGCTGTCGCAGCTGTCGCTATAAGGCCAAACAATGCCGCAAGCATTATGCCTTTCGGAGAGCGGCGTATACAGCGGATCAGATAAAAGATGATGATGCCACCGATCAGATACCACGGATATGTGAAACGTGCAATTGCAAGCGTCGGGCCGTATTCTATAAGGTCTCCGGTCGACCATGGCAGCGGTATGAGGAACTGAACGGCCATTGTAAACGGTAGATATAATATCTTGCGTAGAATACCTGCATTCTCGTAGTCTGGAATGACTTGGCTGAATGCGGCCATACGTTTCTCATTGTCGTCGACAAGTGAAAATTCAGTTGTGCCATCGTTATTGACAAGGAAGGTTACATAGCTTTTCTGCATTGATAACCAGTATAACAGTATGAAAAACAGTATGGCGACAACTGGTATTATCATGTTCTTTCGTGGTGTGACAAAACATAATAGGAAGAAGGCAATGCAACTGAATATCAGTAGGTGTGGTCGTGCGTAATATGCCGCTATGCCACAGCATACCAGAATTATTATAGAGATCCAAGGCTTGTTTCTGTCGGTCAGCCGCGCAATTGCGTAGAGCGCAAGCGACATGATAAGGCAACAGATGATGTCTTTGGTAAAGAGATCGCCACGACCGATGAAATGAGTTATGCAGGCCATAAGCAGCATGGTCATAGTCGAAATGCGACGGCGTGACGTGGGGTCGCTACTTCCGCTCGCATATGCAGCGAAAGCGCCGGTAAATATCATAGTCAGCAATAACGACAGTATGCTGAGTACAATATAGCTGTTGACTGTCGGTGTGCCTCCGATATTCAGATAATATATCAGTCTGGCATAGTCCGCCATCGTTCCGCCTTTCGTATTGCCTGTGTGGTACAGATTTTGTATCTGAGTCCAGATGTTTAATGCGTCGCGAGTTACCACCGGTGCCTCAAGTGTACCGCCGCTGTATGTCGTATAATACCAGACGTTAAGAGCAAATCCTATTCCTAATATAGTCCACACGGCAAGCAATATCCACCGGCCTGCGGCTGTCTCGGGGCAGACTTTTCGGTAGACAAACAGTGTTATTACAAGTATGCCTAACATCTGGAACAGGGAGGACCATAACGGTGCTCCCGGAAATATGCACAATGCGATCCCGATCAATCCCAGCGATCCGATCGTGGCATACGAAAATGTGTTGGATAGTGATTTCATTGTTGCAAAATTACAAATTATTACGGGCAAAGACTAAATATTAGGGCAAAAATTCATAATTTTGCAGAACAATAGTGCTATGACAGAAGATAAGCCTATACGCATAAACATCCGAGAAGTTCTCGCGTCCCGTCTGGGACGACGGGCCCGGCTCATACCGGGTTTTGTGATCAGGTGGCTGGAGCGTCTGGTGTGTCAGGATGAGCTGAACGGTTTGCTCGAACGCAACTTTCCGCTCCGTGGTGCCGATTTCTGCGACGGCGTGCTCTGCGACCTCGATGTGACTCTCGATGTGCGCCGTGAGCAGCTGTTGCCGAGTTCTCCACGGTGTATCATTGTGTCGAACCATCCGCTCGGTGGGCTCGACGGCATGAGCATGATATCGTGGCTGTCGCGGCATTATGGCAGACCGGTGCACTTCGTGGTTAACGATCTGCTTATGGTGGTGGAGCCTTTGCGCGACTGTTTCGTGCCTGTCAACAAGCATGGTCGCCAGAGCCGCGAGTCTGTCGGAACGCTCGACAGTCTGCTCGCCGGCGACGATCCCATAGTGATATATCCTGCCGGACTATGCTCGCGTCTTGGCGACGATGGCGTCGTGGCCGATCTTGCATGGAACAAGATGGCTGTGACCAAAGCTATAGAAAGCGGTCGCGACATAGTGCCTGTACACTTCGACGGTCATAACTCGCCCTCGTTTTATCGTTGGGCTCGCCGCAGGGTGCGTATGGGGCTTAAGTTTAATTTTGAAATGATTCTCTTGCCACGCGAGGTGTTCCGTTCACGGGGCAAGACTTTTACACTGACGTGTGGCCGGCCTGTAAGCTGGCAGGATCTCAAAGGTGGTGCCGAAGCCGCTGCCGAAGCCGCCCGTCTGAGGCAGATGGTGTATGCTCTGCCTGCTAATATTAGTGCCGGATAATATGAATCAACCGATAATAGATCCGATAGACAGTTCGCTCATCGAGGCGGAACTTACTCCCGAACGTTTCCTGCGGCCAACCAACAAAGGCTGCAATGAAATATATGTCGTTACGGCACACAATGCGCCGAACACGATGCGCGAGATCGGCCGTCTGCGCGAGATAGCATTCCGCACGGCCGGCGGCGGCACAGGACTCGAATGCGATATCGACCGCTTCGACACCATGGAGAAGCCTTGCCGACAGCTCATAGTGTGGGATCCCGACAGCAAGCTGATACTTGGCGGCTACAGGTATATATGCGGCCGCGACATCGCCTTCGATGCCGACGGCAATCCGATGATAGCCACAGGGCATATGTTCAGGTTCTCGCAGCGTTTCCTCGACGAGTATCTGCCTTATACGCTCGAGCTTGGCCGTTCTTTCGTCCGCCCCGAGTACCAGAGCTCCAGAGCCGGCGCCAAAGCCATCTACGTGCTCGATAATCTGTGGGACGGTCTCGGCTCGCTCACTGTCATTCACGAGGATATACGCTATCTCTTCGGCAAAGTGACAATGTACCCGAGCTATACTGCCGCTTGCCGCGACATGATACTTTTCTTCCTCAACAAATATTTCCCCGATCCCGACGGCCTTGTGCGTCCGATCACGGCTCTTAAGACCAATGCCGACGAAGAAGCTCTCGCCAAACTGTTCTGCGGTGGCGATTTCAAGAGCGATTTCAGGATTCTCAATGCTGAGGTGCGTGCCCATGGCGACACGATACCGCCTCTCGTACATGCCTACATGGGCCTGTCGCCGACAATGCGTATGTTCGGCACCGCGATTAACGACGAGTTCGGCGACGTGGAGGAGAGCGGTATTTTTCTGGCGATCGACGAGATACTCGAGGAAAAGAAAAAGAGGCATATCGATTCATATCTGCCATTCAAAGGTAATACATTATTCTAAGCAATTAAACAATATATAACATATGGAACTTACTCCGCTTACCGCCGTGTCGCCCGTCGACGGCCGTTATCATTCCAAAACAGCTCCGCTTGCCGACTATTTCTCTGAATACGCCGTAATACGTTACCGCGTAAGGATAGAGATCGAGTATTTCATCGCCTTGTCAGAGGCCGGGCTGCCGCAACTGCCGCCTCTCGACGATGCTGTCAAAGCATCTCTGCGTTCTATCTATTCGCCCGAGCGCTTCACTCCCGAAGAGGCCGCAAAGATAAAAGACATCGAGAAAGTAACCAACCACGATGTCAAGGCTGTGGAATACTATCTCAAAGAGAACTTCGACAAGCTTGGCCTCGGCGAATACAAGGAGTTTATCCACTTCGGACTTACATCGCAGGACATCAACAATACCGCTTTCCCCCTGATGATGCTCGATTCGATATCGCAGATCATGGTACCGGCTTACCAGCGCCTCCATGCTGCTGTCCTCGAGCTCGCCGAGACTCTACGCGACGTGCCCATGCTTGCCCGTACTCACGGTCAGCCGGCATCGCCTACATCGCTCGGCAAGGAACTGGCTGTGTTTGTGTCGCGTATCGAGGAGCAGCTCGATGTTCTCGACAGCTCATGGATCAATGCCAAGTTCGGCGGCGCTACAGGCAACTTCAATGCACACACTGTGGCATATCCCGGTATCGACTGGGCTGAGTTCGGCGACAAGTTCCTCGAGAGCCTCAACCTCACTCGCGAAGAATTTACCACACAGATATCCAACTACGACAACACCGCGCAGATATGCGATAACTTCGCCCGGCTCAACACCATACTGATCGATCTCGACCGTGACATATGGCAGTATATCTCGATGGGATACTTCAAACAGAAGATTAAAGAGGGTGAGGTTGGCTCGTCGGCCATGCCCCACAAGGTCAACCCTATCGATTTCGAGAACAGCGAGGGCAATCTCGGCATTGCCAACGCCATATTCCGTCATCTGTCGATGAAGCTGCCGATCTCACGTCTGCAGCGTGACCTTACCGATTCTACCGTGATCCGCAATCTCGGCATGCCCTTCGCGCATACCCTTATCGCTATCGAGTCTACTCTCAAAGGACTCGGCAAACTGATTGTCAATCAGGATGCGATACGTGCCGATCTCGACGACAACTGGGCGGTGGTAGCCGAAGCTATACAGACAATCCTGCGTCGCGAGGGATACCCCAAACCCTACGAGACCCTTAAAGCTCTTACCCGTACCAACACTCATATCGACGAACAGGCCATCAAGACATTTATCGCCGGCCTCGAAGGTATCAGTGAGGACGTACGTGCCGAGCTCAATGCCATCACTCCGTTCAATTATATAGGCAACAGCGCCAAGTGGTAAATACCGGTCGCATGAAGTGGGAAAGCCTTGTGAACGACAAGCGCTTCGGACTTGAGGATTATCACGATCCCAAGAAGAATGCCACACGCACTGATTTCAGGCGTGACTACGACCGCCTTGTCTTCTCTTCGCCTTTCCGGCGCCTGCAGAACAAGACTCAGGTTTTCCCCTTGCCCGGCAGTGTCTTTGTCCACAACCGCCTGACCCATAGTATGGAAGTGGCGTGTGTGGGCAAATCCATGGCCGACAATATCGCCGTGGCCCTGCGCGAGAAATACATCTCGACGGGGCAGGCTGTCGAGCATTTCGACCATCTCGGCGATATAGTTGCGGCGGCATGTCTGGCTCACGATCTCGGCAATCCTCCCTTCGGTCATAGCGGAGAAAGGGCTATAGGCACATTCTTCAGCGAAGGAGCCGGGCGAGAACTGAAGTCTCAGCTCAGCGAAAGGCAATGGGCCGATCTGACTCACTTCGAAGGTAATGCTAATGCTTTGCGTGTCCTCACGCATCAGTTCAAAGGTCGTCGTAAAGGCGGCTTTGCCATGACATATTCCACTCTGGCGTCGATAGTGAAATATCCTTTCGAGTCGATTCTTTCTACCAAAGGTAAGTTCGGTTTCTTCGAAAGCGAGCGCGACGATTATGCCCGTGTGGCCGACGAGCTCGGTATTTTGCGCCTGTCTGCTGACGGCGAACCATTGCGTTATGCACGCCATCCATTGGTATATATAGTGGAGGCCGCCGACGATATCTGCTACGAAGTGATGGATATCGAGGATGCCCATAAGCTCAAGATCCTTTCGACGGTAGAGGTAATAGACGCCTTCTTCGGCTTTTTCGATGCTGACCGTCGCTACCATATGTCGCGCGCAATGAGCCATGTGTCGGACCCGAACGAGAAGATAGCATATCTCCGTTCGTGTGTCGTCGGCGCTTTGGTAGAGCAATGTGCGCTCACATTTATCGCCAACGAGGAGGCGATACTTCGCGGCACGTTCGAAGGTTCCTTGCTGAGTCATATACGCGAGATGGAGAGAAGTGGTTATGCCCGTTGCAACGAGCTGTCGTGCGCCAAGATATACCGTTCGTCTGAGGTTGTGGATATAGAGCTTGCCGGTAACCGCATTATCACATTCCTGCTCGAACGACTGGTCGAGGCCGTGACTCATCCCGAGTTTAACTATTCACGTCTGCTTCTCGCAAAGTTCCCCGAGCAGTACGATGTCGACGCTCCAACACTTTATGGCAAGCTTCAGGCCGTGCTCGACCATGTGTCGGCCATGACCGACGTCTACGCCCTTGATCTGTACCGTAAACTCAACGGCACCTCCCTTCCGGCAGTGTGACTGTAATGTGGTTTTGGGTGCTTTTGCTGTTATACGCTCTTGTCTTTTTTCAGATATTTTGAAAATTGCTGTATCGGATTCCGTAAAATTTGCTAAATTTGCAGCTTAAAACACAGACAAGAATGAAAATAGCTATCGTGGGCGCTTCAGGCGCTGTTGGTCAGGAGTTTATCGACGTGTTGAATTCTTGCGACATGCCGATTGACGAGTTGAGACTTTTCGGCTCGGAGCGCAGTGCCGGCCGTACGTATAATTTCCGTGGAAATACTACTCAGCCGGTACGTGTCCTTGGTGCTGATGCTCTCGATTTCAAGGATATAGATTTCGCTTTCGTTTCTGCCGGAGGTGATGTGTCGAAGCAGTTTGCCTCGCATATCACGGCCTTTGGCGCTACGATGATCGACAACAGCAGCGCCTTCCGTATGGAAGATGATGTGCCTCTGGTAGTACCCGAGGTCAACGGCGACGATGCTCTGAATGCTCCGCGCGGAATCATTGCAAACCCTAACTGCACCACCATCCAGATGGTGGTGGCTCTTAAGCCTATAAATGATATCTCGCCCATCAGGCGTGTGCATGTTGCCACATATCAGGCTGCAAGCGGTGCCGGTGCGACGGGAATGGAGGAGTTGCGTCAGCAGACTCGTCAGATTGTAGCCGGAGAGACCGTGACGAACAAAAAGTTTGTAAGCCAGCTCGCCATGAACCTCATCCCTCATATCGACACATTTACCGACAACGGTTATACTCGCGAGGAGATGAAGATGCACAACGAGACAAAGAAGATAATGCATGCGCCGGGCATGGAGGTCAGTGCTACATGTGTCCGTGTCCCCGTGGAGCGTGCTCACAGCGAGGCCATATGGGTGGAGACAGAATCCCCCGTGACCGTAGCCGAGGCTCGCAAGGCATTCGACAGCGCCGAAGGTGTGGTGCTTGTCGACAGGCTCGAGCCGCTCGGATACCCGATGCCTCTATTTGTGGCCGGAAGCGACCCCGTCTATGTGGGGCGTGTCCGGGCTGATCTCGCTAATCCGAACGGCTTGTCGTTCTGGGCTGTCGCCGACCAGATCCGTAAAGGCGCGGCTTTGAATGCCGTGCAGATAGCACAATATATCCTCGCACACAGATGATTCCTCTCGCGCAAGCTCTGGTAACTCAACCGGTACAGATATTTTTTATCGTGCTGGCTATCATCCTGTTTGCGCCTTTGTTGCTCAACAAACTCAAGATTCCGCATATCATCGGCATGATCGTGGCCGGTGTGATCATCGGTCCTTTCGGATTCAATGTGCTTGACGACGATTCTTCTTTTGCTATCTTCGGCCAGGTCGGGCTCCTTTATCTCATGTTCCTTGCTGGACTGGAGATCGACATGTATCATCTGAGGCTCAACCTCGGCCGAGGCACAGGCTTCGGAATACTTACCTTGCTCATTCCCTTGGCTATGGGTGTGCTGTCGAGCGTTTACTTCCTCGGCCTTGACTGGACCACCTCTTTCCTCCTGGGCGCTATGTATGCCTCCCATACGCTTCTTGCCTACCCTGTGGCGGCTCGTTTCGGCATTACCAAGGCTCCGGCTGTGCTTATGGCCATCGTGGGTACGATAATAGCTGTTATCGGCGCACTTCTTGTTCTCGCCGCGACCGTGAGCGTAAGGCAGGAGGGTCATTTCAATTTCGGCGCCATTGCCCTGCTCATGCTCAGGCTGGTGCTGTGGGTTGTGGCGCTTCTGTATCTGTATCCGAGGATTACAAGATATTTCTTCAAGAAATACAACGACAAGGTTACCCAGTATGTCTTTGTCCTTGTTCTTGTCTTTTTCGCTGCCTGCTCCGCTCAGATGATAGGACTCGAGGCTGTGCTCGGAGCCTTCTTCGCCGGCCTGCTGCTCAACCGGTATATACCTATCGCATCGCCCTTGATGAGCTCGATTGAGTTTGTCGGCAACGCGCTCTTTATTCCCTACTTCCTCATAAGCGTGGGCATGATGATCAACGTGCGCGTCTTTGGCGATACGGCTACACTCGGGATTGCCGCCATCATGCTTTCCGTCGCTCTTGTCAGCAAATGGCTGCCGGCATGGATAGCTCAGCGCATCAACAGATTCGGTTCCGAGAGCCGCAATGTCATGTTCGGTCTCACTGCAGCCCATACCGCTGTCGCCCTCGCAGTCGTTACGGTCGGCTACAGACTCGAGATGTTCGACGAGCGCATCCTCAACAGTACTATCGCAGTAATCCTCGTTACATGTGCCGTGGCTCCTCTCATCACGTCGAGTGCCGCAGCGAAGTTGAAGGTACGTATTGTCGACGAGGATCCCGACCAGATAAAGAGCAAGAACTACAGGAACAACAACACTCTGATCTGTGTGGCAAACCCTGTCACGGCTTCGGCTCTTGTGGAGCTCGCTGTGCTGATGCGTAACACTCGTGGCACCCACCATTTCTACGCCATCCATGTGCGCAACGACAACAACACCGGCTCGAAGTTACTGTCGCGCAATTCGCTCGAGGCCGCGAGGCGTGTCGCTGCGGCCGCCGACACTCAGCTTGTCACGCTCGACCGCTACGACCTCAATACCATTACCGGCATACTCAACGCTATCGAGGAGCGCGATATTACCGAGATAATGCTCGGCATGCACCGACGCACCACTGTGATCGACTCTTTCTTCGGCAACAAGGTGGATCAGTTGTTGCGTTCGACAAACCGTATGGTCATCATATCGCGTTGCTTCATCCCTTGCGGCACTATTACCCGTGTGCTCGTGTGGGTGCCGGCCGGAGCTCAGTATGAGACCGGATTCAATCGTTGGGTACGTGCTTTGTCGCGCCTTACCCGTCAGGTCGGGTGCCGTATTATTTTCTGTTGTCCTTCCGAAGTCCAGCCTCTCATACGTGGCGTGATTTACTCTGAAAACTATGGCATACGTTGCGAGTTCAAGACTACCGAGGACTGGGATGACCTGATACTATTGTCCAGTCAGGTGCTCGACGACGACCTTTTCGTGATAATCGGTGCAAGGGCTCAGTCGGTGTCGTACCGGGCTGAGATGACAGAGCTGCCGTCTTTCCTGCAGCGTTATTTCTCGCGCAACAATCTTATGATGGTGTACCCAGAGCAGTTCGGCGAGGCTCCCGTGCTCACTTCTTTTACTGACCCCATGTCTTCTGATATAGCAGCCGGATCGTCGCCGATAATATTGTCACTCCGTAAGGCTGCATCGCGTATTTTGCGTATTTTCAAATGAATACAATCGAAATCAAGAATCTCGACGATGACAGGCTGAAGCCCTTTGCGGCCTTGACCGACCGGCAGTTACGCTCTCAGGCAGGCCTGATAATTGTCGAGAGTCCCAAGGTCATAACGTCGGCGCTTGATGCCGGGCTCGAGCCGGTGGCTCTCTTGTGTGAGCAGCGTCACATACAGGGCGATGCAGCCGCTATAATCGGGCGTTGTCCGGACATTACTGTATTTACCGGCTCCAGGGACTTGTTGGCTGATCTTACAGGCTATACTCTTACACGCGGTGTGCTTTGTGCCATGCGGCGCCCTGTCGAGCCTGAGCTGTCGACCGTATGCAGAGATGCACGGCGTATAGCTGTAATAGACGGAGTGTGTGATACTACCAATATAGGAGCTATCTTCCGTTCGGCCGCTGCACTCGGCATAGATGCCGTCGCGCTTACCACGACTTCTTGTGATCCGCTCAACCGTCGCGCGATACGTGTGTCGATGGGTACTGTTTTCAAACTTCCGTGGTGCTGGCTTCCCGACAATGCTTACGACGCCTTGCGCTCCTTAGGTTTCAAGATTGCCGCACTGGCTCTGTCGGACGATAGCGTGCCGGTGGATGATCCACGGCTGTTGGCTGAGCCTCGTCTGGCTCTTGTCCTCGGTACGGAAGGCGATGGACTTTCGAAACGTGCGATAGACGGTGCCGATTATGTGGCCCGTATACCGATGTATCGCGGAGTCGATAGCCTCAATGTGGCCGCCGCTTCTGCTGTCGCTTTCTATATCACGGCAAAGGGCCTGTGATGAGCCTTTGCCCTTTTGACTCAAAAATTGTAACTTTGCACAATTGTAATATTTTATGTTATGCAACAAATAGTATTGTGTGATATCCGTAACGTTCATGCGCAGCTGCTGCCGATGACATACACGCGCACGGTTGCCGGCATACGTCTCGGTATAGGTACCCTTTCCTCGAGATGGCAGGATATGTTGCCGGGCGAATATTTCGTTCAGCCCGAGGTCGATTATCTTGCAGAATTTTTCGGCTTGGTGCCTGATGGTGTGATAGATGCGCCCGATACGCTTGTAGTAGCCTCAAACATAGTAGCCGATCATGGCCTTGCTGTAGCTGTTGCGGCACTTCGCAGCGGAGAGCGCCTGATCGATAAGAAAGGTTCGGAGATTGCACGGCGAGGCCGTGCGACCGAGGGCCATGATGTGGTCTATGAAGCTGAATACAAAGAGATAGCCAACCTCTACGACATATTCATGTTTAACGGCGAAGCCATATCCGACGATTTCCGTCATATTACCGCCGGCCGTGAGTCTATGCCGCTGAGTGTCACCAACACTGTCATAGGAGACCCTGCTGATATATTTATTGAAGAAGGGGCATGGGTGGAAGGAGCGTTCCTCAATACTACAGCCGG
>JAGAUV010000013.1 GCA_017620635.1 Muribaculaceae bacterium | reverse complement strand
GCTCTGGCAACCAATGGGCGTGCGACACCAATGGTCAGTGGCACGAGATTACCGAAGCCTCGTTTTCGTGCGACAACACCGGCCGTAAAGGCTTGCGAATGGATTATAACGGCGGTATGTCATCTACCTTCAGAACTGTGGCTTTGTAAACGAAACCACATCTTATGGCTCGAAATTCAGTCGGCGCAGCGGCGGCTGCAGACCTGAAATTGACTTTGTCGCACTCGACAAGTTATGCGAAGAATAATAACTCACAAAAAACATATCCTTATGAAGAAACTATTTTTACTGATGGCATTGGCCTGCATCTCGATTGCCGCAAATGCACAGGCCTATGTGGGCGGTACGCTGGGTATCTCTGTGGTTCACGCAAGCACCGACGGTGCTTCCGCTACTAACTCTGCATTTTCGATTGCGCCTGAGGCCGGTTACTATTTCAATAACACCTGGGCAGTCGGCGCTTCCGTCGGCGTACAGTACCAGAGCATATCGGATACCGGTGTGACTACATTCTATGTCCTTCCTTATGTCCGCGCTAATTTTGCACATTTCAGTGTGTTCGACTTCTTTGGCGAACTCGCCTTAGGTTATTCTCATGAATCGAGCGACGGTTATGGTACCGGTGGCTTTACGGCAGGTCTGCGACCCGGTTTCACAGCCAACTTCAGCGATCAGTTTGCGCTCGTCGGCCGAACGACATTGCTCAGCTACAGCCATTACGACGGCGTCAACGGAATAGGTTTCGCCATAAACAGCAACTTCGAGCTGGGCGTGCAATTCAAGTTTTAGGCTCCGTTCCATAAAATAAAAGAGTCCATGGCTGTGGTATTCCACAAGTCCATGGACTCTTCAATATTAGTTTGCCGTAGCTGTATCAGCGAAGAATTGCCTTCACGGCTATGCCGCCTACGCGGACAATAACAAGACCGGTCGCATCAACCTTGATGGTGTTGACACCGCGGTCGACATTATAGCTGCCAATCAGAGCTCCGTTGACCGTATAGATTTCTACCGTTGAGGGCTCGTCTACAGTCACGCGAAGGGCTCCGTCAATTGCAGCGACAAGGGGCTCGAATGTCCCCACATTGTCGATGCCGCTGTTTTCGCTTATCTCGACACGGCGTGGTGCGGATGCTTCGCTGAATACATCAGGACCCCATACTCCGTCCTCGTCGAGAGAGTATGACCAGGCGGTAACGGTGTATACGAAAGTATCGCCTTTCGAGGCGTTCAGGTTTTTGAACTCGTAGCTTGTCTCGGGAGTTTCTGTCTTGTATGTACCCACATTTTCCTTGACGGTATCGCCGGCGTGTACAGCCTGGCGGATATAGATATTGTCGAAGAAGAGCAGTTTTGAGGCGCCTTCGCCGTCAAATTCGAAACGGACAGTCGAAGAGGCTGTGCCGTTGTCAAATTCCAGGCTGAAACTCTGCATGCCCTGCTCCGAAAGGGTGTGTGTCAATGTCTTGTCGCCACATGTCACACTGACAACATCGTCTTTGTCGCCGTAGACATCCAGCTCGACAGTAAATTTGCCGCCGTCGCCGCTAAGATCAAGAGCCGGAGAGCTAAGATATATGTCTTCGTCAAAATCTTTATAGGTATTGTCAAGAGCAAACATACCTTTAGCTACCCTTACACAAAGATAATTATACTGCCAGCCTGAGATGCTTGTGATATCATCGAGGTTGCCGTAGAAAGGATATGGCCAGTCGAGGTTGCCGTCCGTTATCTTCTCGAAGTCCTCATGAACAAGTGTGACGAGTACATCCTCGCTTGCCACATATTCTTTCGACAGGCCGATGATATAGCCCATGGCACGGAATGTCGGTTCCCAGCGTGCTGTAAACCCATCAGTGCTTACGTTCTCGGCCTCGAGTGTTACAGGCTGCTCGAGCTCATTGAGTGGCACATGCACCTTGCGCTCTTCCGATTCGTCGGACGTATATTTGTCGTTGACACTGCGTACACGATAATAATAGTCGGTTCCTTTTTTCGTACCCTTTACTGTGAGAGTGCATTCCTTTGTCGGCACATCCTTTGCCAGATATGTACGGGTGTTGTTCTCGTCGAGCGAGTATACCGAGACGAGATAGCTTTCGGCCAGAGGCACGGCATTCCAGCGGCCTGTGAACTGCTCATAGCTTACATTGCGAGGGAAGTGTACGATAGGAGCAGGTAAAGCGTAGTAATCCTGTACGATCTCGAAATCGTCGAGGAGCCATTCCTCTCCCTCCGATGCCATTTCGACGAATGCAAGATGATTACCGTAGCCGGGATGGCATAAATCGACCTCATAAGTAGCCCAGTTGCCCGTTATCTCCACTGTTTTGCTCTCTATAGCATTTGTCGTATATGCGTCATAAAGCTCAATGTGGATCTTGGCAAGCGCTTCATGGGCTGAGAGTTTACATGCCCTGAAGCGTACAGTGAAGTTGCCGCCGTCCATACGTACATCGGCATAAGGCGAACGTACATAGCCCTGGACTGTTTCTGTGCCGAACCAGTCGCTCTGTTCGAAGGTCATCACGGCCAATGCACCGCCGGCCTCGTGCAGACCACGGCCCTTCCATTCCTTATCCCCTGTCAGGGAGGGTTCGATTTTGCCGCTGGCGCTCAGCTCTTCTTCGGCAGGCGCTGTTTCCGTACCGTTTACGAGAGCGTCGAAATGCTCGGTAAATGTAGCCGTCAACTCTCCCTGAGGGTCGGCTTTGGCTCCATATGCAAGACTTGTCACAAACAGTGCCAGGCCTAACGGAAGTAAATACTTTTTCATAAATTGTTTTAAATGGTTTATTAATCCGACAAAATTACAAAATATAATGACCGATTGATTGTTAAGTCTGTTATTTTTTGTTGTAGATATAAAAAATATTTGTAACTTTGTGGGCTACCAATAAATCATCCTTACATATACCTTATATTACCATGGCAAACATTAATCGTCGAGAGTTCCTCAAGCGCAGTATGACAGCCGCTGCCGCGTTTATGATAGTTCCCAACACCGTTTTAGGCAAATCTTTCGGGCATACTGCTCCGAGCGACAGACTTAATATCGCCGGTATTGGCATCGGCGGCATGGGCCGACGCAACCTCAAGAACATGAGCACGGAGAATATATATGCTCTGTGCGATGTCGACTGGGATTATGCCATGAAGACTTTCAACGACTATCCCAAGGCCCTGCGATTCAAAGACTGGCGCAAGATGCTCGATGAGGTAGGCAAGAATATCGATGCCGTCCTGGTGGCCACTCCCGACCACACTCATGCCGTAATAGCGGCAAACGCAATGACCTTGGGCAAGCATGTATACGTACAGAAACCTCTTACCCATTCGGTCTACGAGGCACGACTGCTTACCAATCTCGCAAAGGAATATAAGGTTGCGACACAGATGGGCAACCAGGGTAATTCTTTCGACTGGTGCCGTCGCACGGCCGAATGGATATGGTCGGGCGCCATAGGCGATGTTACATCGGTCGACTGCTGGACCGACCGTCCTATATGGCCTCAGGGACTTATGCAGCCCACTCAGGCCGATGCTGTGCCCGAAACACTCGACTGGGATCTCTTCCTCGGCCCGGCGCGGAAGATACCTTACAGCCACGTATATCATCCCTGGAACTGGCGTGGATGGTGGGACTTCGGTACCGGTGCCCTCGGAGACATGGCATTGCATATCATGGATCCTATTGTCTGGTCGCTCGGTATAAAATATCCTACATCGGTCATTGCAAGCTCGACTCTCGCGAATGTCTACTCCGCTCCCGAGGCTGAGATGATTACCTATACATTCCCGGCCCGACCGGCCAAAGGCAAGGTCAATATGCCCGAGGTCAAGGTCAACTGGTATGACGGCGGCCTTATGCCGCCCCGTCCGGCCGAGCTCGAGGACGGCGTGATGATGGGCGACGAAAACGGTGGTATCATATTCAACGGCACCAAGGGCAAGATCATGACCGGATGCTATGGCATGAATCCTACGCTGCTTCCTTTGTCGCGGATGAAAGACTTTGAGGAACCGGCGCCTCAGTTGAGGCGTGTGCCTGGTGGCAACGGCGACATATGGAATACCGATGCTCACGAACAGGACTGGATCAGAGCTTGTAAGGAAAGCCCCGAGAACAGAGTTGAACCTTCGTCGAACTTCGCTTTCTCCGGACCATTTACCGAAATGGTCGATATGGGTGTGATAGCAGTCCGTCTTGCCGGTCTCTATGGCCTGCACCGCGAGCTCAAATGGGATGGCGACAATATGCGCTTTACCAATATCAGCCCCAACGACAAGGTCAAGATCGTAAACTACGACGACTTCAAGGTTATCGACGGCGATCCTCGCTTCGACCGTCGCTTCGCTGAGTTCAACGCTGTCGAACTGGCCGAGGAACTTGTCCGTCACACATATCATAACGGTTATTCTTTACCTGACATGCCCAAGAATGTATAAACGCGCCTCCATGAAGAATTTACTGATACTTTGCATGCTGATGCTATGCGCATGCACCGGTACCGCCGACAAAAAAACTATATCCGAAAAAGCCGGCTGGGATCTGGCGATACAGTCGTATACTTTCCATAAATTCTCGCTCCTCGAGGCTCTGGATAAGACTCAGGAGCTGGGTATAAAATACATAGAAGTGTATCCCGGCCACCGGCTGGGCGGAGAATGGGGCGATCAGGTCTTCGGTTTTGATATTGACAAGAATACTCAGGACAAGCTTCGCGATATCGCCGCAGAGAAAGGTATAAAGATTGTCGGCACGGGAGTGTTTACGAGTGACAACGACGATGATTGGGAGAAGCTGTTCGCCTTTGCTCGCGACATGGATATGGAATATGTTACATGTGAGCCGCCCCTGCACATGTGGGACGAGGTGGAGAGACTTGCCGGCAAGTACGATATCAAAGTGTCGGTCCACAATCATCCCAAGCCCTCATCCTACTGGGCTCCCGACAGTCTGCTTGCTGTCGTTGCCTCCCGTAGCGAGCTGTGCGGTTCGTGTGCCGATGTCGGTCACTGGAAGCGCATGGGTTTCGATAATATCGAAAGCCTGAAGAAGTTGGAAGGTCGTGTTATATCGCTGCATTTCAAGGATATCGAGGCGGCGCGTCCCGACGTGGCCGAGCAGTCCGATGTCATATGGGGCACCGGTGTGCTCAATGTCAAAGGTATGCTCGAAGAGCTCCGTCGCCAGAACTTCAAAGGCTACCTTGCCATAGAGTACGAAAACAACTGGGGCAACTCAGTGCCTGACATACGGCAGTGTATCGAATACTACAACGAAGCCGCCGCAGAAGTGCTCTCGAAATAAGACACTGATTAGTTTCTATTTGATATTCAATATCTTTGCCACCTTTTTGATTACAGCGTCGGCCTGTTTTCGCATGCCCAGATCGGAAGGATGGATGTCGTCAACCCAATCGTCCTGTTTCAGCCCCATCTGTTCCTCTGCGAGATGATGAAGATTCCTTACGCCTCTCTTTTTTAGGTCTTCGAATACTCTTTTGTTGACCCGGTTCAGTTTGGCTACATTAATTTTTCTCACAGAATCCGTCGCCATATTACTGAATCCTATATGGTCGACGAGCAGGATGGGAATATCGCCTTTCTTTCTGAGCTGTTCGATGGCATTTCGCAGCAGCATTTCTACGTCCGCTTCCTTCTCCGTATCGAGGTTTGGCAGGCAGTCAAGTATAAACAGCCTTGAGTCGATCTCATTCATGAAATCTAAAACTTCCGGTTCAAGACGTCCGTTGCCCGAAAAACCGAAATTGACGAGTGGCATATCCAGCTCGCGCTGAACGATATTGGTCCAGCACATGCCTGGACGGGAGGCGCAAGCGCCTTGTGCTATCGACGTGCCGTAGACTACAACGGGCTTCTCTTTCTCTGCCGGCATGAATGTGAGCTTCGCTCCCTCGGGGATTCCTATTTCGAGCCACTCCACGGTATTGTAGAGCGGCAGATAAAGCCTGAAATCATAAGGCTCTCCTTTGTGATGATCGGGCACTGTGTTTCGTATACTGTACGACACCGTATCGCCAAACGACCAATATCCTACACATCTGTCGGTGTCGCCTTTGCCGTCGACTCGATACAGGTCAATACCCGACACTCCCGTGGCCGGCATGTGGCTCATAGCCTTGCCGCCGGTCACAACATATCGTATCTTGAACTGATCGGCATCCGAGCTGAAATACACCGCGAGACCGGCCGAGTTACGGGATAGATCCCACACGTCTTTTCTTACCGACTGTTTGGCTCTGTCAGGCATGCGGTAATATGTCTTGTCGATCTCATCCCCATAAGCCTGGTTCTGCACCGTGGGGAAACCGGCATCCATAGGATTGTACCATTGCCATTCGACAGCCTGCGCCATAACGCCTAATGCCATCAGGCACATTGTCAGGATTATTTTATTCATGGTCTTAGGTTTACTTTGTGTTTCCGATGCAAACTTAATCATTTTAAGCATAAACACCAAATCCGCAACCCGCGCGTGGTGCCGCTTGCCTTTGATTTGCTCGTTTCGAGCGTTTTTGCTATATTTGCACTTTAATTGGGGGCGAAGGCTCTCATCGAACTGAAAATATAACAAAACTATCATAATGAACGCAAGCGAACTTAGCGAACAGGAACAGATCCGCCGCAACAGCATGGCGGCCATGCGCGACATGGGTATCGAGCCTTATCCGGCTGCCGAATATATCGTAACAGGTTACAGCGACGAAATAAAAGATAACTTCTCCGACGACGCTCCTAAGCGCGAAGTAAGCATCGCCGGCCGTATTATGGGCCGGCGTATCATGGGTAAGGCGTCATTCCTTACCCTGCAGGATTCTCACGGCCGTATACAGGTATATATCTCGCGTGACGACATATGCCCCGGAGAAAACAAGGACCTCTACAATGTGGTGTTCAAGAAGCTCCTCGATATCGGCGACTTCGTAGGCATCAAGGGTTTTGTATTCCGTACCCAGACCGGCGAGATTTCAGTCCATGCAGAGTCCCTTACCGTATTGAGCAAGTCTCTCCGTCCCCTTCCCGTTGTCAAAGTGAAAGACGGCGTGACATACGACGCTTTCGATGATCCCGAGCTGCGCTACCGCCGCCGCTACGTCGACCTGGTTGTCAACGAGGGCGTGAAAGAAATATTCCTTAAGCGCACAAAGGTATACACCTCTATGCGCGAGTACTTCAACAACGCCGGTTATATCGAGGTCGAGACTCCCATACTGCAGTCTATCCCCGGCGGTGCTGCCGCGCGACCATTTATCACACATCACAACGCGCTCGACATACCTCTCTACCTCCGTATCGCCGACGAGCTCTACCTCAAACGCCTTATCGTAGGTGGTTTCGAGGGCGTATATGAGTTCTCCAAGAACTTCCGCAACGAGGGTATGGACCGCACCCACAACCCCGAGTTTACCTGTATGGAGATCTATGTTTCATACAAGGACTATAACTGGATGATGAGCTTTACCGAGAAGATGCTCGAGAAGATATGTCTCGACGTCAACGGTACTACAGAAGTCATGGTCGGCGACAAGACCATAAGCTTCAAGGCTCCCTTCCCTCGCGTGACTATGGCTCAGGCCATCATGGAACACACCGGTTATGATATCGAAGGAAAGAGCGAGGCCGAGCTTCGCGAAGCTGCCAAGGGTATGGGTATCGAAGTGGACGAGACCATGGGCAAAGGCAAGCTCATAGACGAGATCTTCGGCGAGATGTGCGAAGGCAAATACATACAGCCTACATTCATAACCGATTATCCTATCGAAATGTCGCCTCTGACCAAACGCCACCGCGACAATCCCGAGCTTACCGAGCGTTTCGAGCTTATGGTCAACGGCAAGGAGCTCGCCAACGCATATTCCGAGCTCAACGATCCTATCGACCAGTACGAACGCTTTGTAGAGCAGATGCGACTGGGCGAGAAAGGCGACGACGAGGCCATGATTATCGACGGCGACTTCATCCGCGCCCTCGAGTACGGCATGCCTCCCACATCGGGCATGGGTATCGGTATGGACCGCCTTGTGATGCTCATGACGGGACAAACCACCATCCAGGAAGTACTTCTCTTCCCACAGATGCGCCCCGAGAAAGTAGAGAAACGCGATGCTCCCGAAGCTTACACAGCTCTCGGCGTAGCTGAGGAATGGGTGGCTCCGCTGCAGAAGATGGGCTACACCACAGTCGCTTCTTTCGCGTCGCTCAATCCCAACAAGCTCTTTCAGGACATCTGCATGTTCAACAAAAAGAACAAGCTTGGCCTCAAGAATCCCTCGGCCGACGATGTAAAGGCCTGGGTGGATGCGGTCAATGCTTAATATATCAATACTATGAATACTCCGTTTCCGGGCAATATAGCAGTGATGGGTGGCGGCAGCTGGGCTACAGCTCTCGCCAAACTGCTGCTGCAATACTGCCCGTCGATAACATGGTATATGCGTCGTGACGACCGTATCGAGGACTTCCGACGGCTCGGTCACAACCCTGCATACCTTACCGACGTGGACTTCGACATAAGCCGTATCGACTTCTCGAGCGACATCAACTATGTCTGCAACAAGGCCGATACACTGCTCCTTGTCATGCCCTCGCCATACTTCAAGGACCATGTCGACAAGATTACAGCAGATATATCAGGCAAGTATATAATATCGGCGGTAACGGGTATCGTGCCCGACACCAACGAGCTTATTACCGACTATATGGCCCGTGTCTTCGGCACCTCGCTCGACCGCACGCTTGTGGTCTCGGGCCCGTGTCATGCCGAAGAGGTGGCTCTCGACCGTCCCAGCTATCTGACCATCGGATGCGAGAATCAGGAGCTCGCCGAGACTTTCGCCAATTGCCTTCGCGGTAAGCATACTCATGCTATCACTTCGAGCGACGTCGACGGCATCGAGTATGCGTCGGTGCTGAAGAATGTATATGCCATCGCTGCCGGCATCGTGCACGGCATGAAGACCGGCGACAACTTCTGCGCTGTCCTCATAAGCAACGCCATACGCGAGATGGAGCGTTTCCTCGACGCCGTATCGCCACGGCCGAGGCATATATGTGATTCCGTATATCTCGGCGACCTGCTTGTAACAGGTTACTCGCGCTTCTCTCGCAACCATAATTTCGGTTCCATGATAGGCAAGGGTTATTCCGTCAAGGCCGCCCGTATGGAAATGGAGCAGACTGCCGAAGGATATTATGGCGCCAAATGTATCTGGGACATAAACCAGCACTATGCTATCGATATGCCTATCCTCAATGCCGTATACTCCATCCTCTACCGGGGTGCTTCGGCCGCGAGAGCATTCAAGACCATGGCGCAAACGTTTAACTGATGTCGGAATTGAAGAAACTTTTAGGACTCGATCTCTCAGGGCTTGAGGCGGTGGCTGCCGAGGCCGGTCTGCGCAGATTCGCCGCCGGTCAGATGGCGGCGTGGCTCTACAAGCGTGGAGCTACCGATATCGACGCCATGACCGACCTGCCGAAATCGGCAAGGGCATGGCTGCGCGACAATGGCTACACCATAGGCCGTGAAGCCCCCATCGCCGAGGCGAGGAGCACGGACGGCACTGTAAAATATCTTTTCACCGGTGTAGCCGGCCGCGATGTCGAGGCCGTATATATCCCCGACCGCGACCGTGCCACTCTCTGTATTTCGAGTCAGGCAGGCTGCAAGATGAATTGCCGTTTCTGCATGACAGGGCAGGGCGGATGGCAAGGCGATCTCGATGCCGGAGCTATCATCAACCAGGTGCTGTCGATACCCGAGAGCGATACCTTGACCAACATCGTGTTTATGGGTATGGGCGAGCCTGCCGACAATATCGACGCCGTAATGCGCGCTGTCGACATACTTACCGCTCCCTGGGGCATGGCGTGGAGTCCGCGCCGCATCACAGTATCGACAATAGGCAAACAGCCCGGCCTCGATATACTGCTCAACAACAGTCAGGTGCATATAGCGGTAAGCCTTCACTCGCCTTTTGCCGACGAACGACTGTCGATCATGCCCGTACAGCGGGCATTCCCTATGTCCGACATACTGGCTACTCTCCGGCAGCATGATTTCGCGCATCAGCGGCGACTCTCGATAGAATATACAATGTTCGAAGGGCTCAACGACGATGCCCGTCACGCCCACGCCCTCGCGCGTCTGCTCAAAGGCACCGACGCCCGTGTCAACCTCATCCGTTTCCACCGCACTCCGGGTTTCGAGGGGCAGCCCTCATCGCAGCGTGCCATGGAATATTTCCGCGACATACTTAACGAAGCCGGCATAATAGCCACGATACGTGCGTCGAGGGGAGAGGACATAATGGCGGCATGCGGCATGCTTTCGGGCAATAAAAACACTATTTAACTTTTAACATCAAATAACTGATGATCAAAATAGGAATTACGCACGGCGATACCAACGGTATCGGATACGAAGTGATATTAAAGGTACTTGAAGACGTCCGTTTGGCGGATCTGTGTACTGTTGTGGTATACGGCTCTGCCAAGGCTGCGGCATTCTACCGCAAGGCCATGGAGCTCGCGCCGGTGCAGTTCAACCGTATCGACAGCGCGGCCGATGCCGCCGACGGCCAGTTCAACATCATCAATGTCGTCGGCGAGGATCTCAAGATCGATCCCGGTGTGCCTGCCGAAAATGCCGGACAGGCTGCTTTTGCCGCTCTCGAAGCCGCTGTAAACGACCTCAAGGAAGGTAATATCGATGTGCTGGTAACAGCGCCTATCAATAAGAAGACCATACAGAGCGACGATTTCCATTTCCCCGGCCATACGGAGTATCTCCAGTCACGGCTCGGCGAGGAGGGCGACGAGGCTCTGATGGTTATGTGTACCGACGAAATACGCATAGCTCTGGCCACGACACACACGCCCCTGTCGCAAGTGGCTGCGGCTATCACGCCCGAGTTGCTCGACCGCAAGCTCGAGCAGTTCAACCGGTCGCTGTGCCGTGATTTCGGCGTGCCGTCGCCGCGTATTGCTGTCCTTTCGCTTAATCCCCACTCGGGCGAAAACGGCCTGCTGGGAGAAGAGGAGCAGAAGGTAATAGCTCCGGCGATAGTTGCGGCTCGCGAAAAAAAGATTCTCGCTTTCGGTCCGTATGCTGCCGATGGTTTCTTCGGCAGCGGCGTCTACAAGCATTTCGACGGCATACTGGCCATGTACCACGATCAGGGGCTGACTCCGTTCAAGACTCTGGCTATGGACAGCGGCGTGAATTTCACGGCTGGACTGCCTTTCGTGCGCACTTCTCCCGACCATGGCACAGGCTACGACATAGCAGGCAAGAACGAGGCCTCGCCCGACAGCCTGAGATGCGCCATTTATGCCGCCATCGACATTTACCGGCATCGCATCGACCACGACCGCATCTACAGCAATCCGCTACGTCGCCAGCACTCCGAGAAAGAGCGCCCGGCCAAGGATAAGGAATAAGGGCCGACGGACGTGTGACACCGCCAAACTAATAACCTCTCTATCAAATACCAATGGATAACGATCAGAATATTTTCAGTCCCGAATCGCAGGAAGAGAACAACAAGCCCAAGACTACTGTAAGCTACGACGACAGCTCTATTCTGTCGCTGTCGTGGTATGAGCACATACAGCAGAGGCCGGGCATGTATATCGGTAAACTCGGCGACGGAACAAACAGTGACGACGGCATATATGTACTGCTCAAGGAGGTTATAGACAACTCTATCGACGAGTACATGATGGGCTATGGCAACCAGATCATAGTCGATGTCGACGAGCATACCGCCACCGTTCGCGACTTCGGACGAGGTATTCCATTGGGTTCGGTTGTCGATGTCGCTTCCAAGATGAATACCGGCGGCAAGTTCAAGGAAGGCGCCTTCACACAGACTGTAGGTCTCAACGGTGTGGGCATCAAGGCCGTGAATGCGCTGTCGACAAGTTTCGAGATAGCGTCGTTCCGCGACGGCGAGTGCAAGCGTGCCCGTTTTTCGCTCGGACAGCTTGTGGAGGAGAGCTCGATAGAGCCGACCGAGGAGGCAAACGGTACGGTGGTAACTTTCACGCCCTCGCCGGATATATTCCGCGACTATGCATTCCGCGATGAGTTTATTGTGCCTCTGCTGAAGAACTATACCTTCCTCAACACCGGCCTCAAGATAGTGTTCAACAGCAAGACCTATATCTCGCGCCACGGACTCGAAGACCTCCTGAAAGAGAATCTTACACAGGAGCCGCTTTATCCTGTCATACACTTCAAGGGCCCGAACATCGAAGTGGCGATAACGCATGTCAACCAGTACGGCGAGGAATACTACAGTTTCGTAAACAGCCAGCACACCACTCAGGGCGGTACCCATCTCACGGCGTTCAAAGAGGCCGTGAGCCGCACTATGAAGGACTACTTCGGGCGCAACTTCGAATACTCCGATATCCGCAACGGCATGGTAGCGGCGATTGCCGTCAACGTGGTCGACCCGGTGTTCGAGAGCCAGACAAAGACACGTCTCGGATCGCGCGACATGCGCCCCGAAGGCCCTACTATAGCAAAATATATCAGCGATTTCATCCGCAAGGAACTCGACAACTACCTCCATCGCGATCTTGAGGTGGCCGATATAATACTCAAGAAGGTACAGGACAGCGAACGTGCGCGCAAGGCTATGGCCGGCGTGGCCAAGAAAGCGAGGGAGACAGCAAAAAAGGTAAGTCTCTATAACCGCAAGCTCAACGATTGCCGTGTGCATCTGAGCGACTCGCGTGGTAACGAAGAGAAGAAGAACGCTACATCGATATTCATTACCGAGGGCGATTCGGCCGGCGGTTCGATAGAGAAAGTACGCGACGTGGAGACCCAGGCGGTGTTCAAGCTCCGTGGAAAGCCTCTCAACACCTATGGCGCCACACAGAAGGAGCTCTACACCAATGAGGAGTTCAGTCTCCTGCAGGCGGCCCTGAATATAGAGGACGGCCTCGACGGCCTCCGCTACAACAAGGTCATAATTGCCACCGATGCCGATGTCGACGGCATGCACATACGCCTGCTGATGCTCACTTTCTTCCTCCAGTTCTTCCCCGATCTGATAAAGAAAGGCCATGTCTACGTCCTGCAGACCCCTCTCTTCCGTGTGCGTAACAAGAAGACAGCCAAGCGCTCGGGCAAGGTGCGTAAGGCCGACACTCCCGACGATACGGTATACTGCTACACCGACGAGGAACGTATCAATGCCATAGCGCGTTTCGGCTCAAACGCCGAGATAACGCGATTCAAAGGTCTCGGAGAGATATCGCCCGACGAATTTCGTGGATTCATAGGCGAGGATATGCGCATCGACCGCGTGAGTCTGCGTAAGGAGGACGGCGTGGCCGAGGTGCTCGAATTTTACATGGGCAAGAACACAATGGAACGACAGAATTTTATCATCGATAATCTTGTTGTTGAGGATGACAGCCACATCGACCAATAGACGAACAGCCATTTTCCCCGGCTCCTTCAATCCATTCACTATCGGCCATGCCGACATAGTGGAGCGTGGGCTTGAAATATTCGACCGCATAGTGATAGCGGTAGGCTACAACGCCGGCAAACCGGCCGCCGATGCGGAGGCTGCCGCCGAAGAGATACGCCGCATCTACAGCGGCCGGTCCGAGATAGAGGTCGTTGTGTATTCCTGTCTCACAATTCAGCTGGCGCGTCAGATGGGCGCCGGATTTATAATACGCGGTGTGCGTTCGGTCAAGGATTTCGAGTACGAACGCGATCTCGCCACGGTCAACATGCAACTTTCGGGCATTGAAAGTGTTATATTATTTAGCCGGCCCGAGCTGGCGGCACTGTCCTCGTCGATGGTGCGCGAGCTCGCTGCTTACGGCCAAGATGTATCACCCTATTTGCCCTGACCATAATTGTTTATGAAAAAGATCTACATCACATTATTGACTCTGTGCCTGATCTCCTGTGCATATGCGCAGAAGGAGCAGCCACAGTTTACCCCCGACCAGAAGCTGCGTGCGGCCGAGGCTATAATCGAAAATTTCTATGTCGAGGATGTAAACTCCGACACAATCGTGAGCGAGGCGATTATCGCCATGCTCAAGACCCTCGACCCCCACTCGGCATATTCTACACCTCAGGAGACGAAGGAATTTACCGAGCCCCTGCAGGGTAAGTTCAGCGGCATAGGCATACAGTTCAACATGCTTGAGGACACTGTCTATGTAATACAGACCGTAGCCGGCGGCCCGTCGGAGAAAGTAGGCATTCTTGCCGGAGACCGCATAATAAGCGCCAACGACACTGTGATAGCCGGCAAGAAGATGGTCAACACCCAGATAATGAAGAAACTGCGTGGCCCGAAGGGCTCGTCGGTCGATCTTAAGGTAAAGAGGGGCAACGAGATTGTCGACTTCACTGTCATTCGCGATGATATACCTCTGTATTCTGTCGACGAGACATTCATGGCTGATCCGACAACCGGATACATACGTATCACACGTTTTGCCGAAGAGACCGCCAAAGAAGTGCGCGATGCCGTGAGCAAGCTCAAGAAGCAGGGGATGAAGAACCTTATCCTCGACGTGTCGGGCAATGGCGGAGGCTATCTGGGTGCCGCTTTCGAGCTCGCTTCGGAGTTCCTGCCCAAAGGCACACCGGTGGTCAGCACTGCCGGACGACGCACACAGCCTTTCGATTATGTGACGGAAGGCCAGGGCGACTTCCTTGACGGACGTCTTGTCGTTATTGCCGACCAGTCGTCGGCGTCGGCTTCCGAGATTCTTTCGGGTGCCTTGCAAGACAATGACCGCGCACTTGTCGTAGGCCGTCGTACATTCGGCAAAGGCCTCGTACAGCGTCCCTTCCCCTTCCCCGACGGATCAATGATACGTCTTACCGTATCGCGCTATTACACCCCCTCGGGCCGCTGCATACAGCGCCCCTACGAGAAAGGTCATGGCGAAGAATACTATCTTGATATGCTCAACCGCTACAAGTCGGGCGAGCTGTGGAGCGCCGACAGTATCGCGCGTCCCGACTCGCTGAAATATGAGACTCTGCGCAATCATCGTCCGGTATATGGCGGCGGTGGCATCATCCCCGACGTGTTTGTTCCGGCCGATACAAGCTACTATTCTACATATTATCGCGATCTCATAGCCAAGGGTGTGCTCAACAACACCGTCATAAACTATGTCGACAACAACCGCAAGGCCCTGCAGGGCAAGTATCCCGACTTCAAGGCTTTTGAAAGCGGCTATACCGTACCTCAGGAACTGATCGACCGTCTCATCGAAAACGGCAAGGCAAAAGATGTGGCCTACAACGAAGAACAGTTCAACACCTCACGGCCCATGATAGAGGCGATAATGAAAGGACTTGTAGGCCGTGATCTCTACGAAGACGGTTCGTATTACAAGGCTATAGCTCCTCTGTCGAAGGATTTCAACGCAGCCCTGCAGCTGATCAACGACCCGACCAGATACGAAAAGCTTCTAAAAGGTAAATAATATCGATTTACACCACCACGATCAGCCCTGCCCCTAAAAAGGCAGGGTTTGTTGTTTTCGGTCATCTCCGTTTATGCATTCAAGCACCATATCAATATTGGTATGGTTGTCGCGGCGACGCATGAGTTTGTTGGCTCCCATTCTGAGTAGCTCGTTATTTCCTAAGGCCGACTTCGGGAACTCTCCATAGAGAGGCACAAACAGTGATTTGCCGTAATTTATAGTGCGCATACCGGCGTCAAGGCTTCCACCTGTCTCTCCTGCTTCTATGACAAGCATAGCGTCGCTCAGTCCTATTATTGTCTGGTTGCGACGCATAGCTCGTGCTGCGAGCCATCTGTCTTCGGGCTTAAACTCACTTATGACAAGTATGCGGTTCCAGTCCCACACTGATTTAAGTTCATTACGGATATGGAAAGAGCTGATACCTTCAGGCAGTACGATTATCGTTGAGCCTCCATGCTCGAGGGCCGTCTTGTGTGCTTCAAGATCTACACCTGAGGCATAGCCAGATATTATGCATATATCTTTCTCTGAAAGCTGTGATGCACAATCGCGTGTGATCCAGAGACCTTTGTCTGATACCTTGCGAGAGCCACTGAAGCCTACACTCTTTTTATGCAGTAATTCGAGGTTGCCTATACACGACAATATTGTCGGGGTATTCTGTCGTAATGTGTCCCTGAGTCGATTGGGATATTTATTCTCGTCAAGTACAGATACATAGCACACGTATGGGTCGTGCCGGAATAGTTTATAAGATGTTTTAAACGACTCTGCATCTTCTGTCTGCAAGGCATCGCTTATCGCAGATTCAAATTGTGACGAAGAATTTATCTTCTTATAAAAAGACCACAGGAGTTTGTTGGTCTGTGCCACGCCAAACCCTTTCACATTGAGAAGCCTATATATAGTAGTGATAATTTCTTCGTCTGACCAATTCATATCTGTAATAAACTATTTATTACCAAGAGCTTTACACAAACAGATGCCGAAGACGCGCTTGGCTCCGGCTTCCTTGAGTTTCATGGCGACGTACTGCATAGTTACCCCCGATTTGTACATATCGTCGACCAGTAGTATTGTCTTGTCTTTGATATCTGTATCCTTATCAAAACTGAAGCCCCATGACTCGATGCGTTCAAGTTTCTCTTTGGGGTCTTCTAAATTTTTGAGACTGTCTTTTTTATCTATCCAAGATGCTCTGTCTGATATATTTATAAAATTGAAACCTTCAAGGCCTTCGATGATCTCCACCATAAATGATTTGGAGCTCGGCACGGCCATGATATAGTCTGCATGTTTGAAAAAAGGCATATTATTCAATCTCTTTTGCAGCTCTTCGGTTAATGCCTTCAAATCGCCTGAGGTATCGTATTTGTCTGAATTATATTTTAACTGATATTCGTGTTCGCCCAAAACCGATCTTTGTGTTTTTCTGTCATCCGATACATATTCATGCATACAAAGAGCTATTGAAAGGTCAAGACAATCACGCAATAGTACAAGTTCGCCTAACTCATCGATTAACTCCTTAAATCTCTCCTCCTCATCATCGTTTAATCTGCGGCATAATTTGTTGTTTTTGTTAATGGATAAAACTCTGTTAAGATTTAGTTTAGACTTAGCAATTGATTCAAAAGGTTCTTGAAAAGGTAGATTAAGCCATGTCGTTCCGTCATTTCCTTTATGAATGGCTGCTGAGTGCTGCGTTGTAAAATGAATGCGTTTGGTAGCATTGTCATTTATAAAACGTTCAATTTCGGCTAAATTGATTGCCTTTGGCAAAGGCAGACAGCTAAAACAAGTAGAATCTTTAGAAATCATAATAGTATTTTAAGATGGTTATATATCAGCAAATTTACAAATAATTTGTCGTATATCCTCGTAGACAGCTGTTAATCTTGAACTTTCTATGCCGCATCGAGGTTTATATATCATAATGTCTTGACTTATGGATATACTTATCGTCATCGGATTACTTATTAATGTCGTAGGGGCGGTGGCTCTTATGATATATTCCATTCGCTATTATCATGCGTTCAAGCAGGCCGGGCGCCTGTCTGTGAGAATGGAATATCTGAAGTCGCAGTGGGCAAAGAAGAGAACCATCGGCTTCGGGCTTATGATTGGCGGTCTCATAGTCGCCATTATCGGTTGCGTGGTGTGATGTACAATACAATAAAAACGGCCGACTCCGCATATGTGAAGCCGGCCGCTTTAGTTATTTCGGTTAGTATTTGGGTCAGAGATTCTGCTTTGTCGCGCCTGCTGCAGTCTTGACGATATATAAGCCGTGAGGCAGACTGGCCGAGCGCATTTCGTCGCGACGGCCTTCGAACACCTGTATGCCGTTTAGATTGTAGACTGTGACAGTTTCTTCGCCATCGGCGCTTTCCACATCTTGTATGCCCGACAGGTCTAAGCCTTCAATATTTAAGAAGTGTGACCAGCAGTTGCTGTTGACCTCTTTGTAGAGATTAAGCGATTCTTTCGGTACATATAGTGTAGCCTGATTATATGTCTCAGCGGCGAACGGATTGTAGTCGAACATTGCAGTCGGAGGTGTCGTCGCCTGACATGTAACCGTTTCGATTGCTGTACTATACATAAAGGCGTAATCTTCGATTTCGGTCAATGACTTGGGTAGTGTGACTGATTTCAAGCCGGTGCAGTAGCCGAAAGTTCCGGATTTTATTGTTGTTAAAGCCTGAGGCAATACGATCGATGTTAGGCTGGAACAGTTATGAAAAGCTATTTCTCCTATCTTGGTTAAAGATTCGGGGAAAGCTACTGATGTCAGGCCGGTGCAATTATTGAATGCATATTCTCCTATTTCAGTCAAGGATTGAGGTAGTGTTATAGAGGTCAGGTTTTTGCAATAACTGAATACATTGTGATTGAGTATAGTAAGAGATTCGGGAAGCTTTACTGATGTCAGACCTTCGCATTTATGGAACGCAGTAGATTCGATATCAACTCCCTCGGGTACTGAGTATTCGCCGTCGCGGCCACATGGATAGAGTATCAGGCGATCTTGATTTTTGTTGAATATAACGCCGTCGATGGTGCAGAAATTTTTATTTTCAGAAGAAACCTCAAAAGCACTTATGCCACGGCATCCGCAGAAGGCTCCCTCTCCTATCATGGTCAATGATTTCGGTAAAATAGCCGATGTAAGACTTGTACATTCGTTGAATGCATAAGCTCCTATTGTAGTCAGCGCATCTGGCAGTATTATCTCTGAAAGTTTCTCGCAATATGCAAATGCTGAAGCACCGATAATAGTCAGCGATTCCGGGAATGTTGCAGATTCCAGACTCCGGCAGCTGGCGAATGCGGCATATTTTATTTCAGTCAGAGATTGAGGGAGTACTATAGATGTAAGATTCCAGCATGCCTCAAATGCTTGATCTCCAATTGTTTTCAGTGTTTCGGGAAATGTTACTGATGGCAGATTATAACAATATTGAAATGCATACATTTCTATATCGGTCAATGATTTAGGAAGTATTATTGATGTAAGGCTACTGCAATTATAGAATGTATTTTTCTTTATCTCAGTCAATGCCTCGGGAAGTTTAACCGAAGTTAGTCCACAATAACCGAAAGCATACCCACCGATATCCGATAAAGTTTCCGGGAAAGTAACAGACTGCAGGCCGGAGCATAGATGGAATGCACCCTCGCCGATCGAGCTTACCGATTCGGGAAATGTCAGCGAACTCAGGCCTCGGCAGCCGAAGAATGCTTCGAAATCGAAAGATTTCAGGTGTTCAGGGAATGTTACCGAGCTTATGTCGGAACAATTGAAGAACGCTCTGTAGCCTATCGAGGTCACTACATCGCCGCGTTCCGTTTCTGTGGGGATGATAAGATCGCCGGTCGGTTGGTTCACGTAGCCCGATACGGTGGCCTCGCCATCGGCTGTGGTGGTAAATCTCAGATTCCCCTCGGTGTATTCCTCAGCCATTGCGCTGCCGCATAGCAATATGGACATGACCAGGGTAAAAAAGACTTTTTTCATCATAATGATCAGTATATCACTGTCGTGACTGATACCCTGAGCCCGACATATAAAAAAATAGCGTGGGTACCGAACCATTGCCCGTCCCACTTTCTGAGGCTCTAGCAAATGCCCATCTTCATTGGACGAGCAACGTGCAGAGCCCACGCAAATATGCAATGTCAGACAACGGAATCGTCGTCGCGACGAACCGTCATCATATATAATTACATATCCATGGACATCTACCGTTGCTTCGGACTTGATGAAGATTTGAAACTGCTAGATTTCAGAAAGTTAAGAACTGAAGCGCTGATAAACGCCTTTGTCAAAATTTTAATACGAGCTTAACGCTCGTCGACCTCCCTCCCTCGAATCCCACTGACTACAATAGGCTCCGCGTTCAGTCGGCGCACAAATATACAAACATTTAATGTATTCGCCAAATTTTTGTTAACTTCGCGACGTATATGCTTATTGATCGCTCCGAGACAAATCATAAAATGGACTACACCGTCGAGAATTACATTGTAGATATTGATGCAGACGACTATATGGCGCGCTTCCGTGATGAGCGGCGCTTCCTGGAGTTATGCCGTCAGTGCCCTAATTTCGGTTGCAGCTGGGCCTGTCCGCCCTTGGCGCCCGATGCCGCTCTGGTGTCGGGGCGATATCGGTATGTACGTATCATTGCCACAAAGATTACTCCGGCAAGGACTGATTTGTCTGTCGACCGCGCGATGGAGCTTATCCGGCCTGAACGGATCCGTCTGGAGCGATATCTTCTCAATATGGAGAGCCGGTGCGATGCAAGGGCATTCGCCTTTGGCGGCAAGTGCCTCTACTGTGGAGACGAGCTCTGCGCCCGTAGCTCCGACCGCCCGTGCCGCCATCCTGATAAGGTAAGGCCGTCGCTCGAGGCTTTTGGATTCGATCTCGGCCTGACTCTCCGCGAGCTGTTCGGTATCGAATTGTTGTGGGGCAACGACGGCATGCTCCCTCGCTATATCGTCCTCGTAAGCGCTTTGTTTCACAACTCGCTGCCTGACGAATTTGTAGATTGAAGAAAAAATATTAACTTTGTGAACCTTAATCAAGTAATTGTAGCATCCATGAAAGCTAAATCGATATTCGCTGCCTTGCTGCTTGTCGCATCTTCGTGCAGCACGACCGACTCTACTGCCGACAGCGCCGACGGCGCGCTGCCTCGTGTTGAAACTCCGCAATATGTCACTGCCGCAGCCGACAGCCTTTGGGCCCGTGCCGAGGCTGAAGGCCTCGAGATACACAGTGTCATGATTGTCAACGACGGAAAGGTAATATATCAGGACTGGCGCAACGGTGGTGAGGCCGACAAAGGCCATGTACTCAATTCTGTAAGCAAGACATTCACATCTCTTGCTGTCGGTATGGCTATCGCCGAGGACAAGCTGTCGGTCGATGAGAAACTTGTCGATATCTTCCCGGAGTACCGTCCCGATACGGTCAGCGACAACCTTGCCGACATTGAGGTGCGCGATCTCCTTACCATGACTTGCGGACACGCCACCGACCATACCGGGGAAATGCGCCGTATGGCCGACACCGACTCTGCGTTCAACTGGGTACGGCAGTTTATGGCTTTCCCTGTAGAATACCGCCCCGGCGTAATCTATTGTTATAATAGCGTAGGCACCATGATGCTGTCGGCTATTGTGCAGAAACGTACAGGCGAAAAACTTATCGACTACCTCAACACTCGCCTTTTCGAGCCTCTTGGCATAAGCGGCGCACATTGGGATGAAAGCGAGTCAGGTATATGCTATGGCGGCTGGGGCCTCTATCTCAAGACCGAAGATCTCGCCAAGACCGGACAGCTCATCCTTCAGAATGGCCGGTGGAATGGACGGCAGATAGTGCCGGGCGAATGGATCGCCGAGATGACACGTATGCAGGTGGAGAGCTCGCCGGCCGGTGTCAACCTCGTGCAGCTTGCTCAAAATTCAGCGTACAAGCCCGGCCCCGACTGGGTGCAGGGCTATGGATATCAGATGTGGATGTGCCGCCACAATGCTTTCCGTGCCGACGGCGCCGGAGGCCAGTATATACTCGTTTTGCCTGAGCTTGATTCGGTAGTGGCCATGACGGCATCGCTGGGAGATATGCAGAAGGAGCTGAACCTTGTGTGGCAGTACATATTGCCGGCTCTGAAAGACTACAATAATAAATAACAGTTGCATCATGAATCTCGGTAGAATTATTACTATAGCCGGAATAGCCGTTATGGCGAGCCATGCAATGGCCGGCGACAGGGCACAGCTTGCTATGCGTATGGACGATATGGGTGCGATGCACTCTGTCAATATGGCCATTATGGACGCCTACAACAACGGTGTAGGCAAGAGTGTCGAGATTATGCCCGTAGGAGCATGGTATCCCGAAGCGGTCAAGTTGCTTAAGGATGCGCCCGGCCTTGACGTCGGGGTGCATATAGCTATAACGAGCGAATGGGAGAACGTGAAATGGGGTCCGCTCACGCAGGCTCCTTCCCTTGTCGACGACATGGGCTATTTCAACCCTATGATGTGGCCCAACCCTGCTTATCCTGGTCAGTCGGTAATGGAAAAAGGATTCGACCTTGCCGAACTCGAGGCTGAGTACCGTGCTCAGATCGAGCGTGTGATGAAAGACGTCCCCCGTGTGTCGCATCTCTCCGGCCATATGGGAAGTCTTGGCTTTGCGCCTGAGGTAAAGGAGATGGTAAAGCGCATCGCAAAGGAATATGGCCTCGGAGTGGTGGACCTCGGTGGTCCTGATGCGACCTATGAAGGCGTCGGGTATGCCGGTGGCGCCCTCGACGCTGACGGAAAGCATAAATCGCTTGAGGCCAAGGAAGATGCTCTTGTCAGGACGATAGAGCAGCTGAAGCCCGGCAAGAGATATATGTTCTTAGATCATCCTGCCTATAACGACGATGAAATGTCGACAGTCTTCCATATCGGTTATGAGGATGTCGGTTTTGACCGTCAGGGCGTGACAGACCTATTCAAAAGCAAGAGAGTAAAGAAAGCTCTCGAAGATTGCAATGTTGAGCTTATATCCGTCGGCGAGCTGACGAAATAACTTTCAGTTGATCTGCTGCTTGCGATTCTGAATTGATTGGGAAAGGTCTTTTATTACCGGGATCTCGAAAAATCCGGTTCCAACCGACAGCTCGATATTCTGTCCCACTTTGGTTCGGGCATATTCTCCGGCAGTAATGCTTGCTTCCTTTTGGCGGCCGTCTGGTAATTCGATTACCATATAATAGACCATATACTTCTCGCCGCGAACATAATGTCCTCGCCCTACGCGGCGTGAGCGGTGGCGCTCACGGCTGTATTTGCCGACTATACGGGCTTTGCATTTCTCTTCTGTCGAGGCGTCGGAGTAATAGTAATTTATTGAATAGAACGTTCCTGTGGTCACGGCCAGTGCAAATATTGAACCGATGATATAATTTGTCACATTGCTTTTGATATTGAGCAATGTCCCGACGAGGCGTTTCAGCGGCAGGCCGAGTGCGCACGACAATGTAAGGCAGATCAACACCGGCTTCCACCAGACTATGAGTGTGCTGTGTTGCAGTACCGTAGCCATTCCGGCCATTGCAAGGCCGACAAGGGCAAGGACGATGATACAAATTATATTTTTCTTTTTCATGGCTACACGCAGAGAATGATGCAAAGTTAGTAATAAATTTTGCTTTGCTCTCGACTTATACGTATCTTTGTATTATAATAGAGATGAAGCACGAAAAAAGCCGGGAACTAAAAGAAAAAATATCGATACTCCCCGACACCCCGGGAGTATACATGTACTTCGACAAAGAAGGTACGGTAATATACGTCGGTAAGGCCAAGAACCTTAAGCGGCGTGTGTCGTCGTACTTCAATCGCACACACGACGTACTGCGCACGAATATACTTGTGCGCAACATCGCCGACATGAAGTACATCGTCGTGCCTACCGAACAGGATGCTCTCAATCTTGAGAACGCCATGATCAAGGAGTACAAACCCAGATACAATGTATTGCTTAAGGACGATAAGTCATATCCCTGGATTGTGGTAACCAATGAGCTCTATCCCAGAGTATTCCTTACGCGCCAGCATATACGCGACGGCTCGAAATATTACGGTCCTTATACCAATACCGCTGTCGCGCGCACGGTGCTCGAACTCATAGCCGAG
Source organism: Muribaculaceae bacterium (assembly GCA_017620635.1). Classification (GTDB taxonomy): domain Bacteria; phylum Bacteroidota; class Bacteroidia; order Bacteroidales; family Muribaculaceae; genus CAG-873. Next base: position 39,462 of record JAGAUV010000013.1, on the reverse strand, counting down.
CTATATCCTATCCGTACATGCCGTCTGCCGATAACACACGACTATATCGCCCGAGGCAAAGGCCGCAAATGTCTGCAGTACCATATAAAGCGATGCAAAGGATGCTGTACCGGCGAGATCGACGCGCGCACTTACAATGCTTATATCGACCGTGTGCGTCAGATTCTCCGGAGCGAGACTCAGGAGCTGATGGCATATCTGCGCGACGAGATGGAGCGTCTTGCCGGAGAGTTGCGTTTCGAGGAGGCTCAGGAACTGAAGCAGAGCTATCATCTTCTTGAGAACTATCGCTCCAAGAGCGTGATTGTGAGCCAGACTATAGGCGACGTCGATGTGTTCGGCTTCGACGACGACGGCAGCAACGATGTCTATGTCAATTACATGCACGTGCGCCGTGGCGCCGTAGTGCGCAGTGTCACTCTCCGCTACAAGCGAAGCCTTGATGAATCACGCGCCCAGATTCTCGGCTATGCGATGGAGGAGATCAGGGCAAGCTTGGGTGCCGACTACGACGAGATCATAGTTGCCGAGGCGCCAGAAGTTGAGATTATGGGTGTTACTTTTACCATACCTCGTCGCGGCGACAAGGCTAAGCTGCTCGAAGTCAGCGAGCGTAATGCGCGCCAGAACCGTGTCGACGATCTCAAGCACATGGAACGGCACGATCCCGATGCGCGTGTCGACAGGCTTATGGAGCGTATGAAAGCCGACTTCCGTCTTAGCGAGCTGCCGCGACACATCGAATGCTTCGATAACTCTAACATACAGGGCACCAATCCGGTGGCATCGTGTGTCGTTTTCCGCAACGGTCGCCCATCGAAGAAAGACTACCGACACTTCAATATCAAGACTGTCGAAGGCCCCGACGATTTCGCCTCGATGAAAGAAGTGCTCACGCGACGTTACACCCGACTTATTGAAGAGGGGCAGGAGTTGCCGCAGCTTATTGTTGTCGATGGCGGCAAGGGACAGCTCAGTTCGGCCGTCGAAGCCCTCGACGAAATGGGGCTGAGAGGAACGATAGCCGTTGTCGGCATTGCAAAACGACTCGAGGAGATATATTTCCCCGGCGACAGCGTGCCCCTGTACATTGATAAGAACTCTGAGACATTGCGCGTGGTGCAGCATCTTCGCGACGAAGCCCACCGTTTCGGTATAACACACCACCGCAACCGTCGCAGCAAGAGCGCTCTCGTTGGCGAACTCGACGGCATCAAAGGAATAGGCCCGAAGACCGCCGAAGCGCTGCTGACCCACTTCAAAAGCGTCAAGCGCATCCGCGAAGCCTCGCAAGCCGACATCGCCGCCCTCATCGGCACCGCAAAAGCCAAAATCCTCACTACCGCCCTCCACCCCTCGGAGTGATGGTAATGCATTTATGACAAACAATCTTGACCGATTATTTGTCCGTTTGGCGGTTTTGAGTTATTTTTGTGTCGGCAAGTGTGCTGTAGCTTGCAATTGTTTAAGAACCTGATAATTTTTATAAAGCATGTTTTCCGGAATAGTAGAAGACGCGGCAACCGTTGTCGCTGTGAATCATAACGAAGCAAATGTCGATCTTACTCTTCGTTGCGGTTTCGCCGACGAGCTCCACATCGACCAGTCGGTGGCTCACAATGGCGTATGCCTCACTGTGGTCGCTCTTGGTGCTGACAAAACTTACACTGTCACTGCGATACGCGAGACCCTCGAACGCTCGAATCTCGGAGATCTCAAGCCCGGAGACGAAGTAAACCTTGAGCGCTCGATGTTGATGAACGGACGCCTTGACGGACACATCGTACAGGGCCATGTCGACACCACCGCTGTCTGCACAAATGTAGAGGAAGCTGATGGCAGCCGTTACTTTACGTTTAAGTACGATGTTAGCCCCGAGCTTGCCGCAAAAGGATATATGACGGTCGAGAAAGGCTCTGTCACGGTCAACGGTGTGAGCCTTACCGTATGCGACAGCGAGCTCGATTCGTTCCGCGTGGCCATTATCCCGTACACTTTCGAGCACACAAACTTCCATGCCATCACAGTTGGCAAGCGTGTGAATATAGAGTTTGATATCATCGGCAAATATCTGGCACGGCTGGCTGAGATAGATCTCAAAGTCAACAACAAATAGCATCGCTGAAGCCTCAGGTGGAGAAGTTGATGCAGTATGTGTGGCAGCACAGGCTGTGGCTGCCGGGCGACATGAGGACCGTCGACGGCGAATATGTCGAGGTGCTCGACCCCGGTCTGCTCAACTCCGATGCCGGGCCCGACTTCTTCAACGCTAAAATAAGGATCGGCGCAAATCTGTGGGCCGGCAATGTCGAGATTCATGTCCGTGCCTCCGACTGGATGCGCCATGGACATGCCTCCGACCCTGCGTATGATACGGTTATACTCCATGTGGTGGAGAATAGCGACTGCAGGGTCACGCGACCCGACGGCAAGACGATACCACAGATTGTTATGTCGTGTGCGCGCGATTTCAGCCGCAGCTACGATGAGATGGTAAATAACCCCTCGGCAGGCCTTGCATGTGCCGGGGAGATACCGTCCTTGCCCGACATATACATTACCGACTGGATCACGGCTCTTGCTTTCGAGCGTCTCTATGCCAAGGCCGATCGTATCGACGAGCTCGTCAGACGCCTCGGCGGCAACTGGCGCGAGGCTATTTACGTTACGCTCGCCAGAGCACTGGGTTTTCACACCAACAGCGACCCCTTCGAGCGCCTCGCACTGGCAACTCCCTTGTCGCGACTGCTTCATCATCAGGGCAACCTCGATACTATAGAAGGCACTTTGCTCGGCCAGGCAGGACTACTGCCGGAAATTGACGATACGAATGCCGGCAAAAGGGCTGCGCGTCTGGCGGCGGAGCACAAATTCATGTGTGCTAAATATGGTTTCCGTCCTCTGCAGAACCCCGGCTGGCGCATGGCGCGGATGCGCCCGTATAATTTCCCTCAGCGACGCATATCATTGCTGGCCGCCATGATAGCCGATGGTTTCCAGCTGAGTCACAGGATATTCAGCGTCAATACTGCCGATGAAGCCCGTGAACTGTTCCGTCCTAATCCCGGAGCGCTTGGCGGCAATGCGGTAAATATATTGATAATCAATGTCGTTGTGCCTGTAATATATGCGTATGGCCGTTTTATTGGCGACGACGCAATGACCGAACGGGCTGTCGACATACTCCATGGTCTCCCGGCCGAGCAGAACAATGTGATACGTCTCTTCGAAGAATGTGGTATTCCCTGCCGCGATGCCTTCACCGGCCAGGCGCTCATCGAGTTGCGGCGCAATTACTGCGAACCGCGTAAGTGCCTCTACTGCCGCCTCGGACATCGCTTCCTCGCCCGTAAAGCGCTCAGGAGGTAAGCCCTCGGACGTTCTGTTTCAGCTGCGAGAGCGGAACTGTGACAAACGGTCGCTGCGATGCAAGAGGGTGGGGCACTGTGAGGCGCGGTGTCGAGATTGCCTGATCGTCGATGGCTATTATGTCTATGTCTATTTCGCGGTCGCGGTAGCTGCCGTCGGCATTGCGGTGCGGAACCCGAGAGATACTTCGCTCGATGCCTTGTATCAGATCGAGAAGACCCTCCGCCTCGTCGACACTCCATTCCACCTCGCGCTCGTAGTGCAGCACCATTGCGATATTCAGAAACTCGTTCTCCGACTCGAAGCCCCACGCTTCGCTCTTGTAGTAGTCTGACGTGCGTGCGCATGTCACTCCGGGAAGCATGGAAAGAGCGGCGACCGCACGCCCTATACGGGCGCGGCGGTCGCCGTTGTTACTTCCTATCGACAGATAGACCGAGCTACGGTCCATCGTTTAGTCTATGCTGGTGCGTGCCACTTCTTTTTCCTCGAAGGCCTCAAGCATATCGCCCACCTTGACATCGTTGTATCCGGCGATGGATATACCGCAGTCGAAACCTGAGGATACTTCTTTCACATCGTCCTTGAAGCGTTTGAGCGAGCCCAGGTCGCCGGTGTAGCGTACGATGCCGTCGCGGATAAGGCGCAGCTTGCAGCCGCGGCGTATCTTGCCTTCGCGCACCATTGCGCCGGCGATGGTGCCCACTTTCGACACGTGGAATGTCTCGAGCACTTCGGCTGTACCGGTAACTTCTTCCTTGATCTCTGGAGCGAGCATGCCGGCCATGGCGTCCTTGACCTCCTCGATGGCCTGATAGATCACTGAGTAGAGGCGTATCTGTACGCCGTCGCGCTCTGCGGCTCTGCGTGCTGCCACACTCGGACGCACCTGGAAGCCGATGATGATGGCATCCGACGCGGCGGCAAGCGTAACATCGCTTTCCGAGATCTCGCCGACGGCCTTGTGGAGTACGTTGATCTGTATCTCGTCGGTCGACAGTTTGATGAGCGAGTCTGAAAGGGCCTCGATCGAACCGTCCACGTCGCCTTTGACGATGATGTTGAGTTCCTGGAAGTTGCCGATGGCGCGGCGACGGCCGATATCCTCGAGGGTAAGCATCTTGGTCGTGCGGAGACCCTGCTCTCGGGCGAGCTGTTCGCGCTTGTTGGCGATTTCACGGGCCTCCTGTTCTGTCTCGAGCACGTTGAAGGTATCGCCTGCTGCCGGAGCGCCGTTGAGGCCAAGGATAAGGGCAGGCATTGCCGGGCCGGCTTCCTTGATGCGCTGGTTACGTTCGTTGAACATCGCTTTGACGCGGCCGAAGTTGTTGCCGGCAAGCACGATGTCGCCCACATGGAGCGTACCGTTCTGCACCAGTACATTGGCCACATAGCCACGGCCTTTGTCGAGGGTCGACTCTATGATAGTGCCGACGGCGCGACGTTTGGGGTTGGCCTTGAGATCAAGCATTTCGGCCTCGAGCAGTACTTTCTCCATGAGCTCTTCCACACCAAGGCCCTGCTTGGCCGAGATGTCCTGGCTCTGGTATTTGCCGCCCCAGTCTTCTACGAGATAGTTCATTGCCGCAAGCTCTTCCTTGATCTTCTCGGGGTTGGCGTGAGGCTTGTCTACCTTGTTGATTGCGAATACAATAGGTACACCTGCTGCCGAGGCGTGGTTGATAGCCTCCACAGTCTGGGGCATCACGGCGTCGTCGGCGGCCACGATGATGATGACAAGGTCGGTTACCTTGGCGCCACGCGCACGCATGGCGGTAAAGGCCTCGTGACCGGGAGTATCGAGGAAGGTAATATGGCGTCCGTCGGCGAGTTTGACATTGTATGATCCGATATGCTGTGTGATACCGCCGGCCTCGCCTGCGATCACATTAGCCTTGCGGATATAGTCGAGAAGCGATGTCTTGCCGTGGTCCACATGACCCATCACGGTTACTACAGGCGGACGGCTCACGAGATCTTCCTCGTTGTCCTCCTCCTGCTGTATGGCATCGCTTACCTCGGCCGATACATATTCGGTGGTAAAGCCGAACTCCTCGGCCACGATATTGATGGTCTCGGCATCGAGGCGCTGGTTGATCGACACCATTATGCCGATATTCATGCAGGTGGCGATGACGTTGTTGACGGGCACGTCCATCATCACGGCAAGCTCGTTGGCCGTCACAAATTCGGTAATCTTGAGTACCTTGCTTTCCGCCAGTTCGGCCTGGTGCAGTTCGCGCTGGTGTTCGGCGTTGGCTTCGCGTTTTTCCTTGCGCCATTTTGCACCGCGCTTGAGTGCTTTGTCCTTCGAGGTCAGACGGGCAAGGGTCTCGCGTACTTGCTTCTGTACGTCTTCTTCGCTTACCTCAGGCTGTACGGGACGTGCGTTGCGCTGGTTGCCGCGTTTGGCTTCGCCGCCGTTGTTGCGGCCGCCCTGGTTGTTGTTGCCTCCGTTGCCGCCATTGTTTCGGCGGTTGTTGTTGCCACCGCCGCCGTTGTTGCGGTTGTCGGCAACCTGTTTGCCGGCTTTCTCGATATCCACTTTCTCCTTGCCGGATATGCGGCGGCGCTTCTTGCGGTCGCCGTCGCCGCCCTGGTTTGCAGGCTGTCCCGGCTTGTTGCCGCGACGGTCGTCCTTGCTGCGCTTTTTGGGGCGTGTGTTAAGATTCATCGACGATAGGTCGATGGTGCCCACGATCTTGAGCGAGGGCGACGGGGTAGAGCGTTCGATAGTGAATACCTCCTGCTCGCCGCTTGTCGGTTCGCTTTTCTTTTCCTCTGCGGCGGCTGCCGGTTTGGGAGCTTCGGGCTTGGGTGTCTCGGCTTTGGGTGCTTCGGGTTTCTGCACGGTGGGTTTGGGTGCTTCGGGTTTGGGTGTCTCGACTTTCTTCTCCACTACCGGAGCTACCTTAGGCGCTTCGGCCTTTACTGTCTCGGGCTTGGGCGCTGCCGGTTTCTTCTCTTCTACGGGAGCCGAGGGCTGTACAGGCTTGGGCGCTTCGTGTTTGGGCTCTTCGGCCTGTACAGGCTTGGGGGCTTCGGGTTTGGGAGCTTCTGCCTTGGGCTGTACGGGATTGCCCTTTGAGTCGAGTTCTATCTTGCCGAGTATACGGGGCTTCTGTACCTTTGTCGTGATAGACTCTTCTGCCGGAGCCTGGGGGGCCTTGACTTCAGTACGCTGCTGGCGTATCTCTTTGCGTTCGGTTGCTATCTGTGCTGAGCGATTCTTGAGATCTTTGTCGCTTGCGAAGGCCGACGTGAGCATATCAGCAACGTTATCCTCAATACGTGTATTGGGACTCTCGTCAACGGTGATATTCTTTTTTCGCAAAAATTCGATAATGGTCGGTACCGACACATTAAGTTCTTTTGCGATCTTGTTGAGTTTCTGGGGCATATATTGTTCTATTCCTTTTTCTATAATGTTAATTGCTCACGATGTTAGCGAATCCCGGGCTCTTTGCCGGGCCTTTCGCCTGCCTTGTATTATTCGGCGCTTTCGTCCTCGTCTTCGTACTCGCTGCGCAGTACCTCGAGTACTTCGTCGATGGTGCTTTCTTCCAGATCGGATTTCTCCAGAAGCACCTCGCGCGGAGTGTTGAGCACGCTCTTTGCTGTCACGCAGCCGATATTCTTGAGAGCGTCGATGACCCAGCCGTCGAGTTCGTCGCGGAAGTCATCAAGGAAGATGTCGTCCTCGTAGATCATCTCGGTGTCGCGGTATACATCGATTTCATAGCCTGTGAGCATGGTCGCAAGCTTGATGTTGTGGCCGTTCTTGCCGATGGCGAGCGACACTTCCTCGGGGCGGAGGAATACCTCGGCTTTCTTGGCTTCTTCGTCAAGACGGATGGTAGAGATCTTGGCCGGGGAGAGGGCGCGCTGTATGAAGAGCGACGGATTGTTGGTGTAGCAGATCACGTCGATGTTCTCGTTGCGCAGCTCGCGCACGATGCCATGTATGCGCGAACCCTTTACGCCTACGCATGCGCCTACCGGATCGATACGGTCGTCGTAGCTTTCTACGGCGATTTTGGCGCGTTCGCCCGGTATGCGTGCTACGGCGCGGATATTGATCAGGCCGTCGTGTATTTCAGGTACCTCAAGCTCGAACAGACGGATGAGGAAGAGATTGTTTGTACGGCTTACGGTAATCTTGGGGTTGTTGTTTTTGTTGTCTACATTGGCGATCACGGCGCGTACTGTCTCGCCCTTGCGGAAGAAGTCGCCGGGGATAGCCTCGCTCTTGGGGAGAAGAAGCTCGTTCTTTTCGTCGTCGAGAAGAAGGGTCTCGCGGCTCCATGTCTGATAGACTTCGCCGGTAACAAGCTGGCCTTCGAGCTCTTTGAATTTGTTGAAGACGGCCTCTTTCTGCAAGTCGAGGATACGGCTCTGCAGGGTCTGGCGAAGATTGAGGATGGCGCGGCGGCCGAATTTCTCGAAGATGATCTCGCGTGTGTGCTCTTCGCCCACCTCGGCTTCAGGATCGTCGTCGGCACGGGCGTCGCTGAGCGAGATCTGGAGATTGGGGTTTTCTACTTCGCCGTCGGGTACTACCTGAAGATTCTGGAAGATCTGCACGTCGCCCTTGTCGGGGTTCAGGATCACGTCAAGATTCTCGTCGGTGCCGAACATCTTGGCCAGCACGTTGCGGAACGATTCCTCAAGCACGCTGATCATCGTGGTCTTGTCGATATTCTTCAGTTCTTTAAACTCGGCGAACTGCTCCACCATATTGGGGGTTTCCTCTTTTCTTGCCATTTTATTTTGTCGGAGTTAAAATTTCAAGTCGTATTTGACGTATTTGCAATCTTTTGAGTTGAGCGATAAGGTCTCGGCCTTGGTCACGGGGCGTTTGGCGCCGGGCTCTTTTACCTTTACGCTGACCTCTAATGTGAAATCTACATCGGTGTCGCACTGTTCGCCCTCGGCTACGGCGCTGAGTACACCGTGGAGCTTGCGACCGTCGCGTGTGAGCACTTCTACATCGTTGCCGATGTTTTTGTCGTACTGTCCTCTCACTTTCATCGGCGATGTGATGCCGGCCGACCCTACTTCCAGGGAGTAGTCCTCGGTGTCGCGGTCGAAGGCGGCCTCTATCGCACGGGTTATGGCCGCGCAGGCTTCGATGTCAACACCGGTGGCGCTGTCGATTTCTACAATAATGTCGTTGTCGCCGCTCACTGTGATATCGACCGGAAAAAGGTCGGTACCCGACATTGAGTCGATGACTGTCTGCTTCAGTAATTCCTTATCGATCATATGCTCAAATAAAGAGGAGGAAGCTCAGGGGCTCCCTCCTCTGTGAAGATATAGTGCAAAGTTAATAAAAATCGGCCGATTAGTCAAATACTTGCTGTCCTATTGCTGCGATTGGCAGATGTTGTTAATATTAATTATAATTAATTAACAATATTTGACTACACCGTGAGGATCTCGCGCTCTTTGGCGGCGAAGAGATCGTCGATTTTCTTAAGATATTTGTCGTGGATCTTCTGAACGTTGGCTTCGGCGTCCTTCTCCACGTCCTCGGGCATGCCCTGCTTGATAGCTTTCTTGAGGCCTTCGATGGCGTCGCGACGGGCGTTGCGTACCGATACTTTGGCGGTCTCGGCTTCTGCCTTGCACTGTTTTACGAGGGCTTTGCGGCGCTCTTCGGTCAGTGGCGGAATCGACAGGCGTATTACCTCGCCGTTGTTTTCGGGCATGATGCCTACCTCGGAGTTGATGATAGCCTTCTCGATAGGTTTGAACATCGATTTCTCCCACGGTGTGATTACGATGGTACGTGCGTCGGGTACACTGATGTTGGCCACGTTCGACAGCGGAGCCATCGAGCCGTAATATTCCACGCGTACGGGATCGAGGATCTTCGGGTTGGCTTTGCCTGCGCGGATACGGGCGAGTGTCTCGTCAAGATATGCTACGGCGAGTCCCATTTTCTCCTCTGCCGGGTTGATGTAGGTCTTAGGGTCTGTCATATTATTAGTGTGTTTATTTCCTGTGTGATAGTTTAATATACAAGCGTTCCTATATTGTCGCCGCTTGCCACTTTCTTAAGGTTGCCGGGAGTATCCATGTCGAATACCACTATCTTCATGCCGTTTTCGCGGCAGAGTGTTGTGGCGGTAAGGTCCATGATGCGCAGGCCGCGGTTATAGATCTCGTCGTAAGTGATCTTGTCGAATTTTGTCGCCGTGGGGTCTTTCTCCGGGTCGGCGGTATAGATGCCGTCGACTCGCGTTCCCTTGAACATTACCTCGGCCTTGATCTCGACGGCTCTGAGCGCCGATGCCGTATCGGTGGTAAAGAACGGATTGCCGGTGCCGCCGGCGATGATGGTCACACGTCCGGCTTCAAGCGATTCTATGGCGCGAGCAGGGCTGTAGGGTTCGCCGATAGGGAACATGCCTATCGAGGTAAGCACACGGGCCGGGCAGCCGGCATTTTCGAGCGCCGAGCTGAGGGCCAGCGAGTTGATGACGGTGGCGAGCATGCCCATCTGGTCGCCCTTGACGCGGTCGAATCCTTTGGCCGTGCCCGACAGGCCGCGGAATATATTGCCGCCGCCTATCACTATGCCTACTTCTACGCCTGCGTTGCGCAGCTCGGCTATCTGGTCGGCGTAAGAGCCAAGACGCTCCGGGTCAATGCCGTAGCCCTGGTGTCCCATCAGCGACTCGCCGCTGAGCTTGAGTAATATACGTTTGTACTTCGATTTCATATCTTGCTTTTTCGGCAAATTTACAACTTTTTTGGATATCTGTCAACAGCGCCCTTAAGGCATTTCGGGGGCTGCGTGGCGATAACCCTGCACTTTGTTCCAGGCGCCGCGTGTGAAATCGGGCACTTCCACGGGGGCTGAGCCGTTTTCGATCGACAGACGGGTCAGGGGGCCCATGGCGCTCCATTCGGCGAGGTCGTAGACGTCCATGTCGAGGGGCAGGCCGTTGCGCAGGCAATATACGAGGCGGTAGTCCATGATATAGTCCATGCCGCCGTGGCCGCCTACACTCTTGGCGATCTCGCCTATCTTGGTAATGATGGGGCTGGTGTATTTCTCGAGTAGTGCGGCTGTCTGTTCATCGCTTATGTAGCCGTGGGCGTTGAGATTTTCGTGGTTGGGGACAGAGTCGGCGGCAAGTGCCTCGGGTTCGAAAGCATAACCCGGAGTAGGATACTTGTTGGCAAAGCCCTTGGTGCCTGTGAGCTGATACATGCGCGAGTAGGGGCGCGGATTCATCACGTCGTGCTGTATGTGGATTGTCTTGCCCTTGGCTGTGCGTATCATGGTCATGGTGTGGTCGCCGTTGGCGAAGCTGTCGCACGGGGCGCCGGTCTGACGTTCTACTATCGCAGGGCCGGTAACGGCCTTCGTATCCATTGCTACAAGTGTTTCCATGCGGTCGCCGCGGTGTATGTCGAGCAGCTGGCAGGCCGGGCCGAGGCCGTGGGTGGCATATACGTCGCCACGGTTTTCCTTGTTGAAGTCGAGGCGCCAGTTGTTCCAGTATTCGTCCCAGAAGTCCGACAGATTGTGTATGTAGCTGCCCTCGGCATGGAGCACCTCGCCGAAGAGTCCCTGCTGGGCCATGTTGAGGGTGTTGAGCTCGAAGAAATCATACACGCAGTTCTCGAGCATCATGCAGTGCTTGCGTGTGCGCTCGGAGGTGTTGATAAGGTCCCAGATCTCTTCGAGAGTCATGGCTGCCGGCACTTCTATTGCCGCGTGTTTGCCGTTTTCCATGGCGTAGAGTGCCATGGGGGCATGGTTCTTCCAGTCGGTGGCGATATAGATGAGGTCTATGTCGTCGCGCTCCACCATTTCCTTCCAGATGGTGTCGTTGCCGGCATAGACATCGGCTTTGTGGCGGCCGTTGGCCTCGAGGTAATTCTGCAGTCTGCTGATATTGGTCGTGTCGATGTCGCAGAGTGCTACGATATCGGTGCCGGGGATGTGGGCGAAGCGCTGTACGGCTCCGGGGCCGCGCATGCCAAGTCCGATGAAGCCTACTCGTACGGTGTCGATGGGATCGGCGGCATAAGCTACCATATCGGTCTGGCCCTCCGGGCGTGCCGGCACATCTGTCGTAATAGGACTCTGATGGGAATTGTCTGTCGTGCATGCCCCTAACAGCACCATCGCGCCAAGGACAAGACTCTTTATCAGTTTTTTCATAATATGTTTAGGTTACTTGGTTTTAGCTCTGCAAATTTATGTATTTTAAATGAATCCTGCACTCTCTTTGCGTAAAATTTTATCTGTAGGATAATTTGTTGTACCTTTGCGCAATATACCGGTCTTAGTAAATTTATCACACCCATATCATCATGAAAATAAGTAAATTGTTAATTGCGGCCATGGCTGTGCTCGCAGTATCGTGCAGCAGCCGTGAGCTTGTTGAGGCGGATTATGCAGTGGTTCCCCTGCCCGAAAGTATCACGGTAGAGCCGCAGGCTCAGGCTTTTCGCTTCGGTCCCGACACACGTATCGTGGCTTCTGACAGCGCTCAGCAGGTCAACGCACGTCTTTTCGCCGGATACGTAAAGACTCTTGTCGGCTTCGAGCCCGAGATCGTGACAGTCGCTCCCGGCAAGGACTTTATCCGCCTCGGCGCCGATATCGTCAACGGCAACTCCGATGCCTATGTGATTACCGTCAATGCCGACAGCATCGTGGTCGACGGCGTCACTCCGGCCGCTACTTTCTATGGTCTCCAGACTCTGCGCAAGGCCATTCCCGGTGCCGGTAACTTCGAGGTACTCTATCCGGCCGGAACTATCGCCGACGCGCCGCGTTTCGCTTATCGCGGTGCTCACTTCGACACCGCTCGACACTTCTTCGCCCCCGACTCGGTAAAGATGTTCATCGACATGATAGCTTTGCATAACATCAACCGCATGCACTGGCACCTTACCGAAGACCAGGGCTGGCGACTTGAGATAAAGGGTCGTCCCGAGCTTACCGAGATAGGCTCCAAAAGGGCCGGCACAGTGATCGGTCACACTCAGGACTCCGATTCGATTCCTTATGGCGGTTACTACACCGCCGATGAAGTGCGCGATATCGTGAAGTACGCCGCCGACAGGCATATTACCGTTATTCCCGAGATCGACCTTCCCGGACACATGCTGGCCGCTCTGGCAAGTTATCCCGAGCTTGGCTGCACGGGCGGTCCTTACGAGGTATGGCAGCGATGGGGTATCAGCGATGATGTCCTTTGCGCCGGAAACGACAGCGTATACGCCTTCCTCGACGATGTGATGGATCAGGTCGTTGAGCTCTTCCCCTCGGAGTACATCCATATAGGCGGCGATGAGTGCCCCAAAGTGCGTTGGACGGAATGCCCGAAATGCCAGGCCAAGATCAAAGAGCTTGGCCTCAGGACCGACGAGCACAGCACCGCCGAGCAGAAGCTTCAGTCGCATGTCATGAAACACGTCGCCGACCACCTCGCAGCCAAGGGCCGCAAGGCTATCGGATGGGATGAGATTCTCGAAGGCGGCGTCGACACAAGCACTGTGATAATGTCGTGGCGCGGTACCGAGGGTGGCATTGCTGCTGCAAAAGCCGGACACGACGCAATCATGACTCCGAACCAGTTCATGTATTTCGACTTCCGGCAGAGCGACGACCCTTCCGAGCCAAGAGCCGCTACATGGGGCGATCCGCTCACTGTCGAGAAAGTTTACAGCTACGAACCGATCCCTGACTCGTTCACACCCGGAGAGGCTGCCCATATTATAGGCGTTCAGGCAAATCTGTGGACAGAGCATATACCCAACTACCGTCAGGCCGAGTATATGGAGATGCCGCGTGTCGCTGCTCTGGCCGAGGTACAGTGGTCGAAAGCGCCAAAGGACTACGACGCTTTCTTCGAGCGCCTTAAACGCCTCACAAAGATCTACGATGCCGAGGACTACAACTATCGCAAGACTTACTTTGTGCAGCCCGATTCGCTCGCTGTAAAATAATTTGATAACTCATATCAAAAAAACACGTTAAAAATTTTGTGAAACGGAATAATTGACATAAATTTGCGACAGAAACGATAAAACTATTGTAGATATGGCAAACAATCCGACTATCAACCGTTATTGGTGGCGCCACGACGATACTACTCGATGGCGGCTTTGCCTGTGCGGTTAGACTCGGATGTCATTCCGCTTCAATCTGAAAAGCTATAACTGATTATAGAGCCATCGGGTAAGATTCCGGTGGCTCTCTTTTTTTAATACATCAAAACACACTTCAATATGACTGCTACAGACAAACACAACACATTCATGCACGCTCTTCCTGTCGACGACAACGGTTTCTACGGCCACTTCGGCGGTGCATACATACCCGAAACACTCCGCAAGAACATCGACGAGCTCCGCGAGGCTTTCTACCGTTATGCGGCCGACGAATCTTTCAAGGCCGATTTCGACGCCCTCATGCGCGACTATGTGGGTCGTCCGTCGCCGCTTTACTATGCGCCGCGGCTCAGCGAACGCTACGGCACCAACATATATCTCAAGCGCGAGGACCTCAACCACACCGGCGCACACAAGATCAACAACGCCATTGGTATGGCTCTCCTTGCCAGGCGCATGGGCAAGAAACGTATAATAGCCGAGACCGGGGCCGGGCAGCATGGTGTCGCCACAGCGACTGTCTGCGCTCTCATGGATATGGAATGCACTATCTACATGGGTGCCGTCGACGTGGAGCGACAGTTGCCTAACGTACAGCGCATGAAGATGCTCGGCGCGAAGGTCGTCGCTGTGCAGTCGGGCAATAAGACTCTTAAGGATGCCGTCACTGAGGCTCTCAACGACTGGTGCGTGAACCCCGAGAGCTTCTACCTCATAGGCTCGGCCGTAGGCCCTCATCCCTACCCCGAGATCGTATCGCATTTCCAGTCTGTGATAAGCGCCGAGATGCGCTCTCAGCTGCTGACGCACACCGGGCGTGAATGTCCCGACGCTGTGATTGCGTGTGTCGGTGGCGGTAGCAACGCCGCCGGTGCATTCTATCACTTCCTCGATGAAAAGGACGTGCGTCTGATAGCTGTCGAGGCCGCCGGAAAAGGCGTCGACACCGACATGCACGCGGCCACGCTGACTCTCGGCAAGGAAGGCGTCTTACACGGTTCGCGGACCATGGTGCTGCAGACTCCCGACGGCGAGGTAATGGAGCCATACTCTATATCTGCAGGTCTCGACTATCCCGGCGTCGGGCCGTTGCAGGCATATCTTGCCGAGACCGGACGTGCCGAAGTCCTCGCGGCCACCGATGCTCAGGCGCTCGCCGCTGCCATGCTGCTGTCGAGGCTCGAAGGAATAATACCGGCGCTGGAATCGTCGCACGCCCTCGCGGCCCTCGAGATGCTGCGCTTCAAGCCCGACGATGTTGTGGTCGTAAACCTCTCGGGACGTGGCGACAAGGACATGAACACCTATCTCGCGAACCTCCCCGGCTGACATTTTGCTCTTATGGTATATATTTATGATGGTATAAGGTTTGCGATGCTCTCGACTTATGCGTATATTTGCAGTCATATATAATCATAAATTTATACGATGAAAAAATTTATAGGTGTCTTGTTGCTTGTCCTGATTGGCGTAGGTGCTTCGTGGGCCGTTGAAGGCGGTAAATTCGAAGCCGGCAAAGGTACTTTCCTGCTCAACGGCGAGCCCTTCGTTGTAAAAGCTGCGGAGCTTCACTATCCGCGTATCCCTCAGCCTTACTGGGACCAGCGTATCAAACTGTGCAAGGCCCTTGGCATGAACACCGTGTGCCTCTATACTTTTTGGAACAGTCACGAGCCGCGTGAGGGAGAGTTCGATTTCTCGGGTCAGAATGATCTGCGTAAGTTCATAGAACTCTGTCAGGCCAACGATATGAAAGTCATACTCCGTCCCGGCCCGTATGTATGCGCCGAGTGGGAGATGGGCGGCCTGCCCTGGTGGCTCCTCAAGAAGAAAGACATCCGTCTGCGCGAGAACGATCCCTACTTCCTCGAGCGTGTCGACAAATTCCAGAAAGCTCTGGCTGAGCAGGTCGGCGATCTTACCATTGCCGGCGGCGGTCCGATAATAATGGTACAGGTAGAGAACGAATATGGCTCGTACGGCACCGACAAGGAGTATGTCGGCAACATCCGCGACATGCTGCGTCGCAATTTCGGCGAGGATGTCACTCTGTTCCAGTGCGACTGGGCTTCGAACTTCCTCAACAACGGTCTCGACGATCTTATCTGGACCATGAACTTCGGCACCGGCGCTAATGTCGATCAGCAGTTCGCTCCGCTAAAGGAGGTGCGTCCCGACAGTCCTCTCATGTGCTCGGAGTTCTGGAGCGGCTGGTTCGACAAATGGGGCGCTAACCACGAGACACGCCCTGCCGCCGACATGATCGCCGGTATCGACGAGATGCTCGGCAAGGGTATTTCGTTCAGCCTCTATATGACTCACGGCGGCACAAACTGGGGACACTGGGCCGGCGCCAACTCTCCCGGCTTTGCTCCCGACGTGACCTCCTACGACTATGACGCCCCGATATCCGAGTCGGGACAGACAACGCCCAAATATCATGCCTTGCGCAAGGCAATGGAGAAATATACCGACGGCAGGATGCCTAAGATTCCGGCTACGATCAAGCCCATGGCTGTGCCTGATTTTAAGTTTACCTCCGTCGCTCCCCTCTTCTCGAATCTCCCCGAGCCCAAGATCGACCGCGAGATAAAGACAATGGAAGAGTACGATCAGGGCTTCGGCTCGATCATCTACCGCACCACCTTGCCCGACATACCCGTGCAGTCTTTGCTTACCGTCAACGAGCCGCACGACTTCGCCCAGGTTTTTGTCGACGGCAAATATATCGGTAAGCTCGACCGCCGTCTCGGCGAGAAAGAGCTCATGCTGCCGCCTGTTAAAAAGGGCGCCGTGCTCGATATCTTCGTCGAGGCTATGGGTCGCATCAATTTCGGCCGGGCGATCAAGGATTTTAAAGGCATTACCGATGATGTGACCCTCACTGTTACCGACGGCGATCATCAGTGGGTCGACCGCCTCCGTAACTGGCAGGTGTTCAACATCGAGGATAAATACGACACATATACCTCGATAGGCGAGTTCTTCCCCGTCGAGGCTTTCTCGCCCGGCGACGACGGACGTCTGCCGCGAGGCGTTTACACCGGCACTTTCAATATCAAAGGAAAGCCGTCCGATACCTTCCTCGACTTCTCTTCGTGGGGCAAGGGTCTGGTATATGTCAACGGCCACGCAATGGGACGCATATGGGAGATCGGGCCGCAGCAGACCCTCTATATGCCCGGTTGCTGGCTACGTCAGGGCGAGAACGAGGTCGTGGTGTTCGACATCCTCGGTCCGCGCGAAGCCATTAGCCGTGGCCTGCGCGAGCCATTGCTCGACAATCTTCTCGTCTCGAAGCCCCTCGTCCACCGCACCGAAGGCCAGTCGCTCGACCTTTCAGGCCTTGCTCCGGCTCTTGTTTCAAGCTTCAAGCCTGGCAACGGGTGGCAGGAAGCTGCTCTTGCCGAGCCGCTGCGGGGCCGGTATATAGCCCTCGAGGCTGTTGATGCCGTCGACGGTGGCGACAATGCCGCTATTGCCGAGTTCTATGTCCTCAACGACAAGGGCGAACGCATCGTACGCGAGCCCTGGACCGTCGTCTATGCCGACAGCGAAGATGTCGATGGTGTGAACAGATCGGCCGATAAAATGTTTGATTTACAGGAATCGACTTATTGGAGCACCGTCAAGGGTGTCAAATTCCCCCACGTGGTGGTAATCGACCTCGGCTCGGTGCAGAATATCAGCGCTATACAGTATCTTCCGCGTATGGAAGCCGAAGTCCCCGGCGCGATACGCAACTTCCGTTTCTTTGTCTCCGACAAACCATTTACTATCAATAATCAAAACTAAATGAGAATGAAACCTTCTATTATTATCTCCTCGGCTATTATCGCTATTGGCATAGTCATACTCGGCTTGTCGCTCAAGAGCGGTATCGACCGTTTCAGCGATCGCGACCGTGTCGTTACGGTCAGAGGCCTGTGCGAGAAAGAGGTTATGGCCAATAAGGTAACATGGCCTATCGTGACTAAGGAAGTCGGCAACAACCTGTCGGATATATACCCCGTTATCGAGGCGAAAAACAAAGCCATCCTTTCCTTCCTCACAAGCAACGGCCTGTCTGAAAACGAAATCTCGGTTAATCCGCCTCAGGTCTACGATGCCGCCGCCGAGCGTTATGGCAATCAGAACGTAACTTTCCGCTATCAGGTAACAAATGTTGTTGTCGTTACAAGCGATAAGGTTGAGCTCGTCCGCAAGCTCATCAACAAGCAGACCGACCTGCTCCGTCAGGGCATTGCTATCGTTGCCGGAGATTATAACTATCAGACCACATACGAATATACCGACCTCAATAGCGTCAAACCTCAGATGATCGCCGAAGCCACTGCCAACGCTCGCGAGGCTGCCGACAAATTCGCAGAGGACAGTCACAGCAAACTCGGTAAGATCAAGACTGCACAGCAGGGCCAGTTCTCTATCAACGACCGCGACCAGTACACCCCTCAGATCAAGACAATCCGTGTCGTGACATACATTACCTACTACCTCGAAGACTGATTATAAGCCCCCTCCCGATATAAATGCAGCAATGTCTCGCCCCTCCGACACATTGCTGCATTTTCATTTCTTCTTGCTTTTGACGTAAGCCCTTTTGTCCTTGCTCTTCTTATGTATCATGTCGAGTTCGGCCATCGTGTCGAATTTTGGAGTGGCGAATAGATTCTTGATGTCGGGAGCATATCCTAAGGCCATTGCCAGTTTGACCAGCGATTCAAATGCGATAAGGCCTTTCTGCTCAAAGCGAGCCACTGTCGACAATGGCACTCCCGACAGTTCGGCGATGCGCCGGCGGCTTATGTTTTTCTCGATGCGGCGCCGGCGGAAGTTCTCGGCGGTCTGTAGAGCGATATCTTTGGAATTATCGAGAGTGTACTGCTCTAAAACAGACAACATATTATCACTTTGTGCGTTTATAGCCATAATACTGCTAATATTATGTTACAAAAATAGGCATTATATCTGACATAGACAATAGCATCACAAAAAAACATCAGCCGGTCGGGTTTTGAACCGCCGGCTGATGCTGCTGTCTGATTATGAGTTTATTCCAGAGTGAAGTCGAGTGTCTGTACGTCGCGGCTGTTGGGGCCTGCCATTACCTTGAACTCGCCCGGCTCGATGAGGTATTCGCCATTGGCGTTGTAGAAGCCGAGTTTGTCAGGTGTAATCTCAAATTCTACCACTTTGCTCTCGCCGGGGGCAAGGCTGATGCGGTCGAAGTGTTTCAGCTCTTTCACGGGACGGGCAAGCGAAGCGGCCATGTCGCGTGTGTAGAACTGTACGATTTCGTCGGCGGCTACATTGCCCTTGTTGGTCACTTTCACGCTGGCTGTGATCTTGCCGTCCTTGCTCAGCTTGTTGTTGTCGAGGGCAAAGTCGCTGTAGTCGAAGGTGGTGTATGTCATGCCGTAGCCGAAGGGATAGCGCGGTTCGTTGCGCACGTCGAGATAGTTGCTCGAGAACGGGTGGAAGTGCGGAGTTCCTTCCGGCACGGGGCGGCCGGTATTCAGGTGGTTGTAGTATACAGGTATCTGGCCTACATTCTGAGGTATGCTCATGGTAAGCTTGCCCGAGGGCGATACCTTGCCGAATACTACATCTGCGATAGCGTCGGCTGCCTCGGTGCCGCCATGCCATACATTCATGATCGCCGGAATATTGGCTGCCTCCCATTCCATCGTGGTGGGACGGCCGGCGAAGTTGAGCATAACCACAGGCTTGCTGGTGGCAACGAGAGCCTTGAGAAGACGAAGCTGTGTGTCGGGAAGATCGAGATTCGAGCGCGAAGAGCCCTCGCCGCTCATTCCGACGCTTTCGCCTACTGCTGCAAGGATCACATCAGCACCGCGAGCTACGCGGAGTGCTTCGGCAAGTAGTTCGTCCTCGCTGCGGGAATCGCGCATGCCGCCGCCGTAGCCGTTTGCGGCTGCGTCTTCTACAAAGGGATCGGCATATAGGTTCGAACCTTTGGCATATACCACATTGGCCTTGTCGCCGGCGGCTTCTTTGATGCCTTCATAGAGGGTCTTGGCCTTGTCGCCGGGGTTGGCTACGCTCCATGTTCCGACCATGTTGTTGGAGGTGTTGCCGAGCGGACCGATAACGGCTATTGTTCCCTGGGGCTTGATAGGCAGTGTGTTGTTGTCGTTTTTGAGAAGGACAAAAGTCTTGGCTGCTATCTCGCGTGCGGCGGCACGGTGCTCGTCGGTGTAGACGTCGGTCTTCTCGCGCTCTACATTGTTGAAGCGGTAGGGATTCTCGAACAGACCGAGGCGATACTTGGCCTCAAGCACACGGCGGCATGCCTTGTCGATGTCGGCCTCGCTGATAAGGCCTTTGTCGAGAGCCTCGGAGAGTACGCTCACGAAGGCGTTCGACGACATATCCATGTCGGTGCCGGCTTTGAGGGCGCGTACACTGTTTTCAAGGGTGTTGCCCATGCCGTGGTTGGCCATCTCGTTTATCGAGGCATAGTCGGTAACTACAAGATTGTCGAAGCCCCACTGGTCGCGGAGCAGATCCTGAAGCAGCCACTCGTTGGCGGTGGCAGGCACGCCGTCGATGATATTGAACGAGGTCATGAGCGTTGCGGCTCCGGCGTCGACTGCGGCCTTGTAGGGCGGCAGATACTCGTTGTACATGCGCTGGCGGCTCATGTCTACTGTGTTGTAGTCGCGGCCGGCCTCGGCGCCGCCGTAGAGGGCGAAGTGTTTGATGCAGGCAAGGACGTTCTCGTCGGAGAAGTCGCCCTGATAGCCTTTTACCATAGCCTGTGCTATCTGCGAGCCGAGGTAAGGATCTTCGCCTGCACCTTCGGCCACACGGCCCCAACGGGGATCACGGGCGATGTCGACCATAGGGCTGAAGGTCCAGTTGATACCGCCGGCCGTGGCCTCGTTGGCGGCGATGGATGCCGATTTCTCGATAGCTTCCATATCCCACGACGATGCCAGGGCGAGAGGTATGGGGAATACGGTCTCATAGCCGTGGATCACGTCCATGCCGACGATGAGGGGTATGTGCATGCGGCTCTTTTCTACGGCAAGCTCCTGCAGGGCCTTGATCTTCTCGGCGCCCTTGATGTTGAAGGTGCCGCCGATCTGGCCTTTCGATGCCATATCGCCGATGGGGCTGTCCTGGGGTGCGCCGGTCACGATATCGCCGGCAGGCGGTAGGTTGAGCTGTCCGATCTTCTCTTCGAGCGTCATCTGGCTCATTAGATTGTCGATATAGCTGTCCATATCGGCCTTGTCGCCCTTATTGCCGCATGAGGCAAGTGATATTGCCAAAGCGGCGAGAATACTTATTCTTGTCAGTTTCATTTCAGAGTAAATTTAACGGTTGATTTGATGTTGTCGGAAGCCGAACCTACCGAGGCTGTAAATTCGCCCGGTTCTGCGGTCCATGCGTGTGCCTTGTCGTCGAAGAAGCTGAGAGCGTCCTTGCCGATTGTGAAGCTTACATTGGCGGTCTCGCCGGGTTTGAGGAATACTTTCTTGAAGCCTTTGAGTTCTTTTACGGGACGCATTACCGAGCATTTGGGATCGCTCACATAGAGCTGTACGACCTCGGCGCCGGCGCGGTCGCCGCTGTTGGTAACAGGTACGGTCACTGTCACTGTGCCGTCGGCCGACATCTCTTTCTTGTCGATGGTGGCCTTGCCGTATGTGAAGTCGGTGTAGCTCAGGCCGTGGCCGAACGCGAAGAGAGGTTTGGCTTTCTTGGCGTCGTGCCAGCGGTAGCCGACGAGCAGTCCTTCCTTGTACTCAAGATCGTATATGTCGCTGTCGGCACGTTTCACGCCCGGGTAGGCATTGAGTGCGTGTGCGCCTACATTGTCGAGGCTGGTGGGGAAGGTCATAGGAAGCTTGCCCGAAGGATTGACGGCGCCTGTGAGTATGTCGGCAATTGAATTGCCGGCTTCGGAGCCGAGGAACCAGCCCTGTACGATTGCTGGCACTTCTTTGACCCAAGGCATGGCCACGGCGTTGCCGCTGATATTTACAACGATAAAGTTGGGATTGGCTTTGGCGAGTGCGGCGATTACTTCGTCCTGTGCATAGGGAAGCTCGAGGCCGGCGCGGTCGCTGTCCTCGCAGTCCTGATGGGCCGACTTGTTGAGGCCGCCTACAAATATCACGTAGTCGGCGTCCTTGGCTTTGGCTACTGCCTCGGCGATTAGCTCTTCCTTGCTGCGTGAGTCGTTGAGGTTCTGGCCGGTGGTCACACCGTTGTATTCGCCGGTAACATCGCCGACGTAACCGCGTACCCATTCTACATCGGCCTTGCCTTTGAGGGCGTTGCGCAGACCGTCGATGGGCGAGAGCTCGCGCTGTACCTTGAGCGATGACGAGCCGCCGCCGACAGTCATCATTTTCACTGCGTTCTCTCCTACCACGAGCACTTTCTTGCCTGGCTTGTCGAAGTTCATTGGCAGCACCTTGCCGTCGTTTTTGAGGAGCACGATGCCTTCGTCGCCGATACGGCGTGCGGCGTCATAGTGTGCTTCCGAGCACATGCTGCCGCGATGACGGTCGGCGCTCAGCGAGGTGCGGAAGATTGTGCGCAGCACGCGACGGGCCTTGTCGTCGAGTTCCTGTGTGCCTACCTCGCCTTTTTTGATCTTGTCGAGATAGGGACCGGCGAGATAATAGGCGTCATAGGCGTTCTTGCGGCCGGCCTTCAGTCCGTCGGTCCAGCTGCCGAACTCCATGTCGAGGCCGTTGTGTATGGCCTGGTCGGTGTCGTGGCAGCCGCCCCAGTCGCTCACTACCGCGCCGTCGAAGCCCCATTCGCCCTTGAGTATGTCGTTGAGGATATACTGGTTGTGGCAAAGGTGCTGGTCTTTGTAGAGGTTGTAGGCACCCATGATGGTCCATGCGCCGCCTTCCTGTACGCCGGCCTTGAATGCCGGCAGATAGATTTCGTAGAGTGTGCGGTCGTCAAGGATCACGTTGGTGTTGTGGCGGTTGACTTCGTTGTTGTTGAGTGCGAAGTGCTTCAGGCACACGGCCACGCCGTTGCCCTGTACGCCCTTGATATAGGGCACTACCATGCGGCCGGCAAGATACGGGTCTTCGCCCATGTATTCGAAGTTACGGCCGTTGACAGGTGTGCGGTAGATGTTCACGCCCGGGCCGAGGAGAATATCCTTGTTGCGGTAGGCGGCTTCCTCGCCGATCGATTTGCCGTAGAGAGCCGACATCTCGGGGTTCCATGTCGCTGCAAGGGCTGTGAGGGCAGGGAAGGCGACGCATGAGTCGTTGGTCCAGCCGGCCTGGTCCCATTCGTCCCATTTCACTTCGGGACGGATGCCGTGGGGACCGTCGGTGGTCCATACGTCGGGAATGCCGAGACGGGGCACGCCACGGGAGCTGAATTTCGACTGGGCGTGGATGATGTCGAGCTTCTCGGCCGTTGTCATGCGGCTGAGGGCATCCTCCACACGTTCTTCGAGTGGTTTGCTCTTGTCCAGGTAGACCGACTCGCCGGCAAATGCCGGCCATGCCAGGCAGAGACCTGTTGCAAGTGCGATTACTGATGCTTTCATTATTTATTTAGGTTTAGGGATTGTATATATGAAGTCTGAGGCACGCAGTTCTCGATGCGTGAGGCCTCGACGAACTCGTCGAGCAGACGGCGCGATGTGGCCTGGTCGGGACGTGCCTGCTGTAGCTCGGCATAGCTTGCCCTGGGGGCTTCGGCGAAGGCGACGACGATCGAATCCCAGCCTTCGGGGCGTACGATGCCGGCCATACATGAATTGTCGACCTTCTTGAACGGCCAGAATGTGTAGCCTATGTTGTTGTCCTCCATGGTCTTGACAAATTCGGCCTGCCATTCGTCGCTGTTGTGCCCGATCTCGCCCATATACATCGGTAGCCCGGTCTTGTCGCGGAACTCGATATAGCTCGCTATGGCTTCGGGTGTGGGGGCGCCGCCGTAGCGGTGGCAGATGTACATGATATTGTCGTCGTAGGTCCAGTCGGTAAAGTTGTCGAAGGTGCTGTTCCACTGGGGGCCGCCAAGAAGGATGATATGGTTTTTGTCCACCTCGCGGATAGCGGCCACGGCGCGTTTGTGCAGAGGCTCCAGTTTGGCGTTGAGCTCGTCCTTGTTGCTCATGTAGTGGGGGATAGGCTCGTTGATAAGCTCGTAGCCCAGTATGACGGGCTCGTTGGCGTAACGGCTGGCGATACGCTTCCATATGTCGCAGAATTCCTGCTGTGCGGCCTCGCTCTCGAAGAGCCAGGGATAGCCGTAGCTGTCGTCTATATTGTCGCCGGTCTGGCCGCCGGGAGCGTCGTGCATGTCGAGGATAAGGGCAAGGCCGTTGTCGCGGCACCATGACACCACGCTGTCGATACGGGCGAAGCCTTCGCCGTCGTCGGTCTTGCTGCCCATGTAGTCATCGTCGGTAAAGAGCTTGTAGTGGAAGGGCAGGCGGATGGTGTTGGCGCCTTGTTCGGCGATAAATTCTATGTCCTTGCGTGTGATGTAGTTGTCCTTGAATTTGCTCCAGAACTCGTTGGTGGCCTCTTCGCCTACGAGCTGGCATAGCATCTCGTTGATGAAATGCCCCGAGTTGCATTTACGGAAACCGAACATATATCCCTCGGGATTGAGCCAGTTGCCGAGATTGGTGCCTTTTATAAAAAACTTTGATCCGTCGGGTGCTATGATGTCCTTGCCTTCTACTTTCATGAAGGCCACGTTGCCGCTCTCTTTCTTATCGCATGCGATTATGAGGACCAGCAGTAAAGTTATTGTCAGTAATAATGTCTTCTTCATGGTTTCAGTTCTTTTGGAATACGCGCACATAGTCTACCTCCATTGTCGCCGGCAGGCAGCTTTCGTCGACTCCTTTGGCGCCGCCCCAGTTGCCGCCCCAGGCGAGATTGAGGATCACATAATATGGCTTGTCGAAAGGCCAGGTACGCTCGTCGCCCTGGCGGTCGTTGTCGAATGAGAACACCTCTTCGCCGTCTACAAAGGTGCGGATATTGTCGGCGTTCCATTCGAGGCGATACACATGGAAGTCGCCCTCGGCGCCCTCGGTAAGACGCTCGGCTGTCTTCTGTGTGCCTTTCACGTGGTTGTAGGCTTCCGTGTGAAGGCTCGACGAGGTGTAGTCGGGATTATAGCCCACCTCTTCCATGATGTCTATCTCGCCGCATAGAGGCCACGGGGTGCGGTTGTTGGCCGGCATCATCCAGAAGGCCGGCCACGTGCCGAGACCTTTGGGCAGCTTGATACGGGCCTCTACTATGCCGTACTGCCAGCCGCTGTCTACATTGGCGTAGATACGGCCGGAGTACACCTTGTCGTCCTGTTTGAAGCAGTTGATCTTGAGTGTGCCGTCGCTCACTTCTGTCACGGCCTTGCCGTCGACAGGGCCGGTAACATAGGTCTGTAGTTCGTTGTTTACCCATCCGGCGCCTTTCTCCTCATGGGTCCATACCGAGGGATCGGGCATGCCGTCGTACGAAAATTCGTCGTGCCAGACCAGTGTGTAACCCTCGGGAGCCTCTATGCTTTCCTCGGGCGCGGATTTCTGGCAGGCGCCGAAGATCACGGCCGCTGCCAGACTTATTAAAGGTAACTTACTCATATATTATACTATTAGATCTCAGTCTTTTTGAAAAACACGCACATAGTCTACCTCCATTGTCGCCGGCAGACAGCCTTCGTCTACGCCCTGTGCGCCGCCCCAGTCGCCGCCCCATGCGAGATTGAGGATCACATAGAAGGCTTTGTTGAACGGCCATGTTCGCGCATCGCCTTTTCGGTCGTTGCTGAAGCTGAGCAGCATTTTGCCGTCTACATATGTGCGGATGTAGTCTTCGGTCCATTCGAGGCGGTACACATGGAAATCGTTCTGTGCTCCGGCGGTAAGGCGCTCGGCGGTCTTCTGTGTTCCCTTGGTGTGGTTGTAGGCATCGGTGTGCAGGCTCGACGATGTGTAGTTGGGGTTATTGCCGACCTCCTCCATGATGTCGATCTCGCCGCAGAGAGGCCACGGGGTGGTGCCGAAGTCGTTGTTGGCAGGCATCATCCAGAAGGCAGGCCATGTGCCGCGGCCCTTGGGCAGTTTGATACGGGCCTCGACGATACCGTACTTCCAGCCGGTGTTGACATTGGCATATACGCGGCCTGAGTACACCTTGCCATTGTGTTTGAAGCAGTTGATTTTCAGATTGCCGTTCGTGATTTCTGTCACAGGCTTGCCGTCGAACGATTCGCGTACATAGGTCTGCAGTTCGTTGTTGACCCAGCCCGGACCATGCACCTCGTGCGTCCACGATGTTTTGTCGAGTTTGCCGTCGACTGCGAACTCGTCGTGCCATACCAGCGAATAGCCCTCGGGCATCTCTATGTCCTTGTCGGTCGGGCCTGGCTCTTTGCCGCTCTGGCTAACAGGTATTTTCACGCGTGCGCGGCCGGCCATCACTGTCACTGTAGCGCTGCGTTCTTTTACCGACGGATTGGCCTCGGCAGTTACTTCTATAGAGCCGCTTTTGCCGGATGTACCGTTCTTGGTAAGCTTGAGCCAGCTTGCGTCGGTGGTGGCGTCCCATTCGCGTGCCTCGGTGCGCACACTTACCGTACGGCTGCCGCCGGCGGCTGTGAACTCTACACTTTCGGGTGTGACAGCGGTGGTGTTGTCGTCGATCTGGGGCTCGTCTTCGCCTCCGCATGACGGTAGTACTAAGACGAGCAATAATATATTTAGTAGTATGAGTAGTTTTTTCATCGTATTGATGTGCAAAGATACGGATAAGTCGAGTGCAAAGCAAAATTTATTTTGGTTTGCCGAGCGTGAGTATCTAAGACGAAGTCAAAGATACGGATAAGTCGAATGCAAAGCAAAATTTATTTTGGTTTGCCGAGCGTGAGTATCTAAGACTGTTGTCAAAGATACGAATAAGTCGAGTGTAAAGCAATTTTTTTGTATTTGCTTGTATTGCAGTACTTTATTCCAGTACGAATACCGCTGTGAGCGGATAGTGGTCGGACGAGCGTATGGAGCCCCGGTTCATCTCGAGCGGCTTGAGGTCGCCACGTGTAAGTATGTGGTCGATACAGAAATAGAGATAGCGGTCGTTGAAAGTGATCATCGGGCCGAGGCCTACGCGCGGATAGACGCTCTTGAAGCCGGCGTCGGCGAGTGCGCGTATGGCGTAGCAGCCCGGCACATCGTTGAAGTCGCCGCAGATTATCACGTCGGGGCCGCCGTAGAGCCTGAGCCACTGCAGCAGCTTGTTGGTCTGGCGCACACGGTCGGCGGCGGCGACAACGAGCTTGTCGAGCACGAGGACGCGCCCCGAGTCGTTCTCGGCGGCCCTGCGGAGACTAGTGCCGGCGAGGCTGTAGGATTGCAGATGCACGTTGAAGAGCGACAGTCGGCGCCCGGTAGGCAGTATCACGCGGTAGGCCGAGATGTCGCCGTTGTAGAACGAGCCCTTTGTCACGTCAAGATGGATAGGTTCTATGGGGTATTTCGACATTACCGGCTGCGAACCCGTGGCACCGCCGAAACTTATATGCGGATAGCGGCTTTTCAGGCTGTCGGCGAGGATGCGCTCCTTGCCCACGGCATTGGATGCTACCAGACGGCTGCTCTCCTGCAGCACCACTATATCGGCATTCTGGCTGAGTATGTACTCGGCTATGTCGGTCTCCTCGGGCGTGCACAGTATGTTATGGCATGTGTTGTAGGTCAGCACGGTCAGCTTCTCGGCATCGGCCGGCGCTGTGGGCTTGATGATGTTGAGTGGGAAATATGTAAGCGCCGGACCGCCGCAGCATACGAATGCAAGGCCCATGATCAGCGCGCCCTTCCTGTACCACACCAGTTGCGCCGCGAACATGACGAGTCCGGCCCAGAATACTATGGGGAATGCGAGCGGAAAGACCCCCCACCACGGGCTGTGGCTCAGCGGCGACACATTGCCGGCGTAGCCCGTAAGCAGCAGGGCGCCGCCTACAAGCACGTCGAGCGCAAGCACAGCACCACGGACGGCGCGAAGCCATCCCGGCTGTTTCCTGACCTGTTTTTTCGCTTTTCCGCGTTTCACTTCCCGGCCCATCGATCAGAAGAACCAGTGGTTGCTGAATACGCCTTTCTTCTTCCAGTACACGAGCATCAGGAAGCCGAAGATCATGCCGCCCAGGTGGGCGAAGTGTGCCACGCCGTCGGCCGAGCCCGACACGCCGTAGAGCAGTTCAATCACGAAATAGCCTATGATGAGCCACTTCGACTTGACCGGTACGGGGATGAAGAATATGTAGACCGGCAGGTTGGGGAACAGGAATCCGAAGGCAAGGAGCACGCCGTAGATGGCGCCCGACGCGCCTACCATCGGTGTGTTGACAAAGGCGTTGAGCTGTGCCAGGTCGGGATCGTTGTAGTTGTAGCCGCGCTGTAGGATGTCGAAACCTTCGCTGATCGCATGCTGCACCACATCGGGCGGCAGCAGGCTCTCGAGGTTGTTGATATAGATCGCGAAGACACCCATCTGCACCAGGGCCGCGCAGATACCGCACGTGATGTAGTAGAACAGGAATCGCGCCGAACCCATCGTCATCTCTATCGTCCGGCCGAACATCAGGAGGGCGAACATGTTGAAGAACAGATGCATGAAGCCTCCGTGAAGGAACATGTAGGTAAACAGCTGATAGGGCCTGAAGGCCGGCGAGGAGAAATAATAGAGGGCGAGATTGCGGTCGAAAAATCGTTCGGCGGCCGGCAGCAAGGCCATAAGGATAAAGACAAGAATGTTGATTATCAACAGGTTCTTGACCACCGGCGGTATGTTCTGGAAAAAGGACGGTCGGGTAGAATACATGATCTCTTGATTGAATCGTTTGGGGAAAGAGGACGCCTGCCGATTATTCGGCCATGGGCGCAAGCTCGAGGACGGCGCCGCTTGTAGGGTCGAAAGTTACCTTATAGGGCTCTTTCTTGTTGGTAAACAATGACGGGTCGAGGCCGAACACTATGCCGAGCTGGGCCATGGGCAGCGTGGCCGACGCTATGCGGTTGCCTCCGTAGCTGACTGTCACGGCGGCCGAGCCGGGTATGTTGTAGGCTACGCCGCCTTTGGGGAAGCTCTTTACTTCGCCTTTCTCGTTGACAGGCAGCACGCCCTGTTCGATTACCTTGATATCCACCGTGATAGGTGCGCCGGCAAGGTTGTCGGCGTCGATGAGTCCGTCTACCGCCGACAGGCGTCCTATCACGCGGCTGCTCATATCGCTGCTGTCGGGCACGATGGTATAGCGGCGCACCTCGGTGCGTGTGCTCGTGGTGCCGGCAAACATCGCCGTAAGGGCGGCTTCCTGCGCCGACAGGTTTTCGAGAACGAGCTTCATGGCGTCGCCGTCGGCAGGGGGATTGTCGGCGTTGCCCGACAGTATGTCGCTGCGTGTCTCGCGCAGCTCGAAGATGCGCTGGGCTGCGAGCTCGGCTTTTTTCGATACCGAGGCGCTGCGTGCCATGTCGGAGGTCACGGCCTGACGTGCCGCCTCGCCTTCGAGCGGCGACGGAGCGGCAGGGCGAGCCGCCGGTATGGCCGGAGCTTCAGCGGCGGCGCCGCCCTCGGCGTTGATGGCTATGGGCATCTCGGTGTCGCTGAGCGTGATATATGCCGACTGGCCGGCCTTGAACTGTGCCGTGTAGCGTTTGTCGGGGTCTGGTATGCCGCGAGGCACTATCAGGGCGCTCACTACACGTGCCGAACGGCTGTCGGTGGTAATGGCGTCGTTGATGCCGAGGTGCCGGCGGGCGTAGTTGTAGAACTCGCCCGGGTGGCTCTCGCTCACTTCGGCCTCTATGTATATGTCGACGGCGGTCTGCGGCAGGGTGTATACCAGCCCGTATTCGTTGGCCTTGCCGGCTGTGATCTTCTGCGAGGTCTGCGCGTGGCCGGCCAGGCATGTGGCGGCTGTTAAGGCAGCGATGAGGATGTTGCGTAGGATCATAACGCTTGTGTTTTGGCGCCGGTGGGGCGCGGGTTAAGAATGGTGTCTATCGCCGGGCCTATGGCGTCGGCTATGTCTTCGGCCGTGGTGCCCTGTATGCCGCACGTACGCGCCGCTATGCGCCCGGCCACGCCGTGGATATATGCGCCTATGGCGGCCGCTATCTCGGGCATGATCTTCTGGGCCATGAGGCCGGCGATAAGTCCTGTGAGCACGTCGCCGCTGCCGGCGGTGGCAAGGGCCTCGGTGCCCGACGAATTGACCAGTATCGAGCCGTCGGGCCAGACGGTCAGTGTCTTGGGCCCTTTGAGCAGTATCACTATCTTGTAGCGCTGCGCCATTTCGAGGGCCATGAGCGTACGGGTGCCGTGGCTGTTCTGGGCGCCGAAGAGGCGGTCGAACTCCCCTGCGTGCGGCGTGATGATGGAGCGCGGAGGTATGAAGTCGAGCAGCTCGGGGCGGTCGGAGATGATGTTGAGCGCGTCGGCGTCGAGCACAAGCGGTTTCTTGGCGGCATAGCAGCTCTTGAGGAAGGTGCTCAGGCCGGCCGCTGTGGCGTCGCTGCGGCCTATGCCGGGGCCTATGGCCACGCCGTCGCAGTCGCGCGGATTGTCGAAAAACTGTATGTCCACGTCGGCGCCGTCGGTGGTAAACATGGCTGAGGGTACCGCCGATTGCATCACGAAGAAGCCGCAGCGCGGTCCGTGGCATGTCACTTTGCCGCAGCCCGACCGTGTGGCGGCGCGTGTGGCGAGCACGGCGGCGCCGAGCATGCCGTAGCTGCCGGCGAAGATGAGGGCTTCGCCGAGATCGGCCTTCGACACCACCTGCGGACGTGGCGGCATTACCGAGCGCACGCCGCGCGAGTCGAGCACGCGGCTGGTGCAGCGTGTGTGGCGCATGGCTTCCTCGTCGAAGGGCACGGCGAGTACCTTCCAGCGGCCCAGGAGCTCGGCGTTCTCGGGCATGAAGAAGGCAAGCGTCGGCCCGATGAGCGTCAGCGTCACGTCGGCATGGATGATGTTGCGGTTGACCATACCCACCGAGAGGTCGGTGGTCATGCCCGAGGGCAGGTCTATCGACACTACCGTGGCCTTGCTCTCGTTGATAGATCGCGCCACGGCCTGGTAGCCGCCGCGAAGGGGCTTGCGGTACTCGCTGCCGAAGATGCCGTCGATCACGAGGGTGCCGGCGTTCATTGCTGGCATCTCGAAGCAGCCGGGACCGGGGTTGATGACCTCCTGCAGCACCTTGCGGCCGCCTTCTCTCACAAATCTGTCGCGTGCGTCGCGTGTGTCGGCGCTGAGCAGCTCGCCGCCGATGTTGAAGAGTATTACCTTTAATGGGCCGCCGCGGTGCATGAGCTCGAGGGCGGCCTCGAGGGCATAGGCGCCGCATATGCCGTCGCCGGCGAAGACCACCGTCTCCTGCCCGGGCTTGCGCATCCCGGCCACCTCCGACGCTACCTGCTCGCCGACACTGCTGATAAACGAGGCCCTGCGCTCGTAGGCACGGGCGCGGCGCGACGGCTCCATCCCGGCTATTTCGGCGGGATTGCCTATCGTGGCTTCGGTTATTCGTTCTATGTCGGCAGGGGTGTAGATGTTTCTCATTGTCGCGGTAGCGGAGTGCGTTGTTTAGTGTCTTAAAGGGCTAAGAGGGCATCGATTTTGGCGCGGATGGCATCGGCTTTCTGGCCGCCGACGAGGCGGATGTCGGTCTTTTTGCCGTCCTTGAAGAAGAGCAGGGTAGGAAGGCTGCGGATGCCGCACTCGGTGGCGAAGTCGCTGTTTTCGTCGCAGTTGTATTTGCCTACGATGGCGCGGCCTTCATATTCTTTGGCTACTTCTTCCACCACGGGGGCCATGGCCATGCAGGGGCCGCACCAGGTGGCCCAGAAGTCTACTACAAGGGGTTTGCCGCTGGCGATAAGTTCTTGGATATTCTCGTCTGTAATTTCCATGATCGTTATTATTATACAAGTTAGTTGTTGCTTATGTTTACTGTCAGGCCCATACCTTCGATCTCTTCTATCAGCGAGCGTGTTACCGGCAGGCGTATGGCGCTCGTGAAGTGGAGCTTGCGGCCGTGCTCGGCCGAATAGATGTCGATGTTGACGGGCACGGTGTTGGGCTGCGGACTGCTGTTGCGCCCCGACGCTTTCTTAATGGCCTCTACCTTCTCGCCGAGCATGCCGCTCAGCGGCACTACCTGTTCGGGCTCGGCCACGATGGTCATCTCCTTGATCAAGTGGCCCTTGAGGTCGTCGAGGCTCTGTATGCGGTCGATGTTGAATCTCAGCTGCGTGGCGCCGGTGTTGCGGTTGGTGCGCTCGCGGAAGGCGCCCGTCACAAGCACGCCCTCGCCCACGCGGCACATGTGCTCATACTTGGCGCGGTCCTTGTCGAAGAGGGTTATTTCGGTCGTGCCGCTGTAGTCCTCTATCTTTATATTGGTCATCTTGAAGCCCGTCTGCGTGGTCTTGTCCTCTACCGACACTATCATGCCGGCGAAGGTAATCGACTGCGTGGGGGTCTCTATCTCGTTTTTCTCAAGGGCGGTGCACGATGCGCCGTAGGTCACTTCGAGCCAGTAGGGGTCGAGCGGATGGCCCGACAGGAAGGTGCCCACGAGCTCGCGCTCTTTGTTGAGGCGCGTGAGGTTGTCCCACGCCGGCATGGGCGGTATCTTGGGGCGGCTCGAGTCGCGTATGTCCTCGTCGTCGAAGCCGAAGAGCGACATAGATGCCTGGCGTGCCTCGTTCTGCCGCGAGGCGCCGTAGCGGAGTAGCTGCTCGGTCACGGTCTCGCCGCGTTTGCCCACCTCGGCCGACAGGTCCTCGCGCTTGACGCCCTCGAAGCAGTCGAAGGCGCCGGCGATGACAAGATTGTCGAACACGCGGCGGTTGATGCTCTGCGCCGGCACGCGCTCCACGAAGTCGTAGATGTCCTTGAACGGGCCGCCGGCGTCGCGTGTCTCTATGATGGAGCGCACCACGTCGGGGCCTATGCCCTTGATGGCCGTCAGGCCGAAGCGTATCACGCCCGGGGCGCTCACGTTGAACGAGCCCAGCGATTCGTTGATGTCCGGGCCCTTTACCTCCAGGCCCATGGCGCGGCACTCGTCCATATAGAATGTAAGCTTGTTGATATCGTTGAGGTTTCGGGTGAGCACGGCGGCCATGTACTCGGCAGGGTAGTTGGCCTTGAGGTAGCCTGTCTGGAAGGCCACCCACGAGTAGCATGTGGCGTGGCTCTTGTTGAAGGCGTACGACGCGAACTTCTCCCACTCGCTCCATATCTTTTCGAGCACTTCGGCTTTATGGCCTCGGGCGGTGCCGCCCTCCATAAATTTCTCCTTGAGCTCGTTCATCTTGCTTATCATCTTCTTGCCCATGGCCTTGCGCAGAGTGTCGCTCTGGCCGCGGGTAAAGCCGGCAAGGAGGCGCGACAGGAGCATGACCTGTTCCTGGTACACGGTAATGCCGTAGGTGTCCTTGAGATAGGTCTCCATCTCGGGGATGTCGTATTCTATCTTCTTCTCGCCTTGTTTGCGCGCGATAAACTCGGGTATGTTGTCCATCGGGCCGGGGCGGTAGAGGGCGTTCATGGCTATGAGGTCCTCGAACACCGACGGCTGCAGCTGCCTCAGGTAGCGCTGCATGCCCGGGCTCTCGAACTGGAATGTCCCCACTGTGGCGCCGCGCGAGTAGAGCTCGTAGGTCTTGGGGTCGTCGATGGGTATGTTGTCTATGTCTACGTCGACGCCTCGCGAGCGCTTGATGTTGGCCACGGCGTCGCGGATGATCGACAGGGTCTTCAGCCCCAGGAAGTCCATCTTGATCAGGCCGGTGTCTTCTATCACGCGGCCCTCGTACTGTGTCACAAGTATGCGGTCGCCGTTCTTGTCGGCGGCGGTGCTCACAGGCACCCAGTCGGTCACGTCGTCGCGGCAGATGATCACGCCGCAGGCATGCACGCCCACGTTGCGCACCGTGCCCTCGAGTTTGTCGGCAAAGTTGAGCAACTCGGTTACCTGGGGGTCGCGGTCCATCTCCTCGCGGAATTCGGGCACGAACTTCATGCAGTTGGCCACCGACGCCTCCATCTCCTTGTCCTTCTCGGGGTCGATGGGCATGTGGCGCGGTATGAGCTTGGTAAGGCGGTTCGACAGCGGTATGGGCAGATTCATTACCCTGGCCACATCCTTGATCGACGATTTCGCCGCCATCGTGCCGTAGGTAATTATATGTGCCACGTTGGGCGCGCCGTAGCGCTCGGTCACATAATTGAGCACTGTCTCGCGGCCGTCGTCATCGAAGTCCACGTCGATATCGGGCAGCGATATGCGGTCGGGGTTGAGGAAGCGTTCGAAGAGGAGGTCGTACTTCAGGGGATCGATCTGCGTGATGCCGAGGCAGTAGGCCACAACAGAGCCGGCGGCCGATCCTCGGCCAGGGCCTATGCTAACGCCCATGGAGCGGCCTACGCGGATAAAGTCCTCCACGATAAGGAAGTAGCCCGGGAAACCCATCGTCTTCATCACGTGCAGCTCGAAGCGTATGCGATCGTCTACCTCCGCCGACAGCGGTGTGCCGTAGCGCCGCGCCGCCCCCTCGTAGGTTATCTTCTTGAGGTAGTCGGCCTCGAATTTTATGCGGTAGAGCTTCTGGTAGCCGCCCATCTTCTCTATCTTCTTGCGGCCTTCCTCCTCGCTCATTATCTCGTTGCCGTTCTCGTCGCGCGTGAACTCCTCGAAGAGCTCGCGCTCGCTGATGCGGCTGCGGTATTCTTCTTCTGTGCCGAACTCGGCCGGTATGGCATAGTTAGGCATGATGGGCGCGTGGTCTATGTCGTATTCCTCCACCTTGCCGGCGATCTCGAGCGTCGTGGCAAGGGCCTCGGGCATGTCGCTGAACACGTGCTCCATCTCCGCGCCCGTCTTGAACCATTCCTGCTTGGAGTAGAGCATGCGGCTCGGGTCGTTGACGTTGCGGTTGGTGCTAAGGCATATAAGACGGTCGTGCGCCTCGGCGTCCTCTTCGTTGAGGAAGTGGGAGTCGTTGCTCGCTATTACCTTGATGCCGTACTTCTGCGCGAGCCTTATCAGCTCGGGCTCTACCTGTTTCTGTATCTCGTAGGTCTCGTGGTTGGCACGGGGCACTGTCGCCTTGTGGCGCTGCAGCTCTATGTAATAGTCCTCGCCGAAAGTGTCGTGGTACCACTTCACGGCCGCGTCGGCACCGGCCATGTCGCCGGCACGTATCAGACGCGGTATCTCGCCGCCAAGACAGGCCGAGCACACTATCAGGCCCTCGCGGTGCTCGTAGAGCTCCTTGCGGTCGGTGCGCGCGTGGTGGTAGAAACCCTCCGTCCACGCCTTCGACACTAATTTGATCAGGTTCTTGTAGCCCTTCTGGTTCTTGGCAAGCACTATCAGGTGGTAGCCGCGGTCGTTCTTGTCGCTCTGGTCGTGGAGGTCGCCCTTGGCAACATACATCTCGCAGCCAAGGATAGGCTTGAGGTATTTCGACTTCTCGCGCTCGAGAGCCGCACGGGCTGCCACTGTGGCCGCTTCGTCATTGCCGGCAAGCGCCTCGTCGAGCGCAGCCTGGGCTTTCTTCACTCCATCTTTTACCTTGCCGTTGTGCTTCTTCACGGCATTGAAAAAATCCTTGGCGCCGAACATGTTGCCGTGGTCGGTAAGCGCCAGGGCAGGCATACCGTCGGCGACAGCCTTCTTGATAAGACCGCCGATCGTCGACAGACCGTCGAGCAACGAATACTGCGAATGGACGTGGAGATGTACGAATTTTGCCATAGATCGAAAAAACACCCCAAAGTTACAAAAAAACATCTATCCCCACAAAAATAATTACAGCCCGCGGCCTCCGCACCCTCCGGGTTATCCGACCGCGGCTCACCACAATACCGGGCCTCCGGCCCTCGGCTCCGTTCGGCCCTCCCGGCCTCACTCGCGCAAGCCCCGGCAAAATGGCGGAGCCATTACACCTGGTGCTACACTTGTGTAGCGCCGGACTCAGCCCCACGATCATTCGTGGGGGACGGTGCGCCCCCCAATAAATCAACGGCGGCGCCGTTGCATCTCGCCATGTTGAGGACCTCGACGTGGGCCGGGAGGGCCGAGCGGAGCGACGGCCGTGTGGTATTTTTAACAATATTTAATGACCACTTCGCCGAAAATTGTTATATCTTTGTATCCACATAACCGACCCCGACGCCCTCCGTGGCGCTATATTATGAAAAAGACCCTTAGAATCGCCGTTTTCATGCTCATAGCGAGCATATTGGCTCCGTGTATTGTGCTGGCTCAAAGCAACGGTAACCGCCGTGTGCAGGTGGCCGGTATAGCATTCTATAACTTCGAGAACCTTTTCGACACCATACCCAACAACCCCCTCGGCCGCGACGAAGAATTTACCCCCAAAGGTCAGCGACAGTGGGACGGCCGTAAATACTGGTCGAAGGTCCACAACCTCGCCTACGCCATTTCGCAGTTCAAGACCAAGACCACTCCCATCGGTCCTGCCATTATAGGTGTCAGCGAGATCGAGAACCGCTCCGTTATGGAAGACGTTGCCCGTCAGCCCGAGATACGCGACTGGAACCTCCAGATCGTACACCACGACTCCCCCGACAAGCGCGGCGTCGACGTCGGCCTCATGTACAACCCACGTTACTTCAAGCTCGAAAACGTTACCAACCACACCCTTACCGCCCTCTCCTTCGCCACACGCGACCAGATGTGCGTCGTCGGCCAGCTCCTCGGCCAGCGTATAGCCGTCATCGTCAACCACTGGCCATCGCGCCTCGGCGGTCAGGAGCAGAGCGAGCCCAACCGCATCGCCGCTGCCGAGCTATCCAAGCATATCGCCGACAGCCTCTGGAGTGTCGACCCCGAGATGGGTGTGATAATAATGGGCGACCTCAACGACGACCCCATGGATAAATCGTGCGCCGTAACCCTCGGCGCCAAGCGCAAAGCCAAGGACGCACAGCCCCACGGATTCTTCAACCCCTGGTGGGATATCCTCGGCCGTGGCATCGGCACACTCGCATACAAGAGCCAGTGGAACCTCTTCGACCAGATCATCGTGTCGGGCAATCTCGTCAACGCACCCGACGACCGTTGGAACTTCTTCGAGGCTAAAGTGCTCAATTTCGACTTCCTCAAGGACACCGAAGGCAACCGCGTCGGCTATCCCAAGCGCACATATTCCGCCGGATCATTCCTCAACGGATATTCCGATCACTTCCCCACCGAAATTTTCCTCCGTCGCTACGTCGACAAGAAATAGACTAACAACCAACCAATCAAATAACTCAAAAAGCTTATGAAAAAACTTTTACTCACACTCGCAGCCGTAGTCGGTCTCGGCTTCGCTGCAAACGCCGCTGAGGTAACAATCGCTACTACAAATGCTATTACTTGGACTGCGACAAGCGACGGGTTCACTGCGACAAGCGACGGATTTACGCTGACTATGGCAAAGGGTACCTCCTCAACAGCTCTCGTTACCCCTGATGCTACCGCTGCTCGTATCTATCAGGGTTCAACTTTCACGATTACTGCTCCTGATGGAGTTGTAATGGAAAAAGTTGCCATGACTGAAGTACATTCTAAAGGCACACAGCTTTCGCATGCATCTTTCTCTGAAGGTTGGACAGCTTACGGACAGCTCACAAGTTCAACAAAGGCTGAAGAATTTGGAGCAACTTCAGATGGCCTTACTTCAATAACCATGACTGCAGGTAAGCAGCTTCGTGTATCACAAGTTGTTATTACTTATACTTCTGTACTTTCTGGCGACCAGGAACCTGCTGGTCTTAGCTTCGACGAAACAGCCGTTACCGCTGTTGAAGGTCAAGCTTTCACAGCTCCCACTCTTAACAATCCTAACAATCTTCCCGTTGTTTGGAGCAGCTCTGATGAAGCTGTTGCTACAGTAAATAATGGCGCAGTTACTATCAAGGGCGCCGGCACAACTACTATTTCTGCAAAATCTGAAGAAACTACAGAGTTTGGCGCTTGTAATGCTTCTTACACCCTTACAGTAGTTAAGGCATATAAGACAGTAGCTGATTTCTATACAGTAGGTGCTAAAAACAATGGTGTTATTGGTTTTGATCTTACTGTGGCTTATGTAAATGGCACTTATAATTATGCAACAACCGGTACTGAGTGGACTCTTGTATACGGTTATGATCTTGGACTCAAAGTAGGTGATGTAATTCCTGCAGGTTGGGAAGGTACATACTCTCCCTTCTCAGGTCTTCCCGAAATTGCTCCTGTAAAACTTCCTGAAATTACAGAGACCGGTAAGACAGTTACATTTGCTGAAGCAACAGATGTTACTCTTGATATGATCAACCAAGTAGTTGTTCTTAAAGGTGTAAAATTTGATGCTGCAACCATTGGTGCTGACGATGCAAAAACCGAATTTACCGGTACTATCGGAGAATCTTCAATCAAATTCCTCAACAAATTCAAAACAGCTTCTGTAGAAAAGGGCACATATAATGTTACTTGCGCAGTTTCATATTATGTAAAAGGTGCAACTGAAGCAACAGATGCTACTGGTCTTCAGGTATTCCCCATCGCCTATGAAGCTGTATCTACCGGTATCGATAACATCGAAGCTGCTGACAATGCTCCTGTTGAGTACTTCAACCTCCAGGGTGTACGTGTAGCTAATCCCGAGAACGGTCTCTACATCCGTCGCCAGGGCAACAAGGTTACCAAAGTCATCGTAAAATAACCCAACCCCATACATCCTCCCCAAAAGGCGCCCTCCCGGCGCCTTTTTTTTCGCCCCGTCCCGAGGTCCGCCTCGCCGCCCTCGCCGCGTAGCATGGCGCCGCGATATACCCGTCAAAATGGCGGAGCTGTAACAAATCATCATATTGACAGAGACAATGGCGAGCAGAGATAGAACAGCGAAGCTGTTGCACCTGAGGCTACGGATGTAGCCTCGGACTCAGCCCCACGATTATTCGTGGGGACATGTGGCGACACGTTATATCAACGGCGGAGCCGTTGCATCTCGATCCGAATGGTTCAATTATCGAAAAATTTCATATCCCATCTGGAGCGTTCTTCCTCACTCAGACATCGTAGCCATTCATCCTCAAACGATTCAACTTTGTGGTGCTCTTTCTGATTGGCGATATATTGCTTTATGCGTGGTATGAGTTCGGGCGACACTGTTTCGACGGAATATTCTCTCGACCAACCCCAGAATTTAGGAAAGATCCGCGAATCCTTTATATACAGCGATGAAGCGCGTTTGATGTTTGCGACATAATCGGCCGGGCATATAGTGGTTGGTAATCTCACGAGAATATGAATGTGATTCAACGCTGCATTTATACGTATTAATTTGCCTTTCAAATTATTGGTAATCCCCATTATATAAGCGAATAGATCACGCTCTTTCTCCGGGTCTAATACCGATTGTCGGTATTTAGGCGTAAATACCAAATGATAATATAACAGATTGCGGCTCATGTGGCAAATATAATAATTACTATGCTTATCTGCAAATTTGCCGGGACGTTGATGATGTGTTAATTATGTGAGATGCAACGTGAGATGCAACGGCTCCGCCGTTGATATAATGTATTGCGCCGTGTCCTCACGAACAATCGTGAGGCTGAGACCGATGCTACATCCGTAGCCTCGGATGTAACAGCTCCGCTGTTTTGTTCCTACACCCTCGCACCCCGATCCGATTCCGCGATAGAGATACCATCAGCCCTGTCGGGGTCCGCGGCGAGTGGAGACCCACCACCGTCGCTTCATTCCATGCATATCGCGAGCGAGGCCGGGAGGGCCGAGCGGAGCCGAGTCGCGGAGCGACGACCGTGTGGTTCCTTTGGCGTGCATCCCCCTCCTGCACACAAAAAAAGCGTCGGACTCCTTGCGGAATCCGACGCT
>JAGAUV010000012.1 GCA_017620635.1 Muribaculaceae bacterium | reverse complement strand
CTTAATTATATACCTTTTTAAATTTAATATCAGTGATTTACTCAAAAAAATATACTTGTTTATAAGCTTGACAGAGCTTAGCAAATTTATTCGTGACTCGCCACGCTTAATGAAAAAAGTATAAAAAACCAAGATAACGACAGCTATGCGACGCGAAGTCAATAATGTCGGTAAACTGAAAACACTGAAATTAAACTCATAGATGTATAAAAACATCAAAAGAGTCATGAAAATATTATAGGCAATACCCCTCTGCGCTATACTCCCCATGAAGAATCGTTTGATTCAATATGTTATAGAACCGGATGAGAGTATCGAACTCTAAGATATATCTTCACCTGTGCATCCGGTTGTTGAACTTAGTTACAATATTTCTCGTCAAATTCTTTGACCTTTACAAGAATATACCGAAGCTCCTCTTCTGATATCGACTGATGGATCGGGAGATTCAGCGTATTATCTGCAGCGAAATCAGCATTAGGAAAATTGCCTGTAACACCATAACCAGGCACACGATGTAACGGATAGTAACGATAAGTGGTATAAACACCGTTTTCTCGCAGGAATTTAGCAAATTTATCTCGTAACCCATTCTTTAATTGAATGTGATAGAAGTAGTAGGATGTCTTTATATAATCCGGCAACTCAGGAGGGAGAATAATCCAATCGAAATTTCGTAAGTTCTCAGTATAAAACTTATGTATTCTTTCTCGTTTTGCCATGAAATCGGGCAGCTTCTTGAGCTGTTCGAGAGCCATGCTTGCAGTTATGTCATTCATGATAGCTCGATGTCCAAAGCATGATATATCGAATTCCCACCATTTTTGTGCAACGCTATTCTCATAACCGCTCTTGGTCTCAAGGCCAAAGTAAAGCCAACGATCCGCTTTTTTTCGCAATTCCGGCGTATTAAAGTGGAGCATTGCTCCATCTCCGCATACAAGAATCTTCATCGCATCGAACGACCACATGCCCATCTCGCCGAAAGTTCCTATGGCTTTACCTTTGTAGGTCGAACAAACACCTGCAGCAGCATCTTCTATCAGCTTGATATTATGTTTCTCGCACAGAGAGACAATATCATCCATTTCGCATGGTATACCACCATAATGCAATAATAGAACGGCTTTAGTTCTGGGTGTTATAACTTTCTCTATGTCTTCGGCTCGTGCATTGAGGCTGTGTGGATCTACATCACATAACACCAATTTTGCGCCATGGGCACATACTGCATTACCGGCCCCAATAAAACTTATGGTCGGCACTATTACTTCATCTCCAGGTTGAATATCAAGGAGGTGCATAGACGAGAAAAGCCCCTCGCTGCAACAATTCGTCGTTAGGACTAAATCCTTAGATGATTTTAAGTGCTCAGCGTACTTTTCTTCAAATTCAGCAACTTTTTTGCCATTGCCGAGCCAATTAGACTCGAAGACTTTTTCCAGGGCATTAAGTTCCTCTTTACCTAATGTCGGTTGATAAACGTTAATCATATAGCTGAATATTATACGAGTTAAATACCTTGCTTATCAGATTTTGTACATATTATTGTAATATTTTTCGTAATCGCCAGAGGTAATGTTGTCCATCCAATCCTGATGATCGAGATACCAGCGGACGGTCTTTTCGATGCCTTCTTCAAACTGGAGGGAGGGCTCCCAGCCGAGTTCGCTCTGGAGCTTGCGGCTGTCGATGGCATAACGCATATCGTGTCCGAGGCGGTCGGTAACGTAGGTTATCAGTTTTTCCGAAGAACCCTCAGGATTGCCGAGGAGACGGTCTACCGTCTTGATTATAACTTTGATCAGATCAATATTCTTCCACTCGTTGAAGCCGCCGATATTGTATGTCTCGGCCTCCTTCCCTTTATGAAAAATAAGATCGATCGCACGAGCGTGATCCTCAACGAAGAGCCAGTCGCGCACGTTCTCGCCCTTGCCATAGACAGGCAGCGGCTTGCCGTGGCGAATATTGTTGATGAACAGCGGTATCAGCTTTTCCGGGAACTGATACGGGCCGTAGTTGTTGGAGCAGTTAGTCACAAGCGTAGGCATACCATACGTATCGTGATAGGCTCGCACAAAATGGTCACTCGAAGCCTTAGACGCCGAGTATGGGGAATGAGGATTATACTTCGTTGTCTCCACAAAGAACTCTGTGCCATAAGCCATATCATCCTCACTCGAAGCTTTGGTTGTGAAGGGAGCCGGCACACCTTCAGGATGTGTCAGTTCAAGCGCGCCATACACTTCATCAGTCGATATATGGTAAAAAAGTTTGCCGTCATAACGCTCCGGCAAAGACTCCCAGTATTCCTTGGCCGCCTGGAGCAACGCCAGTGTACCCATCACATTAGTACGGGCAAACGTGAACGGATCCTTTATCGAACGATCCACATGGCTCTCGGCTGCAAGATGGATTATACCGTCAATTTTATATTCGACGATTATTCGCCGCATGTCATCGAGATCCGCTATATCAGCCTTCACAAATTTATAGTTCGGCCGATCTTCTACATCCTTGAGATTGGCAAGATTGCCGGCATATGTAAGCTTATCCAGATTGACAATATTGTAATCGGGATATTTGTTTACAAACAGGCGCACAACATGTGAGCCTATAAAGCCGGCGCCGCCGGTAATGAGTATATTACGCTTCATGTGTTTTCAAATTTCTTATGCAGATTTCGAGCGAATCGGTCCAGTACGGGACTCGCAATCCGAATACATTTTTAAATTTTGTCTTATCAAGCACCGAATATGACGGCCGTACTACCGGCGATGGAAACTCATCGCTGTGGCATGGCTCTATCGCGCAGCCGGTATTGCCTGCGGTTCTGGCTATCACCTTGGTAAAATCATACCAGGAGCATACGCCCTCATTCGAGTAGTGATAGACGCCTTCACGACCTTCGTACATACGGTTTTCTATGATATTGAAAATCGCGTCTGCCAGATCGTGCGCATAAGTCGGCGTTCCGACCTGATCGAATACCACCTTTAGCTCCGGTCGCGCAGCGGTCAGATCCAGCATCGTCTTGACAAAATTTTTGCCGAACTCCGAGTAGAGCCACGCCGTGCGGAATATCAGCGACTTGCATCCGCTTGACGCAATTGCCTGCTCGCCGTGAAGCTTGGTAAGGCCATATACTCCAGTCGGGTTAACAGGCTCATCTTCAGTACGCGGAGTATTGCCCGTAGAGCCGCCGAAAACATAGTCGGTCGAGATATGTATCAAAGTTCCGTCATTGGCCTTTACCGCCTGCGCAAGATTTCCGACTGCCTCGGCATTCAGTTTCTCGGCAAACGCTTCATCACTTTCGGCTTTGTCTACATTGGTGTAGGCCGCACAGTTAACAATGACTTTAATATCATTGCCTTTAACCATCAAGGAAACAGCTTCGGCATCGGTAATGTCGAGCTCGGCAACATCGGTAAAGATATAATTGTCGACTGACTCCGCTGCTACATTACGCATGCAGTTGCCGAGCTGCCCGTTTGCACCGGTTACGAGTATATTCATTCTACGTATGGGTCTGTATTAATGTCAAATGGAGAGTCCAAATCATCGAGGCTTCCGTGTCTGAGATCTTTTTCTGACAGTATAGCCTCCGACAGCGCTATAGGCCAGTCAATTCCAAGTGAATCATCTGCGATTGATATTCCGGCTTCTGATTCGGGATGATAGTAATTGTCGCACTTATACTGGAACACAGCTATATCGCTGAGCACGGCAAAACCATGAGCAAATCCGCGCGGCACAAAAAATTGTCGGTGGTTGTCTTCAGAAAGCTCAACTGCAACATGCCGCCCATATGTGGAAGACCCTTTGCGAATGTCTACTGCCACATCGAGCACACGGCCCTTTACACAACGTACGAGCTTACTCTGTGTATATGGAGGACGCTGGAAATGAAGTCCGCGGATCACTCCTTTCGACGACATCGATTCATTATCCTGAACAAAAGTCACGGGACGCACCTTCTCGTCAAACTCTCTTTTCGAGTAACTCTCAAAGAAATACCCACGTGCATCGCTGAATACTCGAGGCTCGAGTATTACCACGCCGTCTATATCCGTTTTGATGACATTCATATCAGTCAAGATTTTTATAACCGGTGCGTTCTACCTCCTCAACGACCTTCAACAGATACTGGCCATATTGGTTCTTGAGCATAGGTTTGGCGAGTTCAAGCATTTTCTCTTTTGATATCCAACCCTGACGGAATGCAATACCTTCGAGACACGCTATTTTAAGGCCCTGACGTTTTTCAAGCACTTCCACATATATCGAGGCCTCTGCAAGCGAATCGTGAGTGCCTGTATCAAGCCATGCAAATCCGCGCGGCAATGTCTGTACCTTCAACTCGCCATCATGCAGGAACTCCTGATTGACCGAAGTAATCTCAAGTTCGCCTCGTGCCGACGGCTTGATATGCTCTGCTACACTTACCACCTTATTAGGATAGAAATAGAGACCTACAACAGCATAGTTGCTTTTCGGATGCTCAGGCTTTTCCTCGATCGAAAGACAGTTGCCTTCTGCATCGAACTCAGCCACACCGTATCGCTCGGGATCATTAACCCAATAACCGAACACAGTCGCCTTACTTTCGT
This sequence comes from Muribaculaceae bacterium, assembly GCA_017620635.1. GTDB lineage: Bacteria > Bacteroidota > Bacteroidia > Bacteroidales > Muribaculaceae > CAG-873. Next base: position 67,567 of record JAGAUV010000012.1, on the reverse strand, counting down.
CCTCTGCCGCTGCCACTGCTCTTTTGAGAACGTCCGAGAAACACGAACCATGGAATATATTATCGCCCAGAACAAGGCATACCGATTCATCTCCTATAAACTCCTTGCCGATCAAGAAAGCCTGGGCAAGTCCATCGGGCGACGGTTGTTCGGCATAGGTAAATTTCACGCCATAGTCCGATCCATCGCCAAGCAGACGCCTGAACCCGGGCAGATCCTGTGGTGTAGATATTATCAATATATCCCGTATCCCGGCAAGCATGAGCGTCGAGATTGGATAATAGACCATAGGCTTGTCAAAGATCGGCAGCAACTGTTTGCTGACACCCTTTGTTATCGGATAAAGTCGTGTGCCGGATCCGCCAGCTAATACTATGCCTTTCATATGATTATATTAAATAGTAGAGAATCTGTATATCTCAATTTCTTAACTTAATGTATTTTCTCAACATCCTGAGGGCTGACATGCACAACAGCGCCTCCAAGTATTGAGAGTCCGACAACAAGCACATGCGAACCGTCGGAGTCTTTCATGATTTCGCCTGTAAGACCGCTAAAATAACCTCTTATCACTCTCACATTATCGTTTACACGGAAAACAGTCGGCACAAAATCCACCGGCATATCCGATTGACCGAGCATAAACCTCAAACATGCTATCTGCTCATCCGGTATTACCGCCACCGGTCGGCTAAGAGAACCCGGACTACACGATCTGTTTACCATAAAACGAAGTATAAACGGCAATGCGACAATTTCCTTACGTACGGATTCCGTACACTTCACAAACACGACCGAAGGTATCACTACTCGATCCACCATCTTGCGCCGTCCGTTTTTCCATACATGAAGTTCTCGCTGAGTGGCTACATAAGCTGTGCAGTCATGATCTTCAAGTCTTTCTGCAACCGATTTCTCATGCCTTGGATTGACTATCGCCACAAACCATTTCGCCTCTGACACGCCTACGGCGCCGTCAACGCCCATTGGCACTGCCGTACTTTTGGGATAATTCTGCTCAGTACTCATTGATTGAACTTATGATTGGCTAGTATCCCGTTAGAGGTTTCGGCTGCAAAGTTAAGACATATTAGGCAGAACGCCAAAACTTAGAGCATGATTAGGCTATCAAATATCATTATTCTACCGATACGATATGTAGCGATTATCGCATAACTCACTTGTTGACAAATCGTTGTTTGGGCATTGCCGTTTATGTTAAATTTCACTCGATTTAAGATACATTAACGCTTGTATAATACCTAAACCAGACATGCTCATCTACGAATAATCAGCCTTGCTGCTCTGTTCAACAAACGCACAAAGACATTACGCCGTCCGAACTTCATCTTAAGCACTATCGGCATAGCAAGAATAATGAAACAATCATATTTCTGGTCCTCTGGATTGATACGTTTAAGATCGGCGAAGCTGGTTATGTCAATATGCGACGGATCCACTGATCTGTTCTTCAAATGCTTTCTGTAAGGGTTTCGACGCCCCACATTAGTTTCGTCGATATAGGACTCTTCCTCCGTCATAGGCCTGAAACCAGATATAAGTTTCTCGGCGACCCACCGGGCATGTTCCGTCAGTGATAATTTCTTTAAGTTACGGGCGATAGCAGTCTTGATCGTATTTGTATTTGCTATCAGCAGTTTCTCCGATAGTGGTTCTGTAGTCCTCAATAGTCCTCGTACTCGCGACTCAAAGGTATCTGCGCAATAAATACATGATAAGGCATTCTTTAGATCTACCTGGTTTATCGCTGTGCTTGTAAAGGGTTTGTTCCAGCCTCTGACCATGTCCTTACGTCTCTTGCTGTTTATACAGTCAAGTGCTATATTGTAACGGTTGGCGGTATTATTATCTGTCGGCGGCAGATTATTGATTTCTACCCCTATCGAGTAGGCCAGATTTACAAGCATACCGGCTTTAAGATCCTTTTCGTCAAAACACATGTTGCAGCACTGTGCCTTCTCATATGCAAGCACATCGTCTTCCCTTACTGTCAGTTTGCCATCATCATGACAATCATTACCTTTGGCCCTGAGTATAAATTTAATATCAGTAAACGGAAGTCCCTTGTGCTCTACCTTATCGCCGGTGCCCGACAACAACTTGTAGTCGCTATACTCAATCAAATTGCATAGATACTCCTCTTTAGAAAGAATATCGATCTCACGTTTCAGCTGATCGAGTGTATAAGACTCAGGGTAATTGATAGTTATCTTAGAGCAGGTATTCTCGTCGTTCTCGTCAAAATTCGCGAAATGAGCCATCAGTGCAATCTGACGCACGACACAATACATCAACGGACTAAACCCGTCCACAACAATATCGAACGTATTTCTGCTCTCCGGGCCTATACCCACCCCTGTCCAGTCATTGAAATGCCGGAGCACATAATTGCGGGCTATATACCAATTGGCGATAACATCGGCTTCAAAAGCGTCGCCGTTTTTTCGCTTCAATAGCTGAAAAATCTCTCTATTCGGCTCTTTCATCTGGATAATTAGTATAGGCAGCCTCATGGGCTGAAAGATAAATATTAGAATTCGATACATCGAATGCCGATGCATTCTGATAAATTCTCAGATTAAACCATTTCATCGACTCAAGCACATGCTCTATTATATTCGACTGAGTCCATTCAAACGGCTCAAGGGATATTTCTGTCAGAAAAGCATATATCTGCAACGGTATTCCATTATCTGTCGGCTCAAGGTATCTTACCACAAGGCGAGGCTGCCGGCTTACCTTCTTATGGTTCATCAGCCAGTGATGAATATATCTCCTGAACAAATGTATATTCAGTACCTCTGTATTATCTTCTTCGGCTGCCTTTACCCTTCCGACTATCTGTGTCTCCTTAAAATACCTGTCTGCCTCCAGCTTACTCGCTATCTTATACGCATCCTGCAGCGATACAGCTTGGATCCAGCCCGAATCGATCGTAAACTTAAGGAACAACCGCCGCCCATATGTCTTGCCGGCGAGCATAGGTTGCAGATTCTTCAGGCTGCTCGAGTTAAGGAGATAGGTCGGGAATGACGTAAAAGTCGTGTCCCAGTTCTCTATAGTTACCATAGTAAGCGTGATCCCCTTTACCACACCATCTATCTGTTTCGATTCTATCTGTATCCAGTCGCCTATGTGTATCATTCCATTGAGCCGGACATAAAGAAACGTAACCACACTCTTTACCGTATCCTGAAATATCCAGCCCATCACACTGCCGGCGATAGCTACTGTCAAGAAATTGTTCTCTTTATTCAGTCCCGTAAATATAAGCAATGCAAGAAGCCAGAAACCGAAAGCGACCAGAACTATAATCTGACTGATCGTAATCCTTATCTCCTGTTTTCGTATATTGAAAAGAGGTGTAAGTTTACGCACGATCCATATTATATCGAAAAAGACAAGAGTCGCAACACTCAGGTTTATCACATCGCGATTCTGAGCTATATCGACTATAAACCTCATCCAGTCAAACCTCGACAGCGAATCAGCAATCTTACCGACCGGAATCAATTGCCATAGCAGTATCGCTATGACTACAAAAAACAGCTGATAAGCTATAAGACCGACTACCTGTAAAAAAACAGAATTGGAAGAAAGAGAGAATGCGAGTAATCTGTTAAGCCATGACGACACTGAATTCTTCCAATAACACAACTGAGCCCATACTCGACTCAGTAAACTTCTGATGCCTTCTTTATTTTGTTTCATACAAATAATCAGTCATAATTTGTGTTGTTACATGCTCTCTGCAAAGTTAATAAAACTAAACAACACTCCAAAATATTTATAACCGTAATCATAATCAGCTGTATACCCGAACCATAACGACAAAAAATCCGATGTCCAAAATTTGTCATTACATACATATATTGTCGCTGAAAAAAACTAATTTTGTACCGATTTGTCCGACATCACGATTTAACAAGACTTATGACAGAATATACACCATGCCCGGCCGATACAAGCGAGCAGGAAATTCCGGAAGAATTAATGCCTCTGATTGAAGAGATGGCAAAGAATGTACATGAAGTATGGGCTAAAAACAGAATGCTCGAAGGATGGACATACGGTGCCGTTCGAGATGATGCCAACAAAAAGCACCCTTGCCTTGTCCCTTATGAAGAGCTACCGGAAAGCGAAAAAGAATACGACAGGGCAACGTCGCAACAAACCTTGAAACTGATTCTGAAACTTGGTTTTAAAATTACTCTATAAACAAAACGTTCTGAATGCTTATCCTCATTCAGAACGCTTCTGGTCTATCGTTTTGCGCTATACTCAGAGTCGGCTCTCCCTCTCCGTAATCTCGGCATCTGTCATCGTATAATTGCCGAGACTTCCCTCAAGAGCCTGAATACATACATAGCACATCGGCTCGTCCGATGTACATTTAAGATTTCTGTCACAGTCTGTAGCTACGCGGACTACAGAGCCTTCACTGATATCGAACACATTATCATCTACCTGAAACAGTCCTTTTCCCGATAGGATAATATAGTTTTCCTCGTTAGCCTTATGGCTATGGAAGAATGGTACCGAGGCTCCTTTAGGAAGGCTGCCGAAAGAGATTTCACATGAACTTGCTCCTGTTGCGTCCTTTAGAAACTGCTTCCCCTCGAACCCTTTGACAGAGCCGATCGAGGCATGAGCAAATTTTATGCCCTTGTTCAATACTTTTACATCACTCATACTTCTATTGTTTTAAGAATATTACTAACTTTGCAGCCGTAAGCCGCTTTCTTTTTGATAGCGCAAAGTTAATTCATTATATTCTCATAAACAAGAACTTACCACATCATCACTAACTTACATGGAGGTAAGTATTATTGACTATGAACGCATTACCCCTACAAGAAAATTTAAAGAAATTCACTTGCATCGATTCTTGTCCCATCAGGAATATAGTTTCTCGATTTACAGGCAAGTGGACCATGCTCATTTTATTTGTGCTTGCTGAAAACGAGGCTACTCGTTTCAATGCTATCGCTCGGGCTATTCCTGATATATCGCCCAAAGTGTTGTCCGAGTCTTTAAAAGGCCTCGAAAAAGACAGTCTCATCCACCGTCACATATATGCAGAAGTACCACCAAGAGTCGAATACACTCTAACCTCACTGGGCAAAAGTCTGATTCCACATCTTAATGCACTTATCACATGGTCCTTGGAGAACTACGACACAATTATCGGCAAGCGCTCCGAATGATTGTCTCCGCCAATCCCCAATCGTCTTATATTCTCCTTGACAATTAATAAATGCGGCACCTCATTGAGATGCCGCATCCTTATCTTATTATTTCTCCGGAGAGATTCGGAACGAATATGTGTAATCACTGTTCCTCTTTATCTCGTACTTCGGTCGAGGGCCCGGGCCGCAGCTGCCGTTACCTATGCCTCGCTGTATGCAGTCAAGGTTAAGGACAACCTCTTCGCGACGGATATTGTCAAGGTCATGTCCGTATTTAACCTTCCACAGTTCCGGATCTGTATAGTGGGTAGCGCTGAAGTCGATAGTGCCGACCGGAGTTATCTTAAGGCCCTTACCATATTTGTCGGTCAGTTTGAGCCAACGTGTATCTGTCCTGCCGCCCATCGACTGCGACCTTACATAGTACTCACGCATATTGTCGATCGTACTTTCATATTCGCCTACATTCGCGGCATTCTTGCGGTCTACCCAGTTTTCGATAGGACCACGGCCATACCACGCAATATTCTCAAGTGTCGGATTGAGACTCTGCTGCAATGCAAGGCGGGGCAGATGGAAATTATCGCTTGTATGGAAATCGGCCTTAACATCTATATCGCCATTTCCATATATTGTATAGACCACCTCGTAAGGTATCTTCACACCCGAAGTTTCGGTTTCCATATGAGTAGTGACCGTAACATATTTCTTGTCGGCGGCCTCATCCCAGCTGAACGCCTTGAGGTATGTATCCGTCTGGCGGTATTCGCGCGGATCATTGCTGATCGAGCGATACCAGTTCAGTACCGGGCCCTCCTGACGGTGCAGCATTTCCTTATCGCCATAACGCAGAGATATCATGCGGCCGGAGTCCTTGTCAAATCCGATATGCACATCATTGTTTTCTATGCGAAGATAGCGCTGACCTTCTACATATGTATGCAACGGCGCTACACTCGACAGATCTATCGCCTGCGGAGCATTCTTCACTTCATTGAGCAGGAATTGTTCTGTAGCCACCACATGACCGGCCGGAGCCCACACAGTACCATTATTCAGCTTCACTTCATAGTTATAGAAGTACTCTGCTCCATCATCTTTGATATCCTGTGCGAAAGGTATCTTGACCTCTACAGTTTCGCCAAACACAGCCGACGGCAATCGCATACTGCCGCTCTTGGCAAGTTTTCCGTTTCGCAAAAGGCTGTAGTCAAGCGTAAACTCATCGAGATTGAGATGTGTATATTTATTCTTAAGTTCAAGCGTGCTCGGATCTTTCTGCGTGAAGTCTATGTACTGATACACCTTCTTTACCTCGAGCAGTTTGGGGGTAACCTTGCGGTCCGGGGTCACGATACCGTTGCAGCAGAAATCATTATCATTGGGATAATCGCCGAATGAGCCGCCGAAGAAGTATTTATACTCCGGCTCGCCTTTCTTGTTGATGCCCTGGTCTACCCAGTCCCATATACATCCGCCTATCATGCGCTCCGAATGGTTCTCGATATAGTCCCAGTACTCTTCAAGGTTACCGATCGCATTACCCATAGCATGGGCATACTCGCAAAGGAAGAATGGCTTCTGTGCGCCGTTTTGGTCTACCTCCTTCATATTTTCGATCGATGGATACATGCGCGAATCCATATCTGCCTGCTCGTTCATGCCCTCATAGTGTATCAGGCGATTGTCAAGTGCCTTTACGGCATTATACTCGGCAGTGATATTGCAGCCTCCGCCCGATTCGTTTCCAAGCGACCAGAATATTACCGAAGGATGATTCTTGTCTCGCTCCACCATACGTACGGCACGGTCCACATAGGCACCTTCCCACGAAGGATTATTTGTGATCGAGTGATTGCCGTGGCATTCCTGATCAGCCTCGTCCATTACATATAATCCATAGTAATCATAGAGCGCATACATCTTAGGATCATTGGGATAATGACTCGTACGGACTGTATTGAGGTTATGACGCTTGAACAGAAGTATATCCTCTATCATACTCTCTACTGGAATAGCTTTACCGAACTGAGGATGGATGTCATGACGGTCTGCGCCTTTGAATAGTGTCAGCTTTCCGTTTATATACACCTTGTTGTCTCGCTGTTCGATATTTCTGAAACCGTACTGCTGCGTTGTTGCCTCGGTCACATTTCCCTTCGAGTCTGCAAGCTCGAAGTTTACTGTATAAAGATTCGGAGTCTCGGCCGACCACAACATTGGCTTCGACAGGTTTATCGAGGCATTGACGAGTTCTTCGCCTCCTGTTGCAATTGTACCTGTTGGTACGACTGTCGATCCGATCTGTTTGCCATTGGCATCAAGCAGAGCGACCCTCAGCTCTCCACCGCCTTGTTTCTTGCCGTAATTCTTGATCTTTGCCGCTATATTAAGCTTGCCGCTCTGGTAGTCGTTGCTCAGATCTGATGTCAGATACACATCGCGAAGCTGAACTTTCGGAGTTGCCACCAGATATACGTCTCTGTGTATGCCACTCAGTCTGAACATATCCTGATCCTCAAGATAGCTGCCGTCAGACCAGCGATAAACCTCTACCGCCACCGTATTCTTACCCGGTCGTACATATTTTGTTATATCGAAACGGGCATCATTGTTGGCACCCTGGCTGTATCCTACCTTTTTGCCGTTTACCCATACATAGAATGCGCTGTATACACCGTCGAAATGGATAAATATCTCTTTATCCTTCCAGTCGGAAGGCAGGTCGAATGTGCGGCGGTACGAACCTACGGCATTAGGCTCATCGACTACCGTATATCCCTTGCGCGGCTGTATGAACGGAGGATTATTGCGGAACGGATAAGTAACATTCGTATATATCGGGGTTCCGTAACCGTGCATTTCCCAGTTCGACGGCACTGTTATATCATCCCATTTGCTCACATCGTAATTGTTACGGTAGAAATCGACCGGTCTCTCTTCGGGAGACTTTACCCAATTGAACTTCCAGTTACCGTTAAGAAGCATATAGCGGCTCGACTTTGTCCGCTCCCACGCACGACGGTAAGCCGGATCTGCTTTCATCTCGGCTGTAGAAGCGTAAGGTATCATCGTTGCATGACCGGGCTCCCGGTTTATAGCGAAGATTCGCTCATTCTCCCAGTCCTTGTCGCTCGATGTTCTGGGTGCATCGAATTTGATTTCTACATTAGACTTTACCAAACGCCAGCGCTGGTTTTCCTTGCCCGGCACGGGATTAAGCTGAAAGACAGGCTCTGCAACGAGCTCCGCTCCCTGGAAGCCAAGGTTCAGACCATTTACCACATTTGTAAACACATACGTACCGTCATCCTGTCGATGGGCTATGTATTGCTGGTTGGGATTCTCGTAATTCGTCGAGTACTGTATTACCGTACTCTCTGCCTTGCCCTTGCTGCCGTTGTCTATCGACATCTCATAAGCCGGGCTTTCAATCACATAAACGCTATCGTTGACAGCCTTGAAACGCCATACCTGCGATTCTTTACCTTTGACCGGCGTTGATATATAGAGTTGGCCGTTCGGGGCCATACAGTCCTGATTGTCAAGCGCAAGGCCACCTACTGTCTGTATCTCGTAAAGTTGATTCGTGTCAATGTCTCCGGCCGACGATGCAAATGGATACGCCCCTATCAGAAACATGAGCATGGATCTCGTGATTTTGATCATTTTCATGAATTAGGATTTAGGTGATTGGTTTAATTGTTTGTACAAAGTTATACAAAATTTCAATACAATCGAACTCCCCGTAACAAAAAACTATTACACAACCTCTCCCGATTCACAGTCCGCCACGCAACGCGCAGATATACAAACGGTTGCCGCAATAGCATTGTAGCTCTACGGCAACCGTATAATTCTTCTCGGTATTCGCGATTATCTGCAGTTAAGTTTGTGCTGTATGGCGTCGGACATTTCCGGGGCATCCTTACAGCCGAGCATATACTTTCTGCCGTCCTTGAGTGTGACGAGGAAGCAATCTGAAGCCTTGCCGTAATATGCAAAATACTTACCGAGGTCTTTCTCTCTGAACCAGCCGTACCAACCGAACCAGCCGCCGCTGCCACAAACCCTTATGGCTCCCATAGTTGGTGGGCACATCTTCACATCCGCAACCTCAGAGAGTGGAATCTTTTTGGTTTTCAGCGGTCTGTTGATGTTTATACTGCTCTCATCCAACGTTATCGACAATGGCATGAAAAACAGCATACCAATAAACAATAATACAACAGCGCCTGCCAATAGCCATCCCCACATGTCGCCGTCGGGCTGTCGGAAGGAATACACGAGCACACCGCATAGCACGGCTGATGAAAGGGTTGAAATTATCAGACAATATGAACTGTGTTCTACTCGCTTCTTCATTTTTTCTTGGTGTATTTTGTTTTGACTATGTCGTAGGACCTTTTCACAAGGCTGTAGATCTTGCGATCAGGAATGTCGCCGTTGAGATTAAGCTGGATCCAGTATCGCAGGCTCAGATTAAGCGGATCACTTACCGAGGAATGATTCATCCGGATTTCTTCGATTTCATCCGGGGTCGATTTTACGGTAACAGACGTAAAATTATCCATATCCACGAGGCAAAACATGTGATCGAGGATATAGAATACGAGGATTGAATCATAACGTGCTGCAAATTTGCCGAAAGGCGTTTTCTCCCTAACGCCCTCCAGCGAAATACAGTAGTTACGAAACTCATCGATATCCAATGCTTTAGTCTTTATTTTGTAGCCTTACGGAGCTCAATGTACTCCGACGGATTGCTGCCGCCGAGACGTGCGACAGAGTCATTCTCTACACTTACAGTCGCGATGTTGGGAAGGATATTGCGGAGTGCGTCTTCTGTCGCCATGTTCTCGCAGGCTTTTTCTGTCATAGGGCCGGCGCCAAGGATTATGGAGTCGCCTACAAGAGTATATGAACCGGAGATGGAGTTGCAGTTTGTTATTATAGAATAGGTGCTGTCTTCAAAGACGATGTACTGCTCGGCTTCCGGAGCTACCTCTGAGGGGCGCACATTTACGGTGTCATTGAGTACAATGTTCTCAAGATACCACTGACCTTTAATGTCCGCATTTACTACTACGTCCTGAGCATGACTGTTATTGTCGGCTACACTTTGCTCTTTGCTATTGGTGCATGATGTTGCCATGAGTGTCAACGCCAGAGCGAAAAACATGCTAATATGTTTCATGTCCTTTTATCTTTAGTTATTCGATATTCGGCTGCAAAATTACTAAAAACCGCTCAATCGAGCATAAAAAACCGGTCTAAAATGGTCCGGGGCCACAACGTTTCCCAATTAAATTAGTAACTTTGTAGTTTGTTCAAAAAGAAAACGATATGATTCAGGATGTAAACCCTAACGAAACCTCTCGTGCATACGCATTCGAGATGTGGATAAAAGCGCCCATGCCCATGGTAACCCTCTTCCGAACGCTTGATGTAACTCGGCTGAAGCGCCTCAGCCGCAAGCATGGACTTAAATTCAATATGCTCATGTGCTGGTGCATCGGACGTGCAGCCTCACAAATTAAAGAGTTCTATATGCTTCCGGTCGGCGACAAGCTGCTGCGATATGATACAATAGCTGTGAATACAATAGTACTAAACCATGAGGGCGAGGTAAGTTCATGCGATATTCCCTTTTCCAACGACCTTGAAACCTTCAACACTGATTACCTGCATCTTACCAGCCAGGTGGCCTCGACTTGCAGGAATCACGACATTACCGACAGTATGGTTATAGGCACATCGGCTTTGGCTCAATATGAGATCGACGGAGCGGTTGGCATGTACAGTGGCATATTCAACAATCCCTTTCTAATATGGGGCCGATACCGCAAGAGACTGTTCCGCACTCTCCTTACAATATCATTCCAGTTCCATCATACACAGATGGACGGTGCGCATGCCGCACGGTTCCTCGATTTACTGCAAAAGGAAATCTCGAAAGTATAAAAGCTCCGGCAGACAATATAGAAAAAGGGCGTAAATCTTGCAACTGCTTGACTTACGCCCTTTTATCAGCGGAGAGGCAGGGATTCGAACCCTGGGTACCCGTAAGGGTACAACGGTTTTCGAGACCGCCCCGATCGACCACTCCGGCACCTCTCCTTGTGGTCTCGGCTTGTTTCCTTGCCTTAGCGACTGCAAAGTTAGTAATAATTTTTGTTACCGCACAATTTTTATCAGTTTTTTTTATCGACACAAGATATTATACGGCATATTCTTTGTCCCGAATAAGACATCAGCGCCGCTATTCTGTTCTTTATCCTGACATTAGGGTCTTTTGCGACCTGCTTGCGCAATTTCACGATTATATCCCAGCAGGCATTAGCCTGTGATTCATATTTGTGTCTTACTGCAAGGTTGAATATATTGAACGATGCGCTGAAGAGTCTGCTCTGTGCCGCCGGGACACATCGTGGACTATTATCTTTTACATAAGCGAGTATGCGTTCTGCCGCAAAGACTGCATCAAGACGCTTCTCCGACCATGTATTGATAAAGCTTGTAAGATTTGGTCTGTAATAATATACGATATCTCTGCTTACCGCTATATTGACCGTATTAAGATATAATCGTGGGTGTATCTCGAGATCTTCATAATAGCGGCCTTCGGTAAACCTTATATTTTTGAAAATGCTGCTCCTGAATACTTTTGCCCAAGCCGAATTATGATAGCATAGATCCTGATACAATGTCTTTATCAAGGCTTCTTCAGCCGGGACCTTAGTATATTCAATGCGACGTATCTCCCTATGATCATTTTTCCTTGTAAATTGTGCGACAACAATATCACATGTATCCTCTCGCTCAAGCACATCCGTCATTGCCGCCAGAGATCCGGGATAATACAGATCGTCAGCATCGCAGAAAGCGACATAATCGGTATCGATAATATCGAGCGCTTTGTTTCTTGACACTGACAGACCGCTATGACCGATTTGCAGATAATCTATTATATCCTTATACTTATCTGCATATTCGCCACATATTATGTCTGAGCCATCATCCGATTCGTCATTGACCAATATGAGTTTACATCCCTGCCACAATTGCGAAATGATGTTATCAAGACATTCTGCCAGATATGGAGCAGCATTATATACGGGCACTATTACAGATAATGTATGTCTCACTTTCGTATTATTATAGGATTCGAAGCCTCTGACTCATTGTTGACTCTATCTATCGCCGTAACGACATAGCAACCGGCAACCGTAGCCTTGATTCTGTTCTCGCCCGTTATATCTACTATAGCTTCGGCATTATCCAGATCTATGTCGTCGATAGTATTAAAACGATAAATCGCAAATCGTACTACATCCGAAGCATTATCCTTGCGGATCGGCTTGTCCCAGCTTATTGTCTTGTCACTGATACTGATTTTCTCTACCGGCTCCGGCTTACCGTCGTAGATCCATGGATAGACCGGCACAAGGCTCGGAAATCTCTGATATCTGGACGACAACGAATCTGCCACATTCTCTATATTACGGGTCAACGCATATCCCGGCCACCAGCAGTTGCCGATAATATTGTTCGCCTGTCGTGTCATCTCTATTTTGCGTTTAAGTCTGCGCTCGCCCATCGTGCGGCTCACATCCTGACCCACATATACATGACGTTTGCTGCCGGCATTTTCGTTCCACCATTTCAACAGCACGCTGTACGACGCTGACTTATGGTCGAGTTCCCAGTAGAGCTGCGGAATTATATAGTCTACCCAGCCTTTCTCTTCCCACTTCAGTACGTCCGCATATAGTCCATCGTAGTTCTCAAGACCCGAAGTCTCGCTGCCTCGGGGATCACTTTTCTTATTACGCCATATACCGAACGGACTCACGCCGAACCTTACCCACGGCTTGGTGGCCGATATTCTACGGTGTATATCCTCTATCAGCAGGTCTACATTGTGCCGACGCCAGTCGGCAAGTTTCATCTTGCCTCCGTATTTACGGTATGTCTTATCATCTGCTATCACTTTGCCACGCACAGGATATGGATAGAAGTAGTCATCGAAATGTATGCCGTCAACATCATATCGCGCCAGTATGTCATCCACAATCTTACCTATATACTCACGGTTTTCCGGGATGCCCGGATCAAAGTATAACTTGCCGTCATAGCGTATAATACGCTCAGGATGACGCAATGCGACATGGCCGGCCGGCACTTTCTGCTTTGCCGACGTCGTGATACGGTAGGGATTGAGCCATGCGTGAAGCTCCATTCCGCGCCGATGCGCCTCTTCTATCATGAACGACAACGGATCCCAATATGGAGCCGGAGCCTTGCCGCCATCCGTAAGATATCGGCTCCATGGCTCATATTTGCTGTCATAAAAGGCATCGGCCTGTGCCCGGACCTGAAAAAATACCGCATTTATACCCATCGTCTTCAGGCTATCGAGCTGACGCACAAGGTATGCCTGATTCTGAACGGTAGTATTACGCTTATATTGTGTCTGATAGACAGTATTAAGCCATGCGCCCCTGAACTCGCGTTTGGGTGTCTGGCCCTTGACATTAAAACTTCCAAGCAGAATGACAAACAATATTAATATATCGTATGGTCTCATAAAGTATTATCAGTTTCTCCGCGCGAAAATAGTCATTTTATACTTATCAATTACACATTAGCTGAATAATTTATACTCTTTTAGCATAAACGGGCGACCGAAAGATAAGATATTTCGTTATACCATTAGAAGAAAGGAAAAGGAGCTTTTGCATCCCTCAACTTTAGTCTGGTGTAGTGATACAGCAGCTAAGGCTCTCATAAAAAATAGTTGAAACGTGGCAAGAGGCACCGCTTCCGGTGTCTCTTGTTTCGTCGTGTGCTTATTGCACCTTACCGATTTTTTTGCTAAATTTGCATAAAACATTACACCAAGCATATAAGCGAAAAAATGAACATCATCCTCCCTCGAAGACGAAACGGATCAGACCTTGTAAAACTGCAACTCGACCGGACTGAAACAGCTTTGATCGTCGGAGCCAACGGTGCCGGCAAGACAAGATTTACTATGGCCGTAGCAGATAGACTTGGCAACAAGGCCTACCCGATATCGGCTCTTGTCGGTCTTTACGGCCGGCAGGAGAAAAGCGACGACTTCAACGCCGAGCTCCTCGACACTCTTATGACAAGGCTCATGAAGGATGAGATGCTCAATCTTATTGCTTATAAGCTTGCCATTGCAGAGCATAAGGACACAACGCTTGCCACCACCCGACTCGACAAAGTAATAGAGATATGGCAGGATGTTTTCCCGGGCAACAGAGTGTTGATTGATAGTGGCCGGATGCTCTTCTCGCGAGGGATTGAATCCGCAGCCTACCCTGCCCTACGCCTTTCCGACGGAGAGAAAGCCGTACTCTACCACACTGCCGCTGTGCTCTATGCGCCTCAGAAATCCGTTATATTCGTAGAAGCGCCGGAGATGTTTCTGCATCCCTCGCTCACTGCTTCGCTGTGGAATCGCCTTGAAATACTTCGAAGCGATTGTTCATTTATATATACTACACACGACACTGAATTTGCTTCAAGTCGAAACGGCGCTACCGTGATATGGGTACGCGACTGCGACAGCTCCGAAGACGCTTGGGACTACGACATTCTGCCGCCACAGACAGGAATGACTCAGGAGCTTTACATGACACTTATCGGTGCTCGTAAGCCGGTCCTGTTTATCGAAGGAGACAGCCGTAGATCGATCGACGCAAAATTGTATCCGCTTGTGTTTCCCGACTACAACGTACAGTCACTGGGTAGTTGCAACAAAGTAATCGAAGCGACACGTACATTCAACGATCTTAGCACTTTCCACAAAATGGAATCGCACGGAATTGTAGACCGCGACCGCAGGGATGCCAATGAAGTGGCATATCTGAGACGCAAAAAAATAATGGTGCCAGAAGTCGCAGAGATCGAAAACATGCTCTTGCTCGACGACATAATTTCTGCCATGGCCAACAGCCGTGGACAGTCAGCTCAGAGGGCAATACAGAAAGTACACCATGCTGTTACGGCCATGTTCAAAGCCGACATAAAACAGCAGGCGCTTCTACACACACGGCACAAGGTAAAACGAATAATGGAATGCAGAGTCGATTCAAGATCAGCCGACATAGAGACATTCGAGCGTCACTTAAGCGGACTTCTCGACGAGATAAACCCACGCGAGATATACCAGTCGTTCTGCGATGAATTCAGGCAATATGCCGGCACTGGCAACTATAACGCGATATTGAGAGTATACAACCAGAAGTCAATGCTGCCCGGATGCAACGTGGCTCAGCTCTGCGGATTCGCCGGCAAAGACGAGTATATCGAAGGCATTCTTAATGTATTACGGAGAAATTCGTCCGGAGCGGAGATTATACGTGATGCGGTAAGGCGCTGCCTGTGTGGCGACTACGTAGAATCGTCCTTCTGAAATTCAACTTTTTGAAAAAAGGCGGATAATCGACGCCGCACATTGACTACCTTTGCAAATAAAAAAACAGCAATATGAAAGATGGATTTTACCGCATAGCGGCCGTAGCTCCGACTGTAAGCGTCGCCGACCCGGACGCGAATAGCGAAAGTATAATATCGACCTTCGGGCAGCTTGCGTCCGCTCATGTCGACCTCGCCGTATACCCCGAATTATCTGTAAGCGCATACACTTGCGCCGATCTCTTCCATAACTCCCTTCTGTACGACCGCACGATTGCAGGTCTTGAAAGGATTAAAGAAGAATCAGTAAAAGTACCCTCAGCGCTGATATTGGTCGGGGCCCCGTTAAAATACAACAACGCGCTCTACAACTGCGCGGTAGCGATAAGCAACGGCCGGATAATAGCCGCCGTGCCAAAGACTTATATTCCGGGCTATAACGAGTTCTACGAGCAGCGGTGGTTTGCGCCGGCACCCGGCACACAAGGGCTCGCAATAAGCTGTGGCGACACGGTCATACCATTCGGCACCGACATAATCATCGACCATAAAGGCGTAAAAACAGGTGTCGAGATATGCGAGGACCTGTGGACTCCCGTACCGCCGAGCTGCCGGCTCGCTCTTGGCGGTGCCGATGTAATAGCCAATTTGTCGGCAAGCAACGATATCACAGGTAAATATGCATATCTTACCGGGCTTGTCGAACAACAATCGGCACGCTGCATGTGTGCTTATGCTTATGCCTCGGCCGGCTTCGGGGAGTCGTCGACCGACCTTGTGTTCGACGCCAAACTCTTTATCGCCGAAAACGGCACAATGTTGTGCCACAACCAACGCTGGCAACGCACACAGCAGATTGTGATGTGCGACACCGACATCGAGGCACTGCGGCGTGACCGCATACACAACATCTCGTTCGACGCCGCAAAACGAAACGAGGAACACAGCTACCGGGTCATCTGCACGGATGCTCCCGAATACGACACAGCACCCGACGAACTCATGCGTGAGGTAGCGCCGCACCCGTTTGTCCCGTCCGACTCCGACATACTTTCCGACAGATGCGAGGAAATAATCAACATCCAGGTTGCCGCGCTGGCGAAACGCCTTTCCGCAACAAACTGCCGCTGTCTTGTCATTGGCGTTTCGGGAGGCCTTGACTCTACACTCGCGCTGCTGATTGCAGCCCGGACTTTTGACTCGCTCGGTCTTGACCGAAAAGGCATCGTGGGCGTGACAATGCCGGGATTCGGCACGACAGGACGCACTCACAAAAACGCCTGCACCCTGATGACGGCATTAGGCATTACCGTACGCGAAATTTCGATAGTGCCGGCTGTGACTCAGCACTTCAAGGACATAAACCATGATCCGGCGATCCATGACGTGACATACGAAAACAGCCAGGCTCGTGAACGCACACAGATCATCATGGACATCGCCAACCAGACCGGAGGCATGGTCCTCGGCACGGGAGACCTGTCGGAACTTGCCCTCGGATGGGCGACATACAACGGCGACCACATGTCGATGTATGCAGTCAACGCAGGTGTGCCAAAAACGCTGATAAAATATCTTACCAGCTATTTTGCCCGACAGGCCGAGGGCGACGAGCAGGCTGCCCTTCTCGATATTATCGACACCCCGATAAGCCCCGAGCTGCTGCCGGCGACAGAAAGCGGAGAAATCGATCAGAAGACCGAGGATCTTGTAGGTCCATACGAACTGCACGACTTCTTCCTCTACTACATCCTGCGTTACGGATTCACGCCGCAGAGAGTATTCAGGCTTGCAAAGAAAGCATTCGCAGGACTTTACGACGACCGAACGATACTGAAATGGGAACGGACCTTCTACCGCAGATTCTTCAATCAGCAATTCAAGCGCTCGTGCCTGCCCGACGGACCGAAAGTAGGCAGCGTATGTCTGTCGCCACGAGGCGACTGGCGAATGCCATCGGATGCAAATGCCGCCATTTGGCTCAAGGCTATCGACGACATGGCAAAAATAACAGAATAAGTGCTTTCTGTTATCTTTTAAAATAATTTAAAAATTTGCTTTCAAATTATTTGGAGATACAGACATAAAGTGTAATTTTGCTTTTGATAATTAATTTCATAACAACTTTAATGCAATCCGCCATGATGAAATTAAAGCAAACAATGCCCTGCGCCATCAGGTGCGCAGGGGGGGGCAATCCACTGAGATACGCCCTATTAATAATATTACTATTGCCTTTTATCAGTTACGGCAAGTATATCACATTCGTAACTAAAGATAAAGAGCCGATAGCAGACGTGCATTGCACGGGATACTCAGTGGAAAATGATTCAATTGCATCATGGATATCCGATAAAGATGGCATTATTGATATTCAGACGAAAGGCGTAGACTATATACTCGCCTCTCATCCTGACTTCAATGACAGGCTTATATTTAGCGATGTGCTAAATTCAGATAAGGCAAATGTGCTGATGACTCCTGCCGTGGAATTGAAAGAGCTTGTGGTGACGCCATCGGATGTTGAAGAGTTTGCCACCCACACCACATACCGTATAAGTCAGAAGGATATGGAAAGGTATCCCAATGTGCTTCAGTCACTTAACGAGATACCGAATATGACCGTCCTGTCGAATGGCGCGACGTTCTTCGAGGGCGATCAGAATATTAAGATTTTAATTGACGGCGTCGACGCTACTATCCAGGAAGTACAGACCTTGTCGAAAGAAGACATTTCGAAAGTTAATGTATATCAGACCCCACCGTTGCGGTTCCTGTCGCAAGGTGTATCCGCAGTGTTGGATATCAGACTTAAGTCCAAGATTCATGGAGGAAATGGCGCCATTGACATCAGTCAGGCATTTCAGTCATTGCTGGGAGAGAACTCGGCCGCGTTATATTATAATAACAGGCAATCACGTTTTTCTCTGCGTTATGACAATGAAAACAAGCATTATCGTAAATTCCGCAGATCGGAGGTTCTGGACTATGACTTCGATGGAGTAAATTATAAAAAGGTAAAGGAGGGTCTCGACTCCAAGGAGCACTATGACGATAATAATTTGAATCTTTCATATCAGATCAACAAGCCTCAGAACTTTCTCTATAATATAAAATCGGGTGTGTCATTCAACAGAGACGGCGGCACTTCGGATCAGAAAGTGACAACAGGTACTCAATCCTTTATGGCCACGAATTTTTTGCGTACAGCTTATACAAAATATATTGTCGGTAATTATTTTGAAAAGAATCTGGGCGACAACTCCGGTACGATTCTGGCGAATGTCAACTATCAGCGTTTTTCGACCTCATATAACTCGGCATATAATGAATTAAGTGACTACGATGCAGCCGTAAAAAATTCGCATTCAAATTACAAGACTGATCTGGATGCTGTATTTTCAGAAGTACAGTATGAGTTTCCCGTAAGTAAGCTGGGCTTTTTCTCTCTTAGCGGTATTGAAATCTACAAGCAAAGCAAGTATCGTGACACTTCAAATCCATTTTATCAGAAAACCAATACATTAGGTGCTTCTGCGATGTGGATGGCCAGAAAACGCGCTGTGACCTGGTATGTGGTTCTTGGCATGAACTGGTATTATACCTCATCGACAAATCTAAAGAAATCGCACAATCTGTGTGTGCCGACTCCTATGGTAAATATTAATTGGAGGGCATCGAAAAATATTCGGTTGTCATTCGACTATTCATATTCCGGAAGTGTCCCCACTATCGCACAATTGAGCGAAACAGCCCAATGGTTAGATACCAGATTGGTATATCATGGCAATTCGACTCTAAAACCGTATAAGACACATACGGCCGGAGTCCGTTTTGTATGGAATACAGACTACTTTAATTTTGCCATTCGAAACTCCTTTATATCATCGCCCGACATGATATGCGATATGTACACCACAACCGACAGGTATATGTTGCAGACACTGGTAAATCTATCGGAATATAGGGAGTGGCTATCACAAATTGACTTGTCTATCATGCCATTAGGCAACAACAAATTAGTGTTCTGGAACCGTGTGATCTTAGCTGATCTTAAAGGTAAGAATCACGAGTATTCCTGGTCCGGATATAGAGTCCAATGGATGACGAGTCTGGCACTTAACCTTAAGCACTGGACAGTCGAGCTGTTCTATCAATACCCCGGAAAAGTTGTAGAGGGTCAGTTGGAGCGCCCCCGTGCGCAGTGTTGGTCGGCGACGGTATTATACAGGCCGCAAACAGACCTGTCCCTTGGTCTGGAATGGTTCATGCCTTTTGGCAAAGGCTTTAAAGAGAGCGAACATACAGTTAACTCCGCTCCTGTATATGCCGACACGGAGTATAAGATAATGGATCGAAATAATCTTCTTTCCGTTAAATTATCGTACAACTTCAGCTTTGGCCGGAACAGAAACAGGGCAAGGCCACAATACGACAACTACGACAGCGACTCGGGAATACTACAGAAATAACAAAGTCTGTTATAGCGTTTCAGCTTAGGCATTTGCTTAGGCGTTTGCACAAAAAGAGCATAAAAAAATAACGGAATTATTTCCGTAATTCAAAACATCTCGCTATCTTTGCGTTTCAAAACGCACAGTACATAACTGAACATCCATATAAATACAATAAAAATGGAACAATGCAAATTGAAACTCCGCGACTTGACGCTCCGCGACGGACAGCAGTCGCTGTTTGCCACTCGACTGAGCCAGGCTGAAATAGACAAGCTACTGCCCTACTACGAAAATGCAGGCTTCTATATAATGGAAGTATGGGGTGGCGCTATCCCCGACTCTGTGATGCGTTATCTTGACCAGTCTCCCTGGGACCGTCTCCGCATCGCCTCGAAAGCGATGAAAGGCAAATCGCTATTGTCGGCACTTTCTCGCGGCCGCAACCTCTTCGGATACGTACCTTATCCCGACACCGTACTCGAGGGATTCTATAAAGAGGCTATCGCCAACGGACTGAACGTGATGCGTATTTTCGACGCTCTCAACGATATCGACAATGTACGTGAATCCATCCGCCTGATCAACGAGCTCGGCGGTATTGCCGACGGCGCTGTGTGCTACACCGTTGATCCGAAGTCTGAGGCTCCGACCAAGAAAGGTTTCTTCGCCCGTCTGTTCGGCGGCAAGGATGCCGAGCCCGAGAAGATCTTTACCGACGAATATTTCGTTGAAAAGGCACGCGAAATGGAGCGTCTCGGCGCAAAGATCATCACTCTTAAAGATATGGCCGGCCTCGTAAATCCCAGCCGCGCCGCATCTATAATATCGAAACTCAAAGCCAACCTCAAAGTTCCCGTCGACTTCCATACTCACTGCACACCCGGCTATGGTCTGGCTTCGTCGGTAATGGCTATCATGAACGGTGTAGACATCCTCGACACCAACATCTGGTGGTTCGGCGGCGGCTCGGCAGCTCCGGCAATCGAGCTCATATATGTCTTCTGCCAGAAGCTTGGCATCGAGCTCGACGTGAACATGGAGGCTGTAGGCCAGATACGCGACCGCCTGCTCGACGCTCGCAAATCGCTTGCGGCATTCGATCTCAACAAAGACAAAATGCCCCGTAAGTTCGATCCGCTCGCCGACAAGCTGCCTGCCGAAATCGATGCAGAGTTCGACCGCGCCATCGCAGCAGCCAAGGCAGGCGACGAGGCCGCAATGCTTGACGCATGCCACAATATCGAGGAATATTTCGGCTTCCCCAAACCCAACGAAATCGTCAAGAATGCCGAGGTTCCCGGCGGCATGTACTCAAATATGGTGGCCCAGCTCAAGGCTCTCGGCGCAGAAGACCTTCTCGAAGATGCGATGCGCCTGATCCCGATGGTACGCCGCGATGCCGGCCTCGTACCTCTCGTGACACCGACGAGCCAGATTGTAGGCAGCCAGGCTGTGAGTGTGGCTCTCGACCGCAAGAAGGGTCAGCCGGATTATTCCAATCCGTCGAACCAGTTCATCTCGCTCGTAAAGGGCGAATATGGCAAGACTCCGGTGCCTGTATCGCCCGAGTTCCGCGAGAAGATTACAGGCAGCCCCATCGAAAAGCCCTATGATGTGAGCAGCTACAAGAAACCGGCCAACCCGACACTTCCCGAATACGGCAACGTGCCTCTGGCATCGAACAAGGAGGAGGAGCTTCTGCTCGAACTTCTGCCGACAGTGGCAAACACATTCCTGCGCAAACGTCGCGCCGAGGAGTATGCGGCAACTGCAGCAGCGGCCGCTCCCGTAGAAGAGAAGAAGGAAGAGGCACCTCAGGAACCGATTACCGGCCCGACACTGGCAGCGCCCATGGGTGGCCGAATCATCGAGATCAAGGTGGCTCCCGGCGACAAAGTAGCAAAAGGCCAGACGGTGCTGGTATACGAGGCCATGAAGATGGAGAACGACGTACCGGCTGAACGTGACGGCGTAGTAAAACGTATCTTCGTCAAGCCCGACGATGTTGTCAAGACTGATGAGATTCTCGTAGAATTCGAATAATTTCCTCTAAAACGCAACACAAGGACATAAGGGCTGAAAATCAACCTTTATGTCCTTGTATTATTTAACAGCGATATGAGATTTCTGATAATATCGGCACTTCTTGCCATGAGCCTCAGCTGTCATGCCGCATTACCCGGGCTAAGCGACAGCATCAAAAATGTAATAGGCACACGGAATGTCGGAGTTGCGGTCATCAGCTCAAACGGCGATACTATCGAGGTGGGAGAGTGCGGCGCATTCGAGCTTGCGAGCGTCATGAAGTTCCATCAGGCGGCAGCTCTGAGTCGTGTAGTCGGCTTCGACACACTTATTCATAAAAATATAGTAGTGGAAAAGGAGGATCTCAGGCCCGACACCTGGAGCCCCATGCGAGCCAAAGCTACAGTGGTACCGTTCGAAACCGTACCGGCAGAACTGCTCGACTATACACTGAATCTCAGCGACAATAATGCGGCCGATATCTTGTTCGACAGGCTGCTAAGCATCGAAAAGACAGACAGCATTATCAGAAACGACTATGGCGTCGGCGATTTCAGTATACGCTATAATGAGAAAGAGATGCACTCAGACCCTGCGCTGAGTAAAAGCAACTACTCTACTCCCCTGTCGGCCGCAGGGCTGATATATCGCTTCTTTACTGCCGACACGACAGAATCAGCGACTATGATAAAAGCTATAATGGCCCGTGAATCGCCATTCGGGAAAGAGCGCATCCCGTCGGGGATGGCGACTTCTGCAGCAAAGGTGTTTCACAAGACCGGCACGGGCTTCATGAGTCCCGATTCGACAGTGACTCCGGTCAACGACCTTGCCTTTGTTTCTTATCCGACAGGCCGTGGCTACGCTTGCTATTCGCTTGCCGTATTTACCGGGGGCATGCACAAAGAGGAGGCGGAAAAGCTCATAGCAGAGATCTCGCGGCTTGTATATGAGGCTGTCATCATCAATGAATCGCGGAGGATGAACGCCATGACATATGTGCCGGCGGGCAACAAACCCAGAGCCGGCTCAAAAGCAGCCGAAGAGAAGTACACCTGGGGAGATCTACTGTTCGATACGATTTTTACAGTAGTAGACGAATGCCTGAACAATAAATAGCAGCCGGAATTAGCTTCGCTATTCTTAGATAAACAAAAGGATCAGCATTTAAACCTCATGACGCTTTTTACCGTCATGGATTCATCATCGGCCGTAAGATAAGTGACAGAATAATCATGACCGCCTTCCTCAACACTTACAATAACGTGTCCGGCATCAAATGAAGACTTATTCAGAATCTCAAGCCATGGTTTTCCGGCATCCTCGGCACGTCGCTCGGCCGGGAACACAGTAGGACACACTATTCGGTCGCCGTCATAGAGATCACGATTGTAAAGCCGCTCCATTACCGGCGCGACGGTGTGTAGCTGATCCCAGACATTATTCACGAATACACGCGGCCGCAAAGCTGCCACCAGCTTTTCGGGCATCGAGTGGTGGCCATGATGATTGATCTTAGCAACCGTCACAGGCTCCACGACCTCGGCCAAGGCACTCTCGATTTCAAATCTATCGCCATTCGGCAAGGTCCAGCTATCCGAGAAATCGCCGGCAGTGAAGAATTTAAAATTACCATAGGTAAAAATCATACCCAGACTCATGCCGTTTTCATTGAGGCCGGCCGGATTCGATTTCTTACGTTCTTCATAAAGATCGCGTATGTTGCCGTCCTTGTCGGCAATACGTCCGTTCGCACAGATATTCCTGACAGAGAAGTGCGGATAAGCTGCTGCATCTCTCTTCATGGCTATCTGACCGGTCTCGCCAAGACGGAACTTCTCGATCTCCATTTTCTTATGAGCCAACATATACTCATAAAAACTCTTCATGTGGTCGAAAGCGTCGGCGGCCTTCTGTGTAAGAGGAAGAGGGTCGTCATAATCGGGCCAGCAGCGGTCAAATGCCTTTCCGAATGACAGCGTCTCAGCCGCCTGCGAGAAGCCGCCGATATAATAGTCTTTACCGTCCCTTGTTTCTTTTCGGGCATAGAAGGTGTCACATCCGCCATGATCGGAATGGTAGTGCGACAACATCATATAATCCACGTAGTCCTTATTCGGATTTACTTTCCTGACATAACGCGATATCCACTCACCCGAATGTCGGTCCGGGTTAGGCAGCACGGGCACAGCCAGCTCCTTGCGTCCGACGGCATTATGGTCGCCGCAATCAAGCAACATCGTTGTACCGTCGGGGAAAATAAGAAACATCGACTCAGCCACACCCGTATATATCAAGTGAATCTGAAACTGTCCCTTTTTCCATCCTTTCCACGGTTTACCCACCTCCCGGTCCTCTACACCCTGAGCAAAGGCCTGACGGAAGTCGATCATACACGCCGCACCGGCAAGCGCAGCTCTTCTCAAGAAAGTCCTTCTATCCATAAATATAACAAGTTCAAGCAGATATGGTATTGATTTTGACAAAAAAGCTCTCCAAAATCACTTTAAATGATTCTTGCGTAACTCCTCAATCAATTCATTGTTATCAAAAACGAACTTAACATAAACCGAATCAGATTTCAAGCTGTTTTTCGTTTGTTCCACAAAATCATAGGAATACTCAGCTATAATAGAATCGATCGGTGTTGAGTCATATTCTTTATGCTTCTTCTTATAGTTGGCGATATTTAAAAAAGAAGTTGTCGTCGTAGCAAAATCAATATAAACTCCATCGATATAACGCCCGTCTTTAACAACTCGCATTATTCTATTCCCTCGTCTTACTCCAGTCGGCAGATTTTCGAATGGAATTGAATCAATCCCGAGTGCCAATCGAGCATTATAGGCAAAATCGCCTACTCGATCCTGATGCATAAGTTCTCTCTCGTCCTTAGGCATAAGAATATAAACCCGGAAGAAGTCAGATTGCGATTTAAGATAATTAATCACGGGAGTCAAGAAATTACGTTCGTACCCATGAACAACAGCTGCAGGAAAGACTTTCTTCTCAAAGTCTATCAGAAGCTGTTTCTGCGCTAATAATTCATTACTTGCAGCTTTATATTTATAGAAAGAGACACTTAATACACTTATAAACAATAACAATAATGATATCACTGCAAGATAAGCCCTTTTACGTCGTTTTATAGCTTTTTCCGCAG
The DNA here is from genome assembly GCA_017620635.1 of Muribaculaceae bacterium. Classification (GTDB taxonomy): domain Bacteria; phylum Bacteroidota; class Bacteroidia; order Bacteroidales; family Muribaculaceae; genus CAG-873. The sequence goes on along the minus strand of JAGAUV010000012.1, from coordinate 42,263 downwards.
AAACTTCATATCGGTTATAAACTTCAGAAAAGTCAATTCCTAAAATATAGGATATGATCTGATAAAAACAATAATTATTAGCTTCGCTATTCTCAGACAAACGAGTGTTATAGATAGGAAAATGACGTTGCATTATCGACGAACCATCAAAAGCCGGCGGTATAGAATCGTCTATTTCATCTAAAAACAATGGTACGATCCTTGAAAAATTATTGTCATGAGTCTGTAAGAAATATTTGATTTCCAAATCTACAAAAGTAGATATGGCAGAGTTCTTACTGCATATGACGATCAAAAACGATGAGTTTTCAATTGCTATTTTAAGCCTCTCAGTGAAAGGACGTTCTTCAACATGCAAATCCTGAGTGTCTAAAAACACCGGTCTAAAATATCTACCGGTAAACGGGAAGATAGATTTAGCCTTCTCTTTATCAAGTAATACAAAACGCTCTAATTTGCTATGTATCCAATCTGCCACCGTCTTATCCTTACGTGAATAAGAGATGAATGCAACATATCTACTTCCCATAAGATCTTGCTGTAAAGCCTTTTAAACTATATTATATATAAAAAAGGCTTATCCATACAGATGAACAAGCCTCAAAAAAATTGAACTGCTTAATCCTCTACTTCCGCGAGCTGATAAGAGCGGAATATTGTCGCGAATATCAGCCGGATGTCTCCGATAAAGGAGTGGTTGTTGTAATACTCCAAGTTGATCCTTACTTTATCGGGGAATATCACTTCGTCGTTGTAGCGTTTTGGATCGGGCACACGGGCCAATATCTCTTCTTCGTTGGCGTATTTCAATGTCGCCGGGCCGGTAATACCGGGACGGAGCTTAAGGACATTGCGGTCAGTACCCTCGAGGGCATCGGCATAGCCCTGCACATCAGGTCTCGGGCCGACAAACGACATATCGCCAATAAGCACATTCCATAACTCGGGCAGCTCGTCGAGCTTATATTTACGGAGGACATGGCCAAGAGGAGTGATGCGGTTTTCGCCGGCTACCGAAACGGACGAGCCACCATGCCCGACTGTCATCGAGCGGAATTTATACATCGTAAAAAGCTTACCGTGAAGCCCGACGCGTTGTTGTTTAAAAATGACGGGGCCTCCCGGCATCTTTATACTGATAAGAATCGCGACAACGAGCATTACCGGCCACAAAATCAGCAGCCCGATCAAAGCCATCACGCGATCGAAGATGTATTTTAGCATTGTTTAAAAAAAATATTTTTCGTCGGAACGATCTGAATAATCATGAGCATCAAGATCCCAGCATGACGCATGCTGCTCATATTTAATCCTTTCAGCAGATGGAAGCTTCATATAGTTACCGAAGCGAGCCGACAAAAATCGTTCCAAGCCAGAGGCAACATTAAGTTCTATGGTCTCAAACGGGACACGTTTTGTATTTTCAAAATCTTCAGAATGATACTTACCGTTTTTAAACAGCGCCTTACCAAGAAAGTTACAAAAATATTCAGTGCTTGTATCACGCCATTTATAGACCTGTCTTAAGCCGAAATCAAGCAGGAAGCGCTTCGGCAGTATTCCTGCAGCTTTAACAACAAAGCCGGCCAGTCCACCTCGCCGACAATATGGTTTATTGGCAAGTCCTTTTACAATGATATATTTAGCCCAGAAATATTGCCACCACTGAGCCAAGCGATTATCCGGACAAGTATGAAGAATAAAGATATCTACATAAATACCATGATGAATCTTCCAGCCTTTAATTATATCCTCTTCATAATAGGAGTTGTTAAGTCGAAGTTTGGCTGTTATGAGACGTCCGTTAGAGGCTCCTAATTCCTGCAAGGCATAATTCTGCTTGTCGCCATATTTATTGAACACATCACGAAAAGCCTCATATTCCGATGGAGTCATAAAGACATCCAGATCATCATCCCAAGGAATAAACCCACCATGACGTTTTGCACCTAATGCGGAACCGCCCATGAGTCTATAATTTATTCCATGAGCACAGCAAAGTGTATCAATATATTGAGCGATATTCAAGATCACGTTCTGAAGATCCTTTAATCCGTAGGCATCTTCAGTATCGGTCCGCATCAGATTATTCATATTTCATCCTTTTATCCATTACTTTACGGATCATCTTCCTCAAGACTCCAGGCATCGCATAATACATATCAAAAATCCAACGGCGTTTCGAAACCAAATGGCTCCTTACGACCTCATCAAATGATTTGGTACGCAAATCTTCAAATAGTTCCACACGCTCCGGTTTAAGCTTTGTGGGCTCTTGCAGGCACCCATTGTTACCTACAAGCTGCCGGTATTGGAATCTCTGAGTCCACGCGACACCGGATTCCGTTATGGCATTCAATAAGTTGCGGCCTTTGTCTGTATTGGCAAGTATCTCCGATACTCCGGCTTTGGGATCAAGAGTCGGGTCTATCCTCTCAATTCCCCAGAAATCGCCCAAGGTAATATCTCCACATCGTTCAGAAGATGCCCATTTACAAGTGTAGCATGACGGACGTAAAGTAATATATTTCTGAAACCCGAAATAGAAAGGAAATTGATAATGCAATCCGTTGACAGTTTCAGTTCTGCCGTTTTTCGTGCATTCATACGAAAACGCCTGAGGGTGAAGTGCACCTTTATATTTTGATCGAAATGCAAACTTGGTTACATGGCAGTGCTCCCGTTCTTCCAACCATTTTATAGATTTATCGAACAAGTCCTGAGATGGTACGCCATGACATATCAGATCGATCAGAAACAGATTGTCGCAATTACCGGTATAGTTACGCAAAGCATTGCATTGGCATGGCGTGCCACAGAACAGCGTTAAAATTCCGGCTTTCAAATCACCGGCAATCTGCCTGAAACATCCGCTTGTATCACTTTGAAGATACTTCGACCGCATCAGCGGTTTTAATTCAGCGACAGTAGTCGCACATACATGCTTCAGCTGCAAGTTGCTGTCGAAAGCAGCGCCCCAAACTTTACCGCCATTATTGATTATATGCCGTGCAACAAGGCCGAATATACCGCCCGACGAACCGGCCTGTCTGTCCGCTTCGGCAACAGCATAAGCGGCCGTTACTTCTTCAGCTACCTTATTAAAGGAAGGATTAAACTCAGGACATATTTTTACACATTTGCCACACTGAATACAGCTCGCTTCATCGACAATAGGATAAATGAAACCTTCATTATCTTCCTTAAAGCTGATACACGACACAGGACACGCATCGCCACAAGCCCGACAGCCACAGCAATCTGTATGAAGTAATGTGCTTATGTTCTGACTATTTGCCATTTTTTTCTCTCAGCATGGTAGAACTGATGCCTTCGGTATGAGGCAAGAAGACAACATCCACACCAACAGTCGAGAACTTTTCGACATAGCTGTTATATAGATCCGTACCTCTCCATTCGCTACCATGAAACATCACGTCAAATTTAAGCGACTCCCAGGCTTTAAACTTATCCATAGAATCCTGGGCGACAACTTCGTCGACATATCGTATAGCTTTAATTATAGCCACTCTATCTTCAAAGGGAATAACAGGACAATGATGTTTGTATGATTCGACGACCTCATCTGTACTGACACCTACAATGAGACGTTCGCATTGCTCCTTGGCACGTCGCAAGATGTTTAAATGTCCGATATGGAACATATCAAACACGCCTGTGGTATAGCCAATCTTGTACTTCTTCATTTTCTGAATAGCTTTTGGAAAATAAAACCTCTCAGACTGTTTGGCATAGCCACCTGAATGACGAACCGTCCGGCTACATTATACAAATATCGAGGCAAACCAATGATGCGGCGTTTAAACATATATCTTTGCAGGCGCGCCTCACTTTTAAAATACTTCCATCCGCCACGACGCCGATACATTTCCTCTCCGACCCGGACATTAACGAGATTGTCGTTAAGATTATAGAACTTATAACCTTTTTCAGCCAATCTGACCCACAAGTAATAATCTTCTTCGCAATACCAGTCGATGAAACCGCCTACATCCTGAACGGCACTTTTACGATACATGACCGTAACAAAATTCATCGGGCTACGCGACTTCAGATATCTTTTTATATCGCTGTCATATACAGGGACTATACGCTCTCCTACAACATTCGATATTTCATCTATAAATTCTTTAATCTGCCCACCGATGACGGATGCCTCAGGGTGCTTTTCGAATGCCTTTATCTGCAGCTCGAAACGATTCTCCGAAGCGATATCGTCAGCATCCATAATAGCGACTAAATCATTGCTTGCAGCGTCAAGGCCAGCCTGACGGGATGCCGCATGTCCTCGATTCTGTTCAAATCGAATTAGTTTTAAATCTGGTGTTTCCTGTCTGATAGTACTTAGCGCATCTTCCAATGATTGAGATAGAGGGCCGTCTGCAACAATAATCAATTCTGATGGTTTCAGACTCTGCTTACTTGTCACACTTCTAACTGCATCAATAAATAATGTTGGATTATCCTTGAAATAGACTCCTATACAAACTGAAAATTCAGGCTTATCATTTGCCATATACCAACTTTAATAATCGTGTCTTAATCGGAGAGTAAGAGCTGCCCAATAGAGCCTTTATATTATTAAGAATACATGCTCTCACTTCAATCCTTTTTCTTGTGAATGAGGACGTTACAATGGCTTTAATATATTCCGGCGACATTGAAGCAGAGATAGAATATCGTCCGACAAAATCTATCCCGTCTCGCTTTCTTACTTTTGTTGTAGGGCTTGATGTAAATACACGCTTGAAACCGGCTTCCTTAACTGCTTCTCCGATTTTCGAATCCAGGAATCCATTCGGGAGTGATGCACAGAACGGCTTTACACCAATAATTTTCTCGATTATCTCTGACGACCGTTTCCATTCATCTATTATGGATTCGGATGTACAGCCCTTGGTTGTACTGCGGTGTGTATGATTATGAGAACCTATTATATGCCCGTCTTCATATAACTCTTTTATCCGGTCTTCGCTACAGAATCCGGCTTTACCGATCATAGAGGTTGTGATGAAGAACCAACCACGAAAACCATATTTCTTCAATAATGGCCCGACAAGCGAATAAGCAGATTCTCCGCCATCGTCGAAAGTGAACAGAATGTCGCAATTCAATTCAGGATTGCGGTCTATAAGCGTCCTTATTATAATAAGCTGACTTTCAAACTGATCAAGCCGGAGCTTATAATTCAAAGAGCCTATAGTCTGAAAACCGGATTCAACAGTGTTTTCACGATATACATCGTGATACATCAATACAATCTGGGCCACAGAGTCCTATAGTTTAAACTTAGCCAATAGCCATACTATTTTGGGCCTGAAAGCTTTGAGTATAGCTCTCATGGGTATTTCCCAAATCATGCGACGATGCATATTCTTATATGGCTTCGGATCTTTGGCATCAAAGAAATGAAACGCGCCGGCTTCCTTCAGATCCTTTCGATAGCGCTTATACGAAATGTTACCACGGAATACATTAATTATATCATACACTTCGTTCATCCCGACAACCGGTTTCGTCATTTTTGCAGGAGCTGTCACAGGAAGAGACAAACAACTCTGTACCCATAGCAAGGGCAAGTTGGCGCCGGCCTGTAAGGTAAGATGACAGAAACCATCGTTTCGGAAATTTACTTCATAAAAATATGCCTTCCCGTTGTAGAATCCGTATTCGGCGCTGAACAGACCATGATAATCTACATTCGACAAAAATCTCGCCAAAGCCTCGGGCTGAAGATATTCTGGAATTTCCGGGGACAAGTGCCCGTATGAACCACCGCCATCGTCGCTCCAGCGCTCCAATGTATGATGTCCGGCCAATTTTACCTCTCCATCAGGCAGACGGCAACCATACACCACTATATCATGACTTTTGGGGATATACTGCTGTACAAGATATGTATTATCGTGGTTTAAGTATTTCTTGAAATGCTCTAACTCCTCCGCGGTTTTTATTACCTTTGTCTTAAACTCAACTCGTCCCTTCCGTTCTATATGTTTCATTATGATAGGGAAAGGGACATCTACAGTTGTCTTGTCTACCACATAACGCTGTGACAAAGGGACCAGAAGGCCAGCCTTCTCGGCTTCCTTAGCCATCTCGCTTTTATCTGTTACCCTGATGACTACCTCAGGGTCTTCAGTACACATGAGATGGAAGCGCTTATGCAAAAGCTCGAAGTGTCTGGCGCATGCAATAGAATAGCTGTCCCCTCCCGGAAGGAGTACGGCTCTACGATCAGACTCCGAACACTCGGGATATGTCGCCAATAAAAAATCAATCGCTTCAGTATTCGATTTTACTACTTTAATCCTCGTACAATAACGACTTGCCGAGACAACACCATGTTTGCCACCATTGATAAGGACGAGAATGTCGAGGTCCTCACAAGCCAGCGAACGCAAGAGCCCTAAAGTATTGTAATTATCTGACCCCCAAATTACTACCTGATGTTTCATGAAGCGTATAAACTAACTATTTAGAAAAGATTTTATAGGCGATATACCTCGCTTCAGCCGCTATGCGCGACAAGAAGAAATATGTACTATATTTACCTGAACAATAAATCCTGGTAAACGTAGACATACACCTTAGGGAATTAGATATATACTGTCGTTTTGTCCGAGTCCGTGTAGTTGCGCTATTCTCTCTGACGCGGCGATAATAGACTGCATCAGGTAATGTAAATGCAACTTTATCTATGCGATCACTTATGAGGAAGTTAAATATACAATCCTGACTGGTCTTAAAGCTATTGTCGAATCGGCGGTCTCCTATAATCGATCTATGGAACAGTTTCATTACCGGACCGTTAAAAAAGCGCCTTGCCTTAGAGTTCAGGCGATTATAGCCTTTTACTTTGCACTCCGAATAGACGACTTCCATACAGTATCTAAGCTTCGCATTCGTCCCATCCTCAAAAGCGACCGCATTAGACAAACCTACAATGTCAGGCGCAGAGACACTATACAGCTCTTCAAGATATGTTTTCGATACATAATCATCATCATCGACAAATGCTATATATTCTCCCTGTGCTTTGTCAAGACCCATATTCCGGCCTATCGAAGCTCCACCTTCATCAGTTTGAAGTATTATTACATTATAATCGGCAAGATTATCTTTAACAAACCGACTTATCATAGATTTATATGGTTCATTACAACCATTTAACCCTATAATAATCTCAAAATCTTCTTTAGGGAAAGTCTGCTCCTTTAGTGAAATCAGACAATTCCACAAATAATCGGCCGGTTTATATGTCGGAATGATAACGGAGATCTTCATTTCCACATAGCTCTTATTGTCGCGATCTGATCAGACGTGAAGGATTTCCGCCAACAATCGAAAATGGTGGGAAATTCTTGGTCAACAAACATCTTGCGCCTATTATACTACCCGTTTTAATAATTTTATTACCAATAATCATGACTTCGCGGCCAATCCAGACATCATCTTCGATCACAACCTTACACCTTCTATCGGAATCCTTCAGGCCCTGCTCAATCATAGGGATATCGGTACGGTCATATTTATGAGTGTTATCAAGCATATAACAGTCCGGACCCATCATCACGTTGCTGCCAATAACAGTGTTTGGATGCAAGTGACAATTTACACCTAATCCGCTATTGTCTCCAACTTCAATCGCTGTACCTTTGCCAAAGAATGCACCTCTCTCGATATTGACATTCCTGCCCATTTTCAAGAAGATTCTCCGACATAAAAATTGTCTGATATTACCGGCAAATGTAAGACGTCCCAAAAATGAATGAGACTTCGGCATGTGACGCGCGATTGCGTAATAAAGGCAAAGACAGATTAGTGTGGAGGGTTTCATCAGAAAACTGTTTGGCCTGTTTTATCTTTAAAGTATTCGTTGACGGCATTGATCTGCACGTCGTTACGGTTGCAGCCCTGATTTGAGGATGCCAACTTCTGATTGTCCTTTATAATGACAGGAAGACAACTTTCCTCACGTACCTTTACTACTTCAAGACCCGACAAGCGCACAATGGCATTGAGCCATACATCATCGGCCGAAGGGCACAGCCTAAGAGCAGTCTCGATATCGGTCGATTCAGCCTTTAACATCGAGGGCACTAACAGAGTGCCACCTCCCGAGCCGAAAAAAAGATCCTTATCGGTGGGATGGGTCGTGTATATCGGCGTCCAGTCGGAATATGGCATCGGCTCGCCTTTACTATTGCGCTTTATCAGATAAGAGTAGCTGCAATGAACTTTGTCCTTACTGAAATTCCTGACAAGATCCTCTACCATATGTGAGTCGTATATAATATCATCGTCGACCAGCAACACAGGCGAATCGGCAAATTCCTTGAAAGCATAATAATATTTCTTGTGCGAGCGAATATCGCCATCGACAAGTCTTATATCAAGACCGCGTTCTCTTTGTGCCAGCAAACGAGCAGGCAATTCATCGATCGAATCAAACTGATCTTTCGACAGCCACAGAACGATTTTACGGGGCCGCACCGTCTGCCGCAACAGACACTCTATCACAATCCAGAGTGTGGCAATACGCTTTGGGAATGAAGTAAGCGATATTACGACATCTGATTGAGCCTGCGACAACTTTTCCTGTCCTTCAAAAGCATGTCTTACGTAAGGATTGGCAATATACTTTATGATGCGTCGTGTCAGTCCGGCCAATTTAATGCGTGTCATCCAGTCCGGAAGCCTGTATGTAGCACAGTATAGCTTATGGAAGAAATCTCTCATTGCACCTCAAGCTGTCGTTCCGGCTCTGTCTGTTTATCTAAAGTAAGGTGGCCTATCACAAACAAGCACGCCCATAATATCCAGAAGTTCTGATCAAGAAGATATGTACTGTTGATCACACTCAGCGGAATCAGCACAAGCAACATCGTAATGCCAAAAAACCTGGATAAAGGATAGTCGGACTTAAGCAAGGACTTGAAAGTCATGAACAGGACTATCATAAACGCAATGAAAGGCACTATACCGTACTGGACAAGCATCTCAAGGAACATATTGTGCATCGCACTGACGCCATTGGCCGACAATTGCTCCAGAGAAACCTGAATGCCGCCTATACCACACCCTACACCAAGGCTCTCGATTAATATCCTTAAAGCTCTCATATATATGTTCTCTCGGATATCATCCTCAAATACATTCTGGTGACTAAAACGTCCGATTACCTGATCGAGAACAAAATCGGAATAATAAAGAACGCCGCCTATCATCGCCGCTATAATGAGAATAAGGACAAAACGGTTTATCATCCTGTTTTTGGAATAGAACCATAACATGACAAGGAACATTAGACCCATACATGCTATGCCGCCTCGCGACGAATTAATGAGAAGCACAAAGACAGCTCCGGCCAACAACAACCAATACCACCACTTGACATGCCTGAAATATGCTATTGAAGCCAGAATAAAAGGCATACAATAGAGTATGATCAATACATAAGTGTTATAGTTGGTAAACGTAACCGAGGCATATATCATCCATACTCGTTTGCCCGTCATGGACATGATCGAAACATCGTCCTGCCCGTTTAACGGCAAATGCTGGTTTGTAAATATCTCCCACAGAGCGACAAACAAAGTCATCGTAAAAAACGTAGTCCAGCCTATCAATATGCTTTTTAAGGGATTATTAGCTTTCAGGGAGAATAATACGATCTCAAGATATACAGCGACCGAACATATATTGTAAGCCAATGCCTTGAGACCTGCCGTCCGGTCGGGGGTCCATATAAGCGAAATCACAGATGCTGTGATCCATATTACAAAGAACAGGCCAACACACAATGGAATTGCCTTGCGATACTTCACGTATAATACCGCCGCCGCAGGGACAAAGAGTATGGCAAATATTCGCTGCAACGTAAACGGCGCGAACATATCGCCCAATGCTCCCAATGCGATCAGAAAGACTATAAGCCAGTCGTATATCTTATTTGCGTTTAACACTTCTAAAAAATCTATTTATTCAGCCCATATGCCATACTCGTTACCGTTCACAAGTTTCTTAAGCTGAATCCTAAGGAATAAAGTCTGCGCCAGATACACCGTCGTCGGCAAAAACACGATACCTATAACTCCGAAATTTCTTGTCGACAAGGACATAACCGGGAATGCCATAACAGCAAAGACGCAAAACAATATTGTCTGAATCTTTACCCTGCCGATACCGTTGATAAGTGTCATGTACACGAAACCTATAGTCTGAGCCACAGCAAAAATCATTACCCACAGCGACAATGCGTCAGGAATCTGTAATGTATCCCCGATCCATAACTTATAGAACGTGGGAGCTACGAAATATGCCACGATACCGACTAATACGACCAGTATGTTCATCTGATCGCACTTCTTAAGCGTTCCTCGCATCCAGGCAATATCTTTTTTTGTAAATGCATCAGTAAAAGCCGACCATAGGGGATTAACAATCAAGCCCATGACCAGCAACAGGATGCTAAAATATTTATATGCCACATTATACAGAGTTACTGAATCCGCTCCGCAATTACGAGTCAAGACCAGATTCATCAACTGCAAAATAGCAATAATACTTATCTGCAAGAGGAAAAATTTGACCCCCATGCCAATAATATTTTTGCTTAGCTTAAAGTCAATATATTTTATTGATGGCCTATAGGGCTTATAATGTTTTGTCTTAAAAAAAAAGAATGTAGCGATAACGAGCGTAATAGTCGGGATAGACGAGAAATATGCCGCTAACATGATCAATGATCCTTGAGTATAGTGAACAAGAAACAAGATCATAGCCAATGACAATACTTGGCTTACGACTGTTATCAATCCGTTATAAGCCGGCCGTTGGTCTCCTGCAAACAACTTTGTCAAGACATCAGCTATCATTTGTATGCATAATACTCCAGTGAGTATCACGAACATTTCTTTAATCTCATGCTCGTAAACCGCAGGTAGATTTAATATGTCACACCAATTCAGGAATAGATTTGCCACATAAAAGATGCCGAATACTACGACCATAAGGATCATCATTATAGCATATGTGGTGCTGACATACTTTCTGCATAATGTTATATTCTCGGTCGCTTTCGCTTCCGCAAATTTGTTTCGGAATCCGTTGGCAAGTCCGAAATCGAAATAATGCACCCATGCAATAATGGTAGATACCGTAACCCATATCCCATATTTGTAAGAATCGAGATAGTTGATAGTCAGCGGTATTACCATTAATGAAACAACAATACTGATAAATTTAAACGCAAATGAGGCTGCGATATTCTTTACCGCCAGTCTTGTCCGCTCGGAACTGCTGTTAAATTTATGCAGAAATGCCTTAAACATTCTTATTCCGTCGACACCAGACTTAAATAGAGATCTTTTACGATCCTTGCCGAATTGCCGGCTTCATTCTCAAAGGATAGAAATATTACAGTCTTGCGTCGACGGTTTCGCGAGGGAGGATGCCTTTGACATCGTATACCACTCCGCCGACGGGGTCGGAGAGAAGGCTGCGGACGTCAAGATTGAGGAACTGCTTGTGTGCGACACCGAGGATTACGGCGTCATATTTCTCTGTAGAATCGAGTTTGTCTACGATATCGATGCCGTATACCTGTCTTACGGCTTCAGCGTTGGCCCAGGGATCGTAGATTGTGATGTTGTGGGTGTACTCGGACAGGGTTGTATAGATGTCGACAATCTTTGTGTTGCGTATGTCGGGGCAATTCTCTTTGAACGTGATGCCGAGCATTAGGATTTTGGCATCCTTGACTTTCAGTCCTTTAAGATTCATTGCCTTGATAGTCTGATTGGCGACATATGCTCCCATACCGTCGTTGAGGCGACGAGCCGAGAACATGACACGTGGCAGGACGCCATAGACCTGAGCCTTCTGAATGAGATAATAGGGGTCAACGGATATGCAATGGCCACCGACCAGTCCGGGCGAAAGTTTGATGAAATTCCACTTCGACGCGGCGGCCTCTATCACGTCGTGCGTATCGATACCCATAGCGTTGAATATCTTGGCCAACTCGTTCATGAAAGCGATATTTACATCGCGCTGTGAGTTCTCGATGATTTTAGAGGCCTCGGCAACCTTTATGGAAGGCGCTTTGTGAGTGCCGTTGACAAGCACTGAGTTGTATACGCGGTCTACAATATCGGCGATCTCGGGCGTAGAGCCTGAGGTCACTTTCCTTATCTTTTCCACCGTGTGCAGCTTATCGCCGGGGTTGATTCGCTCAGGCGAATAGCCTGCGAAAAAATCCTCGTTGAATTTAAGGCCGCTTACCCGCTCTACTACGGGGAGGCATTCCTCTTCGGTCACGCCGGGATAAACAGTTGACTCGTAGACAACAATGTCGCCTTTCGATATAACTTTTCCTACAGTCTCGCTGGCGCCCCATAAAGGCCGAAGGTCGGGACGGTTATTGTCGTCGACGGGAGTGGGCACTGCCACAACATAGAAATTGCAGTCTTTTATGTCGTTGATGTCGGTCGTGCAGCGGAATCCATTCTCACATATCGCAGCGGCGAGCAGATCGTCGTCGACCTCCAGGGTGGCGTCGTGGCCGCCATTGATGGCATCGACGCGAGCCTGGTTCATATCGAAGCCTATTGTCTTATATTTGGTAGAAAACAGACGGGCGAGAGGGAGACCCACATAACCGAGTCCGATCACGCAAATTTCTATATTATCCTTCATCGTTATGATGGTTTATAAAAGCGAAATCACATGCCTGAGCATGCTTTAAATCCTGCGAGGTAATATAAATAGAATATATCCAGGCAGTTAGCGCTTTACATTGACAAGTTGCAGCATTTTAATCATTATAACAAACCATTTGCAGCATGCTTCCTGATAAAAACATTGCAAAGGTACAAAATATTATTCGTAATTATACCTTATAATTCATAATATTTACATTCCGGCAGGCACGATTTGAGCCGGCAAAGACGAAATGATGTTAAATTTTAGCAATACAACAGGATATCTCCGATGATTCGAAACCGCGATTGAGGGCGAAACGGAATATTTTTGTACGCGATTCGTAGGCCGTCGGGTCGGCGAACGTGCGAGCCTTGGCCTTGACAAGAGCCGTGAGGATAGCCCGGTATTCGTCCTCGTCGATTCCGGCAATGGCCTCTTCGATTATTTCGGCGGCAATATGTTTGGCTCTAAGCTGCATTCGTATCTTGATGCGTCCCCAACGGGCATAGCGGTACCTGTCGCGCACAAATGATGAGGCAAATCGTGAATCGTCAACAAAGCGACGCTCGCGCAGCGACATGAGTATCGCGTCGGCATCGCCTGAGGATATGCCCCAGTCGCGCAGTTTGCGCATAATCTCATATGAACAGTGCTCGGCTCTGGCGCAGAGTTCTTCGAGGCGTATCAATGCCTTGTCGGGCGTGATTATTTTTCGGGACGATATCATGGCGTGGTGGCGGAGGCGTAGCGATAGTTGCCTTTATAGTCACGGGTTACCGACACACGGACAAAACCCTCGTCCTGAAGTAGCTTAGCCATTTCGTCAGGGAAACGGCTGTTAATCTCGAAGTAGAGACGGCCGCCCGGTCTGAGCGCCGTACGGGCATACGTCGCTATTGCACGATAGAACCTCAACGGATCGCTGTCGGGAACAAAGAGAGCTAAGTGTGGTTCATAGTCGAGCACTCTGGGGTCGATGTCGCCCGACTCGGAATCTGTGACATAAGGCGGATTGCTCACTATTATGTCGTAGGCCGATCGTGGCGGCACGGCTTTAAGTATGTCGCATTTCTCGAAGCTGACATCAGCATTGAGGTCTGTAGCGTTTTTTCGGGCCACTTCTATGGCTTTATCACTGATATCCAGACCTGTGACATGACAGAAAGGCAGAGCCAGGGCAAGGCTGACTGCGATACATCCCGAGCCGGTGCCAACATCGAGTACCGAAAGGTCCTTGCTTCCCTGCCAGTCATCGGTAATCATGTCGACGAGGGCGGCCGTCTCGGGGCGAGGAATAAGCACATCGGGCGTCACTGTGAAGTCGTTGCCCATAAACCGCGCTTTGCCTATGGCATACTGCACGGGCTCTCCGGCAACGATCTTATCAACCACCGCCTTAATCTTTCTGCGCATGAAATCGGTAATCTCGCGGTCGCCGTCGGCAAATATGAATGTACGCGTATAGCCGGCAACGTCCTCGAATATGATACGTGCGGCCGATTCGGCTTCCGCCCGTGAACCAAGTACAGGCGTGAGCGTGCCCACTGTATCTTTAAAGCAGTCGCGAATACTTGTCATTGGCGATCGTCGTTGATAGCCTCGTAGATAAACGGATCCTCGCCGTCGTCATCGTCGGAATTTTCGTCAACATCGGCGTCGTCCCAGTCGATGTCTTCGCCCCAGGAGTCGGGGCTTATGCTGCGCAGATCCTCTGCTTCCTGCTCGGCCTCATCCTCGGTCGGTTCATACTGGAATATGAACTCGTCCTCCTCGCGGACACGATGATGACCGTCGAGCGGACGGTGGGTAATCTGAGATGGCTCTATGCGGTTGCTTTCGTCTGTGATCGCACGCCAAAGCATGTCTTTGAGCTCGGTAATGCCCTGCCCTGTGACTGCTGAGATGAATACTGCAGGCACTCCTTCTGGTAGAGTCTTAGCGATTTCATCGCGCAGTTCATCATCGAGCATATCCGATTTTGATACCGCAAGCACACGCTGCTTGTCTACCAGCTGAGGGTTGAACTGTTCAAGCTCATTGAGCAGTATGCGGTACTGCTCGGCGATATCGTCAGCATCGGCCGGGACCATGAAGAGCAACACCGCGTTTCGCTCTATATGGCGCAGGAATCGCAGACCAAGGCCCTTGCCCTCGCTCGCGCCTTCGATGATGCCCGGTATGTCGGCCATGACAAAAGATCGGTTGTCGCGATATGACACAATACCGAGCTGTGGTTCCATCGTGGTAAACGGATAGTCGGCTATCTTTGGCTCGGCGGCACTGACGGCTGAAAGGAGTGTCGACTTGCCGGCATTCGGGAATCCCACGAGACCTACATCGGCCAGCATCTTGAGTTCGAGCACAACGCTACGCTCTATGGCCGGCTCGCCGGGCTGCGCATAACGGGGCGTGCGGTTGGTGGCACTTTTGAAATGCCAGTTGCCAAGACCTCCGCGGCCGCCTTTGAGCAGTTTCACTTCCTGCCCGTCGTCGGTAACCTCACAAAGATATTCTCCTGTCTCGGCATCGAATACGACAGTGCCGCACGGAACATCGACCACCACATCGTCGCCATCCTTGCCGAAACTGCGGCCACCGGAGCCCGACTCGCCGTTGCCGGCGAAGATATGACGTCTGTACTTGAGCGGAAGGAGCGTCCACATGTTGCGGTTGCCGCGCAGGATTATATGTCCGCCACGGCCGCCGTCGCCACCGTCGGGACCTCCTTTGGGTACGTATTTGGCGCGATAGAAATGGCGCGAGCCGGCGCCGCCTTTGCCTGAGCGGCAAAGTATCTTGACATAGTCTATAAAATTCGAATCTGGCATGATCTTGTTAGTTATGATAAAATATTAACGCGGCCGCGACTCAAGAGTTCGACATAGAGTTGTGATGTCGCATCAATTGTGCGGCCTGCCGGAAATCGACGGGCGACCCTACGTCGATCCACGTTCCTTTTATGGGATAGTAAGTTACCTTCCTGCCGTCTGTTATCGCCCGTTGTATCAGGTCGGTCGCGTCGCAGTATTCGCCGGCTTTGAGTGTCGACAGCAGGGCATTTGAGAATATATAGATGCCAGCGTTGGCATAGTATGAATACGATGGTTTTTCTTCTATCGCCGTTACCGAGTCCGGATCGTCATTGTCGAGAGTGAGAATCGCATAAGGCACAGAAACCTGATAGGGCACCACGGCTATCGTCACATCGGCTTTCGACGAACGATGGCGCAGGTACATCTCTTCGAAAGAAATGGTGGTAAGAAGATCGGAATTCATCACGAGCGTGTCGCCGCTATGGCTGTCGGGCCAAAGCGATGCTACCGCGCCTATCGTACCGAGCGGCTTGTCCTCAGTGACGCAACGCACCTGCACTCCGGCTACGGGGGCGGCAAAATGATCGTGGATCTGCTCGGCCAGATAGCGCGTGGTCACTATAATCTCGTCGATGCCGCAAGCGGCCAGGGCCTCTACATTATAGTCGATTATAGCTTTGCCTTCGATCTGCAGCAGCGGCTTCGGCGTCGTGAGTGTCATGGGGCGCAGGCGCTCGCCACGGCCTCCGGCCATAAGGACCGCACGCAAGGGCAGCACCGTATGCTGTCTGGTAAGATCGACAAGCGAAACAAGATGATTGTCGCCATCGAGTGCCGGCAAAAGTTTTATACCCCTCTCGCGGCTCTCTCTCAGCACAAGAGGATCTATGGAGCCGGCTCTTACGTAGCGATAGTCGCGGTGGCAGGCAATATCGACAGAATCCGACAAAGAACCGCCGTCGAGCAGGGCCCGGCGTATATCGCCGTCGGTAATACTGCCCTCTACCCTGCCTTCGCTGTCGAGCACAAACAAGGTCATGACTCTTCCCGACAGGTCATTGAGGCAATGAAGAGCATCCAGCAGACTTGCGTCCTTATATATTGTATGGCGTGATATATCAGTCATAGCTTGGAAAAGATAATTTCGGCGCGAGCCCAATCGTCGGGCGTGTCGAGATCTATACTTCGCGAGGCCGGCATATCATAAGGTATACGAAGGCTGAACTCGCCAAGACCGCATCGACGCAGCGAATCGGGATTGATCACATACACGGCACCGTTATATTCGAGCACCGGCGGAGCGTCCTGTCGCCGAGTGTAAGTGCCGGGGCCCTTGCATACATGAAGAAATCCGTCGGAATCGGTCTCAAACAGATTATAATACGGATTAGCTTCCGAACGGCATACACTGACCACCATATCCAGGTCGGGACTGTAGAGTTTCATCGCACCCGTGACATCCTCTACTGTACGAAGCGGCGAGGTCGGCTGCAGAAGCACTATACAGTCATAGTCGAGACCGCGGCTGTCGGCCCAGTTCATTATATCGAGCATCACATCGCGGCTCGATACCGTATCGCCGCCAAGCGAAGCCGGACGCATATACTCTACATCTATACCGCATGAACGCGCTACATCGGCGATCTCGTCATCATCGGTCGACACTACAATATAGCCGCCGTATTCGGCCCATGCTTCAACGGCACACCTTACTGAATAGCTTATCAGCGGTCGGCCGCCGAGCAACTTGATGTTCTTGCGCGGAATCCCTTTGCTTCCGCCACGCGCCGGTATTATATATAGTGGTTTCATCTCAGATCATAAAATGTTTTCGGAGGCAAGGGCAATGAAGTCATGAAAGCCTCGATAGCCTCGGTCATAAGCCGACATGTATCAGGCTTGCCATACGGATTCTCGCATCTGCCGGCGATCTCACGCATACCGGGACTCAAAGCCTTGTCTATGGCTTCGGCTATCTCGTCGGCTGTATCGCCGCAGTGTATGACCGACGGCCCGGCTATGCGTCCGCGCTGTCGCATCCCTATATCGATTGTCGGTATACCGGCCGAGGGCACCTCTACTATACCGCTTGATGAATTGCCTATAACAAAAGATGCCAGACGAAGCAGGCTGTGATAACGGTAAGCCCCGAGCGAACGGACAGCCACAGCACGTCCGCGTCTCTCCTGGGCATAGCGCATGAGCGCCTCGAGTATATCATGGCCGCCCGAGTCATTGTTGGGGGCTGTTATGACAAGACGCAAACCGGGGTAGCGGTCGAGGGCATCAAGGAGAGACTGCAGCCGCTCTACAGGCGGTGTGGCATCATTTGTCGCCGGATGATAAGTCACTATTGCCAACGGCTTTACTGTCACATCGAAGCCAAGACTTTCAGAAATCTCAGCCGCCGGCATAAGAGGTATGTTCATTGCGTTCCATACTCCTATCGCTCCTGTATTGATTACCGAATCAGGGTTTTCGCCCATTTGTATCACTCGCCGGCGATAATCGTCGGTTGCGGTTAGATGCAACGACGACAGTTTGGTAATGGCATGACGGAACGAGTCGTCAAGAGCGCCCTCCGTCACTTCTCCGCCGGCTATATGTATTATAGGAATATGCATTACCGAGGCCGCCGACGCTACAGCCAGCATCTCGTATCTGTCGCCAAGGAGAAGAACGGCATCAGGCTTGAGAATCGAGAACGCCTCGGCCATACCCGACAATGTCCGCGCCATGACACGGGCCCGCGAGGCATCGCCGCTGTCTTCCTCGTCGACGGGCACTCGCAAAGGCTCAAAGCCATCGGCTATTATCTCGTCTACAGTATTGCCATAGGCCGGACTAAGGTGCATATTGGTGGCGACAATATCAATGTCGATCAGGCCCGAAGCCCTGAGACTCCTGCAGACAGGCGAAAGCAGCCCCCAGTCAGCACGAGTACTTGTTACCACACAAAGTCTTTTCTTACCTCTGTCCATAGTAGTGCAAAAATACAAATTATTTTATTTATGACAAAAACATTTTGAACAGGCACATATTTGGCGGACGGATAAAAAATTTGTAACTTTGCACACAAATAAACAACCCACTATCCCTGCAATGGTAACATTTTTCGTTAAAGGAGATACGGTGTTCGCCGTTGATTCCGACCATTCTTTCAATTCAGACGAAAACGGACGTCTGACCTGGCTCTTCAGCGGAGCTACAGCCAACGCCACTCCTTCATTGAGCGGCACTTTCGTTGGCCCCCGTAAAGAAATGATTACGCCCTGGAGCACAAATGCCGTAGAGATCACACAGAACATGGGTCTTAACGGCATATCGCGTATCGAGGAGCTACGACGTGCAGACAGCGACACTCCCGATTACGACCCGATGCTACAGGCTGTTTATAAAAACCCCGGAACCGACATGTTTGCCTCCGACGCAAAACCGGCACCGGCAGAAGAGATCGACGACATCACGGAATACAACCAGCGTGAAGGTCTGGCCCTCAGCTCATACGAAGAAGATTACCTGCGCGACCTTGCAAAGCGCCTCGGACGCAAACTGACCGACAGCGAAGTGTTCGGTTTCTCTCAGGTAAACTCAGAGCACTGCCGCCACAAAATATTCGGCGGTAAATTTGTGATCGACGGACAGGAAAAAGAATCGTCGCTCTTCGCGATGATCAAAAAAACCAGCAAGGTCAACCCCGGCCGTCTGGTATCGGCTTATAAGGACAACGTAGCATTTGTTACCGGTCCCGAAATATGGCAGTTCGCACCGGAGAAACCCGACGTTCCCGCCGATTTCGCGCTGACAAAAATAAAGACCGTACTCTCGCTCAAAGCAGAGACTCATAACTTCCCCACGACAGTAGAGCCGTTCAACGGAGCAGCCACAGGCAGTGGCGGCGAAATACGCGACCGCCTCGGTGGCGGACGCGCCAGTCTGCCGCTCGCCGGTACAGCCGTCTACATGACATCTTATCCCCGTCTCGACTGCGAGACCGCAAAGAAATGGGAAGCCAAAGTACCGGCTCGCAAGTGGCTATACCACACTCCGGCCGATATTCTCGTCAAGGCATCGAACGGTGCTTCCGATTTCGGCAACAAGTTCGGCCAGCCCCTCATCTGCGGTTCTCTTCTTACTTTCGAGCATAAAGAAGACGGCAACACATGGGGCTACGACAAAGTAATAATGCTTGCCGGCGGTGTAGGCTATGCCAACGCCGACCACGCTATAAAAGGCGAACCCGAGCCCGGACAGTCTGTAGCATTGTCCGGCGGCGACAACTACCGCATCGGCATGGGCGGCGGCGCCGTATCATCGGTCGACACAGGCCGATATGCAGGCGCCATCGAGCTCAACGCAGTACAGCGTGCCAACCCTGAAATGCAGAAGCGCGTGGCAAACCTCATCCGCGCACTTGCAGAAAGCGCATTCAACCCCATTGTCTCCATCCACGATCACGGAGCCGGCGGACACCTCAATGCTCTCAGCGAGCTTATTGAAAGCACCGGCGGTTTCATCGATATCGACGCGCTACCTGTTGGCGATCCTACTCTCTCCGACAGAGAGATCATCGGCAACGAAAGCCAGGAACGAATGGGATTTGTAGTCAAGCCCGAAGACATACCCCTTATCGAGCGTATAGCCCAGCGCGAAAGAGCACCTCTTTATATTGTAGGCAAGACAACAGATGACCATCATCTGACATTCAGCCGCAAAGAAAGCAAGCCGGCGCTCGATCTTGCCGTTGCCGACATGCTCGGCAATCCCCCCAAGACTGTAATGCACGACAACACAGTAGAAAGCCACTTCGCCGGCGGCGACTACGATATCGCCAAGCTCGACGAATATCTCCACGACGTATTGTCGCTTGAAGCAGTAGCCTGCAAAGACTGGCTGACCAACAAGGTAGACCGCTCAGTGACAGGACGTATCGCCCGTCAGCAGTGCGACGGTCCCCTGCAGCTGCCCGTCAACGACTGCGGTATCGTAGCTCTCGACTACCAGGGCCGTCGCGGCATCGCCACCTCCATAGGTCATGCACCTGCAGCAGCCCTCAGCGATCCGGCAGCCGGCTCACGCCTCGCGATAGCTGAAGCCTTGACCAACATAGCCGCCGCAAGCCTCGACAAAGGCCTGTCGGCAATATCGCTCAGCGCCAACTGGATGTGGCCATGCAAAAATACCGGCGAGGACGCCGCGCTCTATCGTGCCGTAGAAGCTTGCAGCGATTTCGCTTGCGAATTAGGCATTAACATACCGACAGGCAAGGACAGTCTGTCGATGACTCAGAAGTACAGCGACGGCACAAGCGTAAAAGCGCCCGGCACTGTTATAATATCGGCTGCCGGCGAGGTCGACGACATACGCAGCTTCGTACCGGCAACCCTTACCACAACCACACAGTCGACACTATATTATATCGACTTCAGCGGCATGCCGCTTGCATTGGGCGGATCGGCTCTTGCACAGACTCGCGGTGTGGTAGGCGGCGATGTACCCGATATCAAGTCGGCAGAATACTTTGCCAACGCCTTCGAAGCCGTGCAGAAACTCGTACATGAAGGTCTTGTAGCAGCCCAGCACGACGTAAGCGCCGGCGGTCTGATCACTACACTTCTCGAAATGTGTTTCGCCAACACCAACGGCGGACTCAATATGTTTACCGAAGGCTTCAAGGCCGCAGGCGAGAACGACCTCGTAAAGATACTGTTTGCCGAAAATCCGGCCGTAGTGATCCAGGTCCTCGACCGAAAGCGCACAAAAGCCGAGACTATCCTCGACAATGCCGGCGTACGCTACTTCCCAGTAGCCTCACCCTCACGCCGCAGCGAAAAAGTGCTCACAATCAGCCATGATACGACAGTACACTTCGTCTCTGTGCCGGCTATGCGCCGCGTATGGTTCGAGCCCTCATATCTCCTCGACAGGCTCCAGACCAACCCAAGCTGCGCAGCCGAGCGCCGCAACAATCTCGGACTCCAGCCCGTGCCCTTCCGTCTCCGCCCGAACTTCGACGGCTCGTTCGCCTCTCGCGACCTGCGTCCGCGCCGCCGCACACCGTCGGGAATACGCGCCGCGATCATTCGCGAAAAAGGCGTGAATGGCGACCGCGAAATGGCATACTCGCTCTACATGGCCGGATTTGACGTGAAAGACGTACACATGACCGATCTTGCAAGCGGACGCGAAACACTCGACGACATCAACATGATAGTATTCTGCGGAGGTTTCTCCAACAGCGACGTTCTCGGATCAGCAAAAGGCTGGGCTGCAGGATTCCGCTGGAACGAACGCGCCGCCGAAACACTCCGCCGGTTCTACGAACGACCCGATACCCTCAGCCTCGGTGTATGCAACGGCTGCCAGCTGATGATAGAGCTCAACCTCCTCGGAGCCAAGCCGACAGAATCGGGCGAGCCAACCATTGAAATGCGCCACAACATATCGGGCAAATTCGAGTCCACATTCGTCGGCATGCGCGTGGAAGGCAACGACAGCGTGATGTTCGGTTCTCTGTCGCACCTCTGCTCAGGCATCTGGGTAGCTCACGGCGAAGGCCGCTTCCACTTCAACACCCCCATCTCGGAAACAGGCGTCAAGGTAGCAGCCCGATACGCTTACGACAGCTACCCCGGCAACCCCAACGGCAGCGAAGGAGCTATTGCCGCCCTTTCGAGCGCAGACGGCCGTCATCTGGCGCTTATGCCCCACCTCGAGCGTGCCATCTTCCCGTGGCAGTGCCCCACCTATCCGGCCGACCGCCGCGAGGACGAAGCCACAATATGGCTCGACGCATTTGTCAACGCCCGTAAATGGATCGCAAAGAAATTACGTAAATAAGAAATACAGGCAGTAGAGAGTCGTCATCGTCTGAGGTCGGAGGGGTTCGCCCCGATACCTCAGACGATGATTTTTACCGAAACGCCGGGACACAAAAATGCCCGTATCTCAGTGGTCGGGATACGGGCATAAAATAAAAAAAATTAGGTCCGGAAGTGGTTCTGGTTGTGGTTCCTTTGTATGATAAACAAGCGTCGGTTCTAAAAAGTTTTTGTACCCGACGGTTTTTTAATTTTTGTGTCGGTAGACAAAGGCGTGCCGAAAACAGGATAATCATCTTTCCACTCTATCTTCTGCGCTCTCGGGCTACGCGTCTCCACCCCGGGAGGGTCCTTGTGTGTCGACCTGGCATGATACAGGATATAGTCCTCCTTGCCGTCGGGCGATTTGAAGAAGCTGTTGTGGCCGGTACCGAACACACCGTTTTCAGGGCTTTGGCTGAACACCGATTTCGGCGACTTGCGCCATGACGCCGGGTCAAGAAGATCGGCATCCGCGTCGGCAGTAAGCATGCCGAGCGCATAGTAGCGCGTCCAGCAGCCACTCGCCGAATATATCACATGCACATATTTGCCATTAGGGCTTACAAGCGGCTGAGGGCCCTCGTTGACAAATATAACATGGTCGGGCATCGTACCGTCATCATTCTTATATCTGCGTTCCCACTCGAACTCAGGCTTCGAAATAAGCACTCGCTCAGAGCCGAGAGTCCACGGATTCTTCATCTCGGCGATATAGATGCACTGGGTCTCTACATCGACACGACGGGTCTGCCAGCCCGACCACACCATATAGATCTTACCCTTATGGCGGAATAGCGAGCCGTCTATAGCCCAGTTGTTGTCATTGTCAGTGCTGATGCGTCCTTTCATCACGAACTCGCCTTCAAACGGGTCCTTGTTGACATTCTCAAGCACATAGAGCTGATGGTTGTCGGTATTGCCGTCGTCGGCGGCATAGTAGATATACCACTTGTCGTCAAAGTTATGTATCTCGGGAGCCCACAGATTACGGCTGTTCGCCGGATCGGTCGGTATCCACACCGTCTTGCTCTCGGCGTTGCGCAGGTCTGTGATATCACGTGTGCGCCACAGCACGAGACGGTCGCCCATAGTGTGCATGTAGAAATATTCGTCATTATGCCACAACGCCCAGGGGTCAGGGCCGGCGTCGAGCAAGGGATTCACGAATGTTCCGCCATCGTCCGCTTTGTCTGTCGCCAAAGAATATGCCAACGAGAGCATAAAGGCAAGCACGGCAAAAAGTAGTTTTTTCATATTAGATTAAGGTTTAACTGGTTACACAAGCTTGCACAGAAGTGTCGCCGAGGTGGCGTCGACCACTTCCACGGTCACAAGATCTCCCACCTTGGCATTGCCACGGGCAAATACGGCCGTCTTGTTCTGGCTGGTACGTCCCACCATCTGTTCCTTGCTTCTCTTGGCCACGCCCTCTACCAGCACCTCGAAGCGATGTCCGATGTCACGGCGGTTCGATGCGAGCGACAGCTCATTCTGGAGCGCTATCATACGGTTGAGTCGCTCTATCTT
This sequence comes from Muribaculaceae bacterium, assembly GCA_017620635.1. Taxonomy (GTDB): domain Bacteria; phylum Bacteroidota; class Bacteroidia; order Bacteroidales; family Muribaculaceae; genus CAG-873. The sequence goes on along the minus strand of JAGAUV010000012.1, from coordinate 18,331 downwards.
TACCGGCTCAGGCACATTGTCAGGCATAGTGCGTGAGGCAAGTGTCCCCGGGCGCTCGGAATATTTAAACATATACGAGGCATCGAAGCCGACAGTTCGCATCAGATCGAGGGTCTGCTCGAAATCCTCCTCGCTTTCATCGTGGAAGCCCGTAAACAGATCGGTAGTGATACCGCAGTCGGGTATCGTCGCCCTTATATCGGCTATACGGTCGAGATACCATTCACGTGTATACTTGCGGTTCATCGCCTTGAGCACACTGTTGCTGCCCGACTGCACAGGCAGATGGATCCAGCGGCATATGTTGGGATGCGATGCTATAGCCTCGAGCGTGTCGTGACCCATGTCCTTGGGGTGTGATGTAGTGAAACGGATCCGCATATCCGGTGCCGCCTCCGCCACCATCGACAGCAGGCTCGCAAAGCATACCGGAGAGTCGGAGCCGGGCGACAGATAGCTGTAGCTGTTCACATTCTGCCCTAAAAGGGTTACCTCTTTATAGCCCTTGGCTCTCAGGTCGGCCACTTCGCCAAGAATACTGTCGACAGGTCTCGACCGCTCGCGTCCACGGGTATAAGGCACAATACAGTAAGAGCAGAAATTATTGCAGCCGCGCATGATACTCACAAAACCCGACACCTGCTGCCCGGGCAGACGCACAGGCACGACATCGCGATAGGTCTCTGTTGTCGACAGCTCCACATTGACAGCCGGCAGACCTTTGCGTGCCGAAGCGAACAAGGCCGGGAGGTCGAGATACGAGTCGGGGCCGGCCACAATATCTACGCCGTGGTTCTTTACCAGATCGTCCTTGACGCGCTCCGCCATGCAGCCGATAACGCCTATGAGCAGACCTCGTCCGCTGCCTTTACGGTTGCGGCGCTCGGCACGCAGAGCCTGCAGGCGCCCGACTATTTTCTGCTCGGCATTGTCGCGTATCGAACAGGTATTAAGCAGGATCGCATCGGCATCGGCTATATTGTCGCTAAGCGAATAGCCGTCCATCTCCATAATGGAAGCCACGACTTCACTGTCGGCAACGTTCATCTGGCAGCCATAGGTTTCTATATATAATTTGTGCTCGTTTTCCATTGAAAATAATTTGTATATTGCTCGAGAATGAGTAATTTTGTGCAAAATTACTAAAAAGAAGTGGATTCGCAATTCGTATCGATACTAATAGGCATCGGATTTGTGGTAGGCATGCCTTTGCTGGAGAAACTGCTTGACAAAATCAAGCAAGGCAAGCACCACGGAGTGAGCTCAGCGCCCCCTCGCCGACAGGAAACACATGCTAAGCGACAGACAGCGCAGCCTCATATGCCGAAGAAGGCTAAGGCTCCCGTACTGAGCGGTATCGAAGGCGTACGGGTTACCGACGACAGCGCATTCTCTCCTTATAGCACCACAGACCGCTATCACGCCGCAGACACGACTACCGACAACGGCCAATCGGCTCCAGTCAGCCGGGACAACCTCAGGAAAGCTGTGATATGGAGCGAGATACTCAACAATCCGAAATTTAAGGAATCCTAACCATAGAAAAAACATATAAGCATAACACAATGGCATTCAATTTCATCACGGCTACAGAAGCAGCCGAAATGATCCCCAACGGAGCGACGATAGGCCTGTCGGGTTTTACCGCACCGGGCACTCCTAAATTCATTACTGAAGAACTGGCAAAGAAAGCCGTTCGCGAGCACGAAGCCGGAAGAGAGTTCAAAGTAAATCTGTTTACGGGAGCCTCTACGAGCGATCATGTCGACGGTGCGATGGCTCGTGCCAATGCATACAACTGGCGCGCCCCCTATCAGAACGTGCCCGATCTTCGCAAGCGCATCAACAGCCACGATTGCCACTATTTCGACCGTCACCTCTCGGAGATGGCTCAGGAAGTTCGCTACGGCACTTTCGGTCCTATCGACTACGCCATCATCGAAGCCGCCGACATTACCGACAACGGCGAGGTTATACTCGGCTGCGGTCTCGGCAACGTGCCCACATATGCCATGATGGCTAAGAAAATATTCATCGAGCTCAACGACAAGCTGCCCAAGTCTCTTCTTGGCATGCACGACGTATATCTGCCCCTCGATCCTCCCCGTCGTCGCGAGATACCTATCTATGCGGCCAACGACCGTATCGGCTCGCCCATCCTCAAGATCGATCCGGCCAAGGTGGTAGGCATCGTAAAGACAAGCTCTTACGACTGCGTAAAACCATTTACCGCCCCCGACGAGGTCTCACGTCAGATCGGCTCGAACGTAGTCCGTTTCCTGGTAGGCGAATACACTGCCGGCCGTCTTCCCAAAGAGTTCCTCCCCCTCCAGTCGGGCGTAGGTAACGTCGCTAACGCCGTCCTCTACGACCTTGGCGAGAGCAAGGAGCTTCCTCCCTTCATGATGTACACCGAAGTGATACAGGATGCCGTGCTCGAACTTCTCCAGAAAGGCAAATGTACATTCGCCAGCACATGCTCGATGACATTTACCGACGACACCGAAAAGATTCTCTTCTCCGACCTGAACTTCTTCCACGACAAGATCCTGATGCGTCCGGCCGAGATATCGAACAATCCCGAGGTTATACGCCGTATAGGTGTTATCGCCATGAACACCGCTCTTGAGGCCGACCTCTTCGGCAGCATCAACTCGACACATGTGCTCGGCACGAAGATGATGAACGGTATCGGCGGTTCGGGTGACTTTACTCGCAACGCATACCTCTCGATCTTCAGCTGCCCCTCCGTTACGAAAGGCGGCATGATAAGCAATATCGTGCCTATGGTAGCGCACCCCGACCACAGCGAGCACAGCGTCGACATCCTCGTGACAGACCAGGGTATCGCCGACCTTCGTCACAAAGACCCTGTAGAACGCGCTCACGCCATCATCGACAACTGCGCACACCCAATGTTCCGCGAGCTTCTGCGCGACTACCTCAAGCTCGGCAAGGGCGGCCAGACTCCCCACGTCCTCAAAGCTGCATTCGCATTCCACAACGCCTTCAACGATACAGGCGACATGCGCAATGCCGACTACGCCAAGTATTTATAATATCAAGTAGAAGTGGTGCCCGTGTCGGTTAAAGCCACACGGGCACCTTTTGCAAAGCAAAAAAGAGTGAACAGAAAACAAACTTACTTGTTTTCAATTATATTCACATCAACAGGCACGTCGGCAAAGCGGCCGCGTCACGGCGGTTCGGCACTGACACTTGAAACGATACTAAAGCTATAAGCAATGACAACTAACATAGGCACAAGGATAAGCGATTTCCTGAAAAACTTCTTCTCACTGTCAGGACAGCTCGTGAGTCAGGCCGAGGCCGAACAGAACATCCGCGAGGGCGTTTCGTTCAAGGGAACCAACATCCTGATTCTTATTATAGCCATATTCATTGCTTCGCTCGGCCTTAACACCAACTCAACCGCCGTCATAATCGGCGCCATGCTCATATCCCCACTCATGGGGCCTATCATCGGTATAGGTCTGGGCGTCGGCATCCATGATTTCGACCTTATAAAGCGGTGTATGCGCAACCTGATAATGGCTGCCGGTTTGTCCGTAATCACTGCCACGGTCTATTTCCTCATATCGCCTGTGAGCGAACAGCACAGCGAACTGCTGGCCCGCACATCGCCGACTATCTACGACGTCCTGATCGGATTCTTCGGCGGCGGCGCAGGCATAATAGCTTTGGGAGCCAACAACAAAGGCAATGTGATACCCGGTGTGGCCATAGCCACCGCACTTATGCCGCCCTTGTGTACCGCCGGTTACGGACTCGCCACTTGGCAGCTGAGCTATTTCTTCGGCGCATTCTATCTCTTCTTCATCAACTCGGTTTACATCGCTTTCGCCACGTTCATCGGTGTGAAACTGATGAAGTACCAGAGCCACAATGTGGCCGACACAGACCGTGCGCGCAAAGTGCGACGGATCGTATACACCCTGGCCATACTCACGATGCTGCCAAGCATATATCTGACATACAACATGATACGTCAGAACAAGTTCACTATGAACGCCGACAATTTCGTGAGCGAGGAGTGCCGTTTCCCCGACACTCAGGTTATCAGTCACAACGCATATATCGACCACGGCGAACGCGTAATATCCATGACTCTTATCGGTCAGGCTTTGCCGTCCGACTCATTGCAGCTCGCGCTCGGCTCGAAACTGAAATTCTATAACCTCTCGGGTACAAAACTTATAATAATACAAGGTGTGCAGGCACACCGCGACGCCGCACAATCGCAACAGACAGGTGTCGGCGACATATACCGCCTCGCGCAAAGCACCATAAACCGTCAGCAAGGCACCATTGACTCGCTCAAGACAGTGATCGCCGAGGAACGCACCTCGTTTACGGCAGCGTCGACTGTCGCCGATGAAGTCAAGGTCCTGTTCCCAAACATCAACCGTATCGGCATATCGACAACAGTTTTCAACGACATAAGCGATCACGTGAAGTCCGACACCGCAACAGTCGCGATGATACATACCCACGGACATCTCACAAACGCCGAACGTAAAAAGCTGTCTGAATACCTCGAGGCGCGTCTGGCCATAAAACAGATCGAAATAGTAGAACTACCTAAGAAATGACAAGAAGCAACGACAGCTACATACCTCAGGCCGCCATGATGGTATTTATCGCTTCGGCGGTACTGCTCCTTCCATGGCTTGGCGAGACGCTCTTCAACAGCAAGGGAGAGCCGCGTGAGGCTATAGTGGCTGTGTCGATGCTCAAAAGCGGCGACTGGCTGCTGCCCCTGAGCTACGGCGCCGACATGCCGTTCAAACCGCCCTTCATGGCGTGGATAATAGCCGTGTTTGCATGGCTTTTCAACGGTGGCGTCGTAAATGAGTACATCTCACGCTTGCCCTCGGCATTGGCTGCGATTGCAATGCTGATGGCCGGCTACCGCTGGGCCGAACGGACACGTGGAGCTCGGTTCGCCCTTGTTTTCTCTATTGTCACACTCACTTGTGTCGAGGTATTCAGGGCTGCGGTGGCATGCCGGCTCGACATGGTACTGACCGCATGTATGGTCACGGCCATGTATATGCTGTTCGACCTTAGCGAGCGGAAACTCAAACGAAAGTGGCTGAGATACATGGCGGTAATATTGCTGCTGAGCTGCGCAACCATGACCAAAGGGCCGGTAGGAGCATTGCTGCCCTGCTTCATTGTCGGTGTATACCGTCTGTTGCGGCGCGATTCTTTCTTCAGGACCCTGTTCAGTATGCTGGCTATAGCGATAGCCTCGCTCATCATTCCGGCCGTGTGGTACTATGCGGCATATCTGCGTGGCGGTGACGCTTTCTTCGATCTCATGATGGAAGAAAACATAGGGCGCCTTACCGGCACTATGTCGTATGAAAGCCACGTAAATCCGTGGTACTACAATTTCATGACACTGGCGGCCGGACTGCTGCCCTGGACCATACTGCTTGTCGCGGCATTGACAACCGTGCGACGCTACCGCCGCAAACCTCTCTCTCCGGCGGCATTGATGTCGGTTACCGCAGCTGTGATCACAATAGGATTCTATTGCATACCGGCAAGCAAGCGAAGTGTATACCTGCTGCCGGCATATCCGTTTATCTGCTACGGCATAGCATCGCTGCTTGAGGACAAAGCGACAACAGCGCGTGTGGTCCGCTTTTTCGCATGGTTCGTCGCGATACTCGCCGTGATAGCGCCTATGGCTGTTGTCACGCTTCAGTTCGTAAGCATAGAAGGGCTCGTATTCGAGCCTATCCCCTGGTGGCGATATATCTTTGTGCTGCTGCCGTTGGCGGCCGGCATTGCATGGTTTGCCAACAGGCACAGTCCGGTCGGGCATATACTCGCTACAGTGTGGACGATTTACCTGTCGTATGCCGTCGCGATAATGCCGGCCATACTCAATCCCAACAGTGACCGCGACGAGGCACGGCGCGTGGAAGCCATTGCCGGCGACAACGACATTATAAGCCTGCATCAGACTCGCTTCTATACAATGAACTTTTATCTTGACGACCGGCTGAGAGGCGTCGACGGCATGGATGATGCTTCGAAATACCCTGCCGGAACAGTCCTGTTAGTGCCTTATCAGGCCGACACCACAGGTCTTTCTGAAAACTTTACATACGAACTCCTTACCCGGCGAGGCAGCGACTATCGCCGTCCCGTAGGTGTAGCGATAAGAAAATAAACCATATAAATACTATCAGACAAATGATTAGTCCAAAAATTCAAGACGCGATCAACGCGCAGATCAATGCCGAGTTCTGGTCGGCATACCTCTATCTGTCGATGGGCATGCACTTCGAAACCGAAGGCCATGCCGGTATTGCAAACTGGTTCCGTATCCAGTTCAAGGAAGAACAGGCTCACGCCGAAATCTTTATCAACTACCTCCTTAGCCGCGGCGGCCGTGTAGAGCTCAAGGCTATCGACGCTGTTCCTACTGAATGGGCGTCGCCCCTCGCTGCTTTCGAGGCCACTCTTGCTCACGAAGAAAAAGTGACATCGCTCATCAACAATATCTATGCACTGGCCGAGGCTGAGCACGACTATGCTACACGCGGCAAACTCGACTGGTTCGTTTCCGAGCAGGTAGAAGAAGAAGAGACTGCCAAGAACCTTATCGACCGTCTCAAACTCATCGGCGACAACGGTCTTGCTCTCTACATGCTCGACCAGGAGCTTGCTGCACGTGTATACAACGTGCCTGCTCCTCTGGCAAATGCAAAATAAACGATTAGGACTCCTGCGTCAGTACAAGCAATTTTGAATCTGACGCATCACTGAGCCCATAAAGGCGCAAGGGGCCGGCACCGCGTACACCAAGTCTGGTGCGCAAGGTGTCGGCCCCTGTTCCGAAATTGCGCACTGCCACTTCCGCGGCCGGATAGCGCGAGCGGAAGCGCTTGATTATCTTTGAGGCGTATGGCATTACTTCCACCACCTTGTATCGCTTGCCGGGGAATCCGTCGACAGCCTCGGTCGAATAGTACAGTTTCGTGTTGGGGTGGAATATGCTCAGGCCGAAGCTGTCGGCGATAATCTTGAAAGCATCCACCTTCATCATCGCCGGATAAGGCTCGTAGATGTAATCGCCGGCTTTTACCGGAGCTGTCGCCGCAGGGATTGTCGCTGCATCCTCTTTGCTCCGCATGAACGCGAAAGTAACAGCACCCGACGGCGTGAGGGTCACGCCCTCGATGTCGGGCTCTGACGGCTGCGACTCAAAGTCGATGAGAAAGAAAAGCTCCTTGCACTCGGTCGGGGTACCTACGGCGGCGATATAGACAGGCTTTACTGACAATGAATTGACCGTATGCGTAATATCAAGCATCGGCGACGCCTTGACAAGCAGGAGACGGCACATGCGCTGTAGCTTAGGCAGCAAGGCGAGCACATCGGGCTCGCACTCGGCAAGGGCATATACTCTCGAGCCGTCGGCAGCCCTTCTGGCCGGGTCGATGAAGGCTACATCAAAACGCCGTCCACTGCTGATGCAATTATCTATAAACTCGATACAGTCAGCATTTACAACTTCGATGTTGTCGACGCCAAGCAAGCCTGCATTATGTCTTATGGCTTCTGCCCGGGCGCTGTCAAGTTCCACCGCTGCCACTTCCGAGGCTCTTTCCGACAGATGGAAGACGTCAATGCCGAGGCCGGCCGTGAGATCGACGGCTGTCATGCCCTCGGGCATCTGCGAGGAATGCCATGCGGCAAGAAGGTCGGATGTCGACTGTTCGCCGGCAAGGACCGAAGGGAAATAGAAGCGCGGAGCTGATGCCAGGGTGCGGCTGAGTTTGCTCCCGAATTTGCGGCGGCACTCTATCTGGCTTATCGCGGCATCGTAGTCGATGTCATGCCTGGAATGTGTCGACAGCCTGAGGGCGGCGACATTGTCGCCTATATGGGCATCGATCCACTTGTAGAATTTATCGTCGGTAGGTATCATGTATAATTAACAAAGGGAGGCTGCATAATGTGCGACCTCCCTTTGATCATAATAAAGTTATATTAGCCCTGAACGGCTGCTACGCCGGGGAGCACCTTGCCCTCGATAGCCTCGAGAAGTGCGCCGCCGCCGGTTGATACATAAGATACTTCGTCGGCAAGGCCGAATTTGTTGACGCAGGCTACGGAGTCGCCACCGCCTACGAGTGAGAATGCACCGTCCTTGGTTGCCTCTACCACTGCATCGGCGATAGCACGGCTGCCGGCTGTGAAGTTGTCGAACTCGAACACGCCTGCGGGGCCGTTCCAGAGTATTGTCTTGCTGCCACGGATAGTGTCGGCAAACAGTTTGCGAGTCTCGGGACCTGCATCCATGCCTTCCCAACCTTCGGGAACATCCATAGTCGAGCATACCTTGGTGTGGGCGTCGTTAGAGAAAGCGTCGCCGGCTACACAGTCGTTGCCGAGAACGAGGTTTACACCTTTTTCTTTAGCTTTCTTCATGATATCGAGAGCGAGGTCGAGCTTGTCGTCTTCGCAGATAGAGTTGCCGATCTTGCCACCCTGTGCTTTTGCGAAGGTGTAGGTCATGCCGCCGCAGAGGATAAGGTTGTCGACCTTGTCCATGAGGTTCTCGATGATACCGATCTTGGTAGATACTTTCGAACCGCCCATGATTGCGGTAAAGGGACGTTTGATGTCTTTAAGGATATTGTCGACAGCCTTTACTTCTTTCTCCATGAGGTAGCCGAGCATCTTGTGGTCGGCATCGAAGTAGTCGGCGATAACAGCTGTAGAAGCGTGACGGCGGTGTGCTGTACCGAAAGCGTCGTTTACATAGACATCAGCATAGGAAGCGAGCTTCTTGGCGAAGTCTTTCTGACGTTCTTTCATCTCTTTCTTGGCTGCGTCATAGCCGGGATCGGCTTTGTCGATGCCTACGGGCTTGCCTTCCTCTTCGGGATAGAAGCGGAGGTTTTCAAGCAGAAGTACCTGACCGGGCTTGAGTGCGGCGGCCATATCGCCTGCTGCCATGCAGTCGGGAGCGAACTCTACGTCAGCACCGAGTGCTTTTGCTACAGCGTCCTTGATCTGCGAGAGTGAAAGCTTGGGGTTGACCTTGCCTTTGGGTTTGCCCATGTGCGACATGATGATGAGCGAGCCACCGTCGCTGAGTACTTTTTTGAGTGTGGGGAGAGCACCGCGGATACGGGTATCGTCGGTAATGTTGCCGTTTTCGTCAAGAGGCACATTGAAGTCCACACGTACGATGGCCTTCTTGCCGTTGAAGTTAAACTTATCGATTGTCATTTTATTGTAGTATTGTATGATTTGTTAGAACAAAGGCAGGGTGGATGTGGAGAGCACGTATTTCTCACGGAACTGGGCATTGCTCATGCAGAACATCAAGATGCCCTGTATAAGCATTACGACAGACCATAATCCACAGGTTACAATTGAGAGAAGTATGGTAATGATACCGGCTGTGGGTTTGTTGAGATAGAAATACTGTATCCCGAGGCTTCCGATAAGAATAGCCAGCAAGGCGGCTACGCCACGGGCTTTTCCTTCAGGGCCACAAGGATCAAAGGCATTGTCCCCTGTAGCGTAGGGCTGCTGATTGTTGATATGGTCTCCGGAGATGAAGTTATAGCCGCAACCCGGGCAATATTGAGATAAATCGTCGGCACTACGGCCACATCGGGGGCATGTTTTCATTTTGTATGTTTGTTAGTTGTATTCTGAGTGCAAAAATAATGTTTTTTCGTATATTGACAAAAAAAACTTGCCCCGAAGTCTGTCGCACATTCTTATTTTCGCTAATTTTGCAATATGAAGAAGACATTAATACTCGCACTCTGCTTTATTGCAGTGTTATTGATAGCAGGTTTCTGTGTCCTACGGTTTTACGTGTTGTCTGAATGGAACGGACAGCAACAGAGGATATACCTACCGCTCGACGGCGATGTAAGGAGCGAACTCACAAGCCAGCTCGGTCCGTCTTTCGGCTCAAAGGTATACACCATGCTGGGATGGCAGGGCAAGAAAGACAGAAAAGCTCACGGCTCATTTGTGGTCGACAACGGAGACAAGGCTTTTTATGTGGCTCGCAGCATAGCCCAGGGTCATCAGGATCCGGTAAAACTGACATTCAACAACATCCGCACGTTCGGAGACCTCGCATCACGCATTTCCCGTCAGCTCGAGTTTGACTCGACTGCCTTCGTCATGGCATGCGACACTATGCTTACCAGCAAGGGGTTCAGGAAAGAAGAATTTACGGCGGCATTCATACCCGACACATACGAATTTTACTGGACTGCATCCCCCGGGACTGTCATCGAAAAGCTCGCCAAGGAGCGCTCGGACTTCTGGAACGACAGCCGCCTCGAAAAAGCCGGTAAATTAGGACTGACGCCAACAGAGGTTCACACGCTCGCATCAATAGTGGCGTCGGAAAGCAACAAGGCCGACGAATGGGGCAAGATCGCACGGCTCTATCTCAACAGACTTGGAAAGGGTATGCCTCTGCAGGCCGACCCGACTGTCGTGTTCGCTGTCGGAGATTTCTCGCTGCGCAGAGTACTCGCCAAGCATCTTAAAACGGAGTCGCCCTACAACACATATATCAACAAGGGTCTGCCGCCCGGTCCGATCCGCATGGTCGAACGAGCTCAGCTCAACGCTGTACTTGATGCGCCCGAAAACGACTTCCTCTATATGTGCGCCAAGCCCGATTTCTCCGGATACCACAACTTCGCAAAGGACTATAACAGGCACAGAATCAATGCCGCGCGCTACTATCGGGCGTTAAAACAACGCGGAATATAAAATTTCTGATTTTAGAAGGATAAGGCATCGGTTTTTTTCGCTAATTTTGTGTGACATTTCACAGCGACATGAACGAAACCATAGAAATAGACGGAAACAAGCTGAGCTACAGCGTGACAGGCAATGGATCACGACCGGTAATAGTGATGCACGGTTGGGGCTGCACGTCGGAGACTGTAGCCGTATTGGCCGATGCCTGCACAGACACCTCGACAACGGTATATAATCTCGACCTGCCTGGATTCGGCATGTCGTCAGAGCCTCGCGAAGTGTGGGGTGTAGACCGATACACGCAGATTATCGAAGAATTTGCCCGTCGCAAGGGTATTGTGAGGCCCGTTCTGGTTGGACACTCTTTCGGCGGTCGTCTGGCTATCGTATTCGCCTCGCGCAATGATACAGACAGAGTGATACTCGTCGACGCCGCAGGCATAAAGCCAAGGCGCACGATGAAATACTATTTCAAAGTATATTCTTTCAAGCTCGCTCGCCGCATGGCACCTATGATCATGGGGCGCAGACGAGGCGAGGACTTGATAGACAAAATGCGCGGCAAAGCCGGGTCGAGCGACTACAGAAACGCAAGCCCGGGCATGAGAGCCATAATGAGCCGGGTGGTAAACGAAGATCTCAAGGCCCTGATGCCGAAGATAAAGGCCCCTACCCTGCTCATATGGGGCACTGCCGACACGGCTACTCCGATAAGCGATGCAAAAACGATGGAACGACTCATCCCCGATGCCGGTCTTGTGGAATATGAAGGAGCAAGCCATTACTCATTCCTCGACCGACCCGGACAGACAAAGGCTGTAATAGCCAGCTTTCTTAATTTCAAATGATTATGACAACAACCATTATATATATGGTCGGCGTCCTGCTTGGCCTTGTCAATCTATCAGCCGAGCTACGCCGCGACCTCATGATGTATCAGCAAAACAGCTACCGACCCGAGCGTTACAGCCGTTGGCTCAAGACATCGGGCGACAGCACATCAGGATGGCGCCTGTGCGGCATTCTGGTGTTTATGTTCGCTCTCATGCCCCTTGTTCCTCATACCCCGGGAGTCGTTCTCGCCGGCATATTCTGCCTGCTGAGCGGCATATCGCTGATCAGACGCAAATACAAGAAACCGCTTGTCATGACACCGAGGGCACGCCGCACGTTTATAACATCGGTTTTCTGCGCGGCGATAATATGTGCCGCCGGAGTGCTGATATATGGCGGCGTGGGCATTGACAACCGGCTCTTCGCTCTCGTCGAGACTCTTATGCTGTGCTACTGCATATCGCACGGCCTGATATTCGCGGCAGGGTTCATACTGACTCCTGTCGAAAAATCGATCAACAACAAATATATCAACGACGCCAAACGGATAGTGGCATCAATGCCCGATCTGAAAATCATCGGCATTACCGGCAGCTACGGCAAGACAAGCTCGAAACACTATCTCTACCGCATACTGTCGGAGCAATACGAGACCCTCATGACTCCGGGCAGCTACAACACCACGATGGGTGTCGTACGCACAGTCAGGGAAATGTTGAAGCCTTACCACGAGGTATTTATCGTTGAGATGGGAGCAAAGCAGCTCAACGACATAGCAGAGATCTGCCACATCGTACATCCGCAGAAAGGTATCATTACCTCTGTCGGGCCGCAGCATCTCGAGTCGTTCAAGACGATTGAGAATGTGCAGGCTACAAAATTCGAGCTTGCCGACTCATTGCCGTCCGACGGTCTTATCGTGGTCAACAACGACTTCGAAATGATAGCCGGACGAGAGGTAAGCAACGTGCCCTGCCTGCGTTATGCCGTCAAAAACACCGAGGGCGCCGACTACATCGCCCGTGACATCTCGTACAGCGAAAGCGGCACGGATTTCACTGCCATACGTGTGTCGGACGGCAAGGAGCTCAAACTCCACACCCGACTTGTGGGCGAATGCAACGTATCGAATATCCTCGGCGCCGTGGCAATGGCGATATCGATGGGGGTGCCCGACGACCGCATCGTCTATGCGGTAAGCCAGATTGAACATGTAGAGCACCGGCTGGCCGTGAAACATCTTCCCGGCGGCCTGACAATCATCGACGATGCGTTCAACAGCAATCCTGCCGGCGCGGCAATGGCTCTCGACGTACTGGCCTCGATGAAGAAGGGTGGCCGCGTACTCGTCACTCCGGGCATGATCGAACTTGGCGAGCGCCAGTACGAACTCAATGCTGATTTCGGCGAAAAAGCGGCTGTGTCGGCCGATGTAGTAGTCGTTGTCGGCCACTACAACCGCGATGCAATAGTAGAGGGTCTCAAACGCGGCGGCATGGACGAAAGCAAGATAGTGCTGGCCGAAAGTTTCGCCGACGCTCAGGCCCGAATCAACAGCCACGCCTTCCCGGCTGAGATAATCCTTTATGAAAACGACCTGCCGGACACATTCAAATAAAATTGTCCGCAGACATTCAAACCATTCATATACCGCACATTACAACAATACAATAATGAAAACCAAAATAGGCGTCTTTTTCGGCGGCCGCTCCACCGAACACGAGATATCCGTAATATCAGCCAATCAGGCTATGGCAGCGATAAACAGGGACAAATATGATGTCGTGCCAATCTATATAACCAAAGACGGCCACTGGTACACCGGCGATGCGCTGTGCGATGTCGCCAATTACAAGAAGGGCATAAAGAACCTTCTCGCCGACTGCACCGAGGTGTATATGCGCCCGATATACGGCGACTACAATCTCTACCCGGCCAAGCGCCAGGGCATTTTCGACAAGGGCAAGCCGGTAGCGACCCTCGATGTGGTAATACCGGTGCTTCACGGCTCCAATGTCGAAGACGGCATCTTCGAGGGTGTGCTCGAGACCATCGGCATACCTTACGCCGGATGCAATACCCTCTCGTCGGCTAACGGCATGGACAAGATAACGATGAAGATGATCCTCGCGGCCGACGGAATACCTGTGGTGGACTATGTCTGGTTCACCGACAAGCAATGGGGCCGCGAGAAAGACAAGCTCGTGGAGAGCATAGAGAGCCGTCTGGGCTATCCTGTAATCGTAAAGCCGGCCAATCTGGGCTCGAGCATCGGCATCGGCAGCGCACACAGCCGTGAAGAACTCATAGCGCGTATCGACGACGCCGGCCGCTACTCTTCGCGCATCATCGTGGAGAAAATGATCAAGAACCTCCAGGAGATCAACTGCTCGGTGCTCGGCGATGCCGACGACTATGAGACATCAGTGCTTGAGGAGCCGATAAAGAGCGGCGATTTCCTCGACTACAAGATGAAGTACATGGGCGATGCCAAAGGCGCACGAGGCATGCAGGCATCGAAGAAGCGCATACCGGCGGAGTTACCAGACGAAGAGACGGCGATGATAAAACATCTTGCCGGAGAGACATTCCGCGTGCTCGGCTGCCACGGCCTTAGCCGCGTGGATGTAATGATCGACGCCGACACACGCAAGATCTATGTGAACGAAATCAACACCATACCGGGCTCGCTGTCGTTCTATCTGTGGGAAGCTGCAGGCGTAAGATTTGACGAGCTGATGGACCGTCTCGTCCGTCTCGCCCTCAAGCGCAAACGCAGCCAGGAGACCAAAACAACGAGCTTCGACGCCAACATTTTCGCGATGGGCGGAGGAGTAAAAGGCGCAAAAGGCTACAAAGGTGTTAAATAACACGCACAAGTATCTAAAATAGCCAAAACTTAGGCTAATAAAATTTGTGATGTCATAAAAAAATTGTAACTTTGCGCAATAAAGCATATACAAAAGAAACAACATTTCAATCATTCTAACATATCAATTATGAACCGTAAATTGTGCTATGTACTGGGTCTGGGTATCGCCCTGACACTGAGTTCCTGCGGCAAGAAACTCGGCCAGTTCAGCTCTGACTACTTCAGTGTAAATCCTAACCCACTGGAAGTCGTTGGTGAAAACGTACCAGCAAGTGTCAGCGCTAAAATTCCCGCTAAATTTTTTGTAAAAAATGCCGAGGTCACCGTGACCCCGACCCTCGTCTTCAACGGCCAGGAGGTAGCATCGCAAGCCTACACCTTCCAAGGCGAGAAAGTACGCGGCAACAATCCTGTGATTTCGTACGAGCTCGGCGGCACACAGACCATCCCCGTAGATTTCAAATATCAGCCTGCCATGGCCAAGAGCGAACTGATGCTCAACTTTACTGTAACCCAGGGCAAAAAGAAATATGTCCTTCCTGCAGTTAAGGTAGCCAACGGTGTAGTAGCCACCGCAGCGCTCGCAAATGCAGCCGACGTGACACCGGCACTCGCAGCTGATGCCTTCCAGCGCATCATTAACGAGAAATATGCCGCCGACATCATGTTCCTCATCAATCAGGCCAACATCCGTGCCGGTCAGCTCAACAGCGATGCCATGAACGAGCTCAAGAAAGAGATCAAAGAAGCCAACGGCGACGACAAGCGCGTGCTTCAGGAGATCAACATCCAGTCTTATGCATCGCCTGACGGTGGCGTTGAACTCAACACCAAACTTGCAGCCAACCGCGAAAAGAACACCAAGGGCTATGTAGAAAAACAGCTCAAGAAAGACAAGATCACAGAGTTCGGCGAACTTACCGCACAGTTTACCGCCCAGGACTGGGAAGGTTTCCAGAAACTCGTTGCACAGAGCAACATCCAGGACAAAGACCTTATCCTGAGCGTACTTTCGATGTACAAAGACCCCGAGCAGCGCGAACGTGAGATCCGCAACCTCTCGTCGGTATTCGAGCAGCTCGCCGAGACTATCCTCCCCCAGCTCCGCTACAGCCGCATCACAGCGTCGATCGACGTAATCGGCAAGAGCGACAGCGAAATCAAGGAGCTCTTCAACAGCGACCCCAAAAAGCTTAACGTCGAGGAAATCCTCTACTGCGCAACTCTTACCGACGACAACGCACAGCGCATGAAAGTATACGACCAGGCCGCCCGCATCTATCCCAACGACTACCGTACATGGAATGACCTCGGCATGACACAGTATATCGACGGCGACTATGACGCAGCCAAGGCATCATTTGCCAAAGCAGCCAAGCTGACAAAGAACGGCGAGCCCCAGATGAACCTCGGCCTGATCGAAATGCTTCAGGGCAACTACCCGAAGGCTAACCAGTACTTCGGTGCAGCAGCCGGCGTGAAAGAGCTCGGCGACGCAATGGGTGTATACTACCTCAAGAATGGCGATGCAGCAGCAGCTGTAAAGGCATTCGGCGATACCAAGAGCAACAACGCCGCTCTCGCACAGATCCTTACCAAAGACTACAGCAAGGCTAAATCGACCCTCGCAGCTATCGACCGTCCCAACGCCACAACCTACTACCTCATGGCTATCCTCGGTGCTCGCACCAACAACGAGTCGATGCTCAACACCAATCTCCGTCAGGCCGTACGTCTTGACAACACACTTGCAAAACGTGCAGTTGACGACCTCGAGTTTGCCAACTACAATCTCTCGAAAGCTCTCAACTAATAAGTGACCTTATACAAACGGGAGGTAAACATCTGTCACAGGTGTTTATCTCCTGTTTTTTCTACATACACATCAATACGAACAGCGATGAAACAGATAGAGATAATGCTCGGAGATATAACACAGCTTGATACCGACGCGATAGTCAACGCTGCAAATGTCACGCTTCTTGGCGGAGGCGGCGTAGACGGAGCTATCCACAAAGCCGCAGGCCCCGAACTGTTAGCGGAATGCCGCACTCTTGACGGATGCGACACAGGGGACAGCAAAATAAGCGGAGCATATCGTCTGCCATGCAAGAAGGTAATACATACTGTAGGACCGGTGTGGCACGGAGGCTCTTGCGAAGAGGCTGCCCTACTCGCCTCGTGCTATAATACGGCGCTCGATCTGGCAATAGAAAACGGCATCAGGAGTATAGCTTTTCCGTGTATCAGCACAGGCGTTTATCGCTTTCCGCATGAGCTTGCCGCAGAAATAGCCGTGAAGACTGTAATGAATCATAAATACGACGGCCGCGTAATATTCTGCTGCTTTCTAAAGGAAGATTACGATATCTATAGAAGGCTTTGCTCATGAGAGCATCGCGTGTGCGTGAGGGAGGCGAGGTGTAACAGGTTAAGGAAGCACAGCTATGATACGGATAAGAAAAGGAAGTATGGCCGATGTCGACGCCATAATGTCATGCTACGACATCGCAAGGCAGTATATGAGGGCGTCGGACAACCACAGCCAGTGGATAAACGGCTACCCCTCGCGTGAACTTGTTGCCGAAGATATTACGGAAGGTGTCAGCTACGTCGGCGTTGACGATGACAATGATATGGTCATGGCTTTTGCCTTTATCATAGGGGATGACCCGACGTATTCTGTAATAGAGGGTGGTCATTGGCTCAACGAGCGACCTTACGGCACTATCCACCGCCTCGGCTCCACAGGGAAACATAAGGGGATACTGAGACAATGCGTCGACTTCTGTATGTCGCATATTGCCAATATACGTCTTGACACCCACGCCGACAATGCCATCATGCTGAACGCGGTGGAGAAACTCGGCTTTATCAGATGTGGCACGATTTACTGCATGGACGGCAGTCCGAGGGTGGCATTCCAGAAATCAATACAGCAATGCTAATTTGATTTTGGGAAAGTCTCTGAGATCTGCTTTGCCACTCGGCTTATCGCTCCATTTATATCGTGCGAAAAGCCAGCAATTCCAAGTGAAGAATAAGCACCGCGGCACGATGCCACGGGACGGCCGGTATTATAGTCGATGAAATTAACCGTTACAATTGTTTCTTCGGTCTGAACATTCACACCGTACTTTACCAACAAGAGTTTTTCTTTCTGAGAAGGCGTAAGGTCGTGTATTCTGGCGTCGCTAACAAGTTTCAGGTGCGAGTTTTCGACCGCATCGAACAACTGGATTTCATACTCCATCAGTTCGGCCGGAATATGATATGTGTCGTTGTTGATAATTGATGCATACTCATATTTAGACAGATTTACATTGGTGGAAACTGTCGATTTCGATGTAGTGCATGCTGTAAACAATATTGCGACAACAAGCGTATAGATATATTTCAGATTACGCATAATGATTCTTAGTTAGGTGTGAGGTCGAAAATGTTACGAGCGCAAATTTAGCCAAAATATCTGTGTTCAAGATTATAATCGACGAAAAAAAATTATATAGCTCTCACATCGGGGAACCGAGCTCGAAATGTGATGGAGTAAGATTCGGTAAAAGACCACACGGTCATCGCTCCGCGACTTCATACGGTGGGTGGGGCTTCGGGCCCGTGCCTCCGCGGCCTCCGGCCTCTCCGACACGGGTTAACGACCATGACATCGGGCCTCCGGCCCTCGGCTCCGCTCGGCCATCCCGGCCTCGGGAGCGCGAGGCTTGTTGATGAATGTGAGGTGGGTATCGGGAATGAGATGGTGGGGTGGTTTGGGGTGGGTGTTAATATATTTTAATGTAGGTGTGCGGTAGATGTGCGCATGGGGTGTGTAAT
>JAGAUV010000011.1 GCA_017620635.1 Muribaculaceae bacterium | reverse complement strand
CGGTGGATGAGCCACTGACACCTTATGACCGCATCACGCCTATGGGCACCGTCTGAACACCGAGACCCGGCAACGCCTCAGAGGTCTGCATCGGGGAAGCTGCCACACCTCTGAGTCATCGCTTTAGCGCTTTCGTAGCAACGCGGAGAAAGACTTATTGCCGTTCCTCCGTGTTCTTTTTCGCCGTTGCCTGATAAGGTTATCGTCTTGACCCTTGCGCAGCAAGACTTTTACGACCGCCCGGCCACTTGCCGCTTGTTTCAGCAGTCCACGGGTCGAGACAGTGGTAATCCGTCTTCCTGCGTCGCCGGCTTATCACAGACTCGCCCTGCCGGGACTGGGCAGTTCCATTTTTATAGGTATAGATGAAGAATCGGGTATGGGCGACCAGCTTCGTCAGTTTCATCTCGTCCAATTATTCGGAATCCCTTCGCTTTGTAGAAATTCAAAGCCGAGGGATTCTGTTCATTTACATCGACTTTTGTCACCCCTCTTCGTTTCGCAAATTCAATAAGTGCTGCCCCATAGCCCTGACCGCGAAGGTCACTGTCTATAAAGAGCATTTCTATTGCGTCCGAGCTCAATCCAATGAATCCGGCATACACTCCTTTGTCAGTAATGACATAGAGTTCAACATTGGGGAAATAGTCAGGAATCAGCGCAGTCCTTATCTCATTGAAGTCTTCTTCTGTCAAGAATTTGTGCGTAGCCCCTACTGAACGCTCCCATATTCCGGCGAGCGTCTCATAATCTTCTTCATTACATCTCATTATCTCCATATTACAAAATTACTGTTTTTCATGGAATCTCAATGTCCTTGGACTCTGCACGTCGTGGCTCAAAAGCGAATACCTTATGCGCAAATGGTGTGCCGACCGGTATAAGCATTATCCTGTTACGCCCGAAGATATGAACGCATATCACGATAGAAATATTGACGGTCAACGCTCGCGCGCCCTGACAATGACAGATGGCGATAATATTGTCGGGTACATTACCTTGCGTACTCCGGCAGATAATCCAACAGAACAACGACTGGGATTTGTCATTGTCGATGATTCTCGGCGCGGTTGCGGATTTGGCAAAGTTCTGGTTTCAATGGCGATCAAATATGCTTTTGAAACTCTTGGAGCCTCGAAAGTGTCGCTCGGTGTTTTTGAAAATAATCCATCCGCCATCCATTGCTATGAAGCCGCCGGATTTCATCGCGTATTACGACCTGAAACCGAGAGGTACAACTGTCTGGGAGAAACGTGGAACTGTATCGAAATGGAATTATTACCATGAACCAAAAAAATCTTAAGGATATGACTTTGGAAGAACTTTGGCAACTGTTTCCCATTGTTCTGACGCCGCATCAGCCGCAATGGAAGGATTGGGCGAAAGTTGAAATAGACAATCTTTTTACACTCCTTTCGGAATATGCTTCGGTAATCAATCATATCGGAAGCACGGCGATTCCCGGCATTCAGGCAAAGCCGATAATCGACATCCTTATTGAAATCTTACCCAATGCTGATTGGCAACAAGTCCGTGCAACAATGGAAGATGCCGGATATGTCTGTATGTCCTCTTCCGATAACCGCATGAGTTTCAACAAGGGCTATACTCCGGAGGGATATGCTGAAAAAGTGTTCCATATCCATATTCATGCCATAGGCGACAATGACGAGATCCTTTTCCGCAATTACCTCAACAATCATCAGGAAGTCGCTCTCGAATATGAAAAGCTGAAATTAAACCTGTTGCCAAAGTACAAGCATGATCGTGACGGATATACTGATGCAAAATCATTATTTATCAAGAAAACATTATCGAAGAGCTGACTAATAATTCAATAGAATCGGCAGTCGATGTTTGTCTGCAAAATCAACAGCCTGGTAAAGCATCGAATAGGCGCATTGTGCTAATTCTTCAGTTCGATATTTCTCTTTATTTGCATTATTTATACGTCGGACAAAGCCAAACAAAAGTTTGGGCTCTTTTTGTTGTACAGGACTATAATATTTATCATTTCTCCAGGAAAGGATGATACCTTCATCAGCTTTCCATATCTTTTGATTCAGGTCTTCCAATTCCTGCTTCAACATTGCAACAGTAGAGCAAATTACGTCATTCCCATCCGGCAGTGAAGTAGCAAAACAAATCTTTTCCGGAATTGGGAGCCATACCGACACCTCGGACAGCAACGAACTGGGTAATTCCTTCGACATAGCTTTCTTTACTATAGGCTCATCAAATGCATCCCATCCACTTTCCACATATTCAGGCAAATGACAACCAAGTAAATTGCACGCTTGTAACATTATCAATGCACCATATGCTTCCCAATCCGGCTTATCGGTAAAATAATCATGTTCTCCTTTCTCGTCCCATAAAGGAGACATATGAGACTTACCTGTATTTCTCGCAACATTGTCAATCCATTGGCACACAGCATTACGGATCTGTTCAATTACCTCTGTATTTTCTTCTGGTTTGATCTCATTGCCACATCCGTCTACCATTACGCATTTCTGTCCGTTTTCTTCTGACAGCTGCTGTGTGATGTTTTTCCAATCACGACAGTAATAACGTGTCAATGTCCCTGTGTATATATCTAATCCCATATCATATAGTGTTATAGTGATCTCTGCGCAAAGTTTAATCTCAATTGTTTATTCGATTGACGAACCTGTATAATCATATTTTACCATTCGATAATAAGATATGTGCTGCCATACGCAAAATTACAACAAAATTTCATAAACCCATGATAATAGGGCAACAAAAAGCACATATCAAATTCG
Source organism: Muribaculaceae bacterium (assembly GCA_017620635.1). Taxonomy (GTDB): domain Bacteria; phylum Bacteroidota; class Bacteroidia; order Bacteroidales; family Muribaculaceae; genus CAG-873. Next base: position 4,488 of record JAGAUV010000011.1, on the reverse strand, counting down.
TTCTGTTTGATGCTTGAATATGTTTTCGTAATTTTGTATTAAATAAACCACATGTCACTTAACGGTGGTATCACGATTGGCTACAATAAATCTGATGGCCTGCATAATGAAATGACAGATCTTGACAACATCAACTCATTAATTGACGTTTTCCTTGAAGAAAGAGGACTAAACTACATCGCAATCAAAGAGTTCTCACTCTTTCTGAAGGAAAAAGGTGTAAGCTATTCGACAGATGGGCCGGCTCTGCGCAGACTTCTACGCAAAGGCAAGATTCCTAATGCCGAGCAGCCCGGAGGCAAAGGCACACGATGGTATATCCGTCACTCAAAATATAATGAGCTCCCCAAGCCAAAAGTAAATAACGTCATCGGACTAGCACCCGTGGTCAATGACGATTCCGAGATACTGATTTTAGGCACTTTACCCGGACCCGACTCTCTACGTAAAGGCGAATACTATTCAAATCCCGGCAATCAGCTCTGGAAGATACTGGCATATATCTTCAACCGGCCAACGCCGCTGTCATATCACGACAAAACTAACTTCCTACGCAATAACAAGATAGCCTTGTGGGACGTGCTTAAATCCGCAGACCGCGAAGGTAGTCTAGACAAAAAAATAAAGAATCCCGTACCCAACGACGTGCTCGGCTTCCTGAACGAACACACATCCATCAGAACGATAGTCTTGAACGGCAGCAAAGCAACGGAAATGTTCAGGAAATTTATCGATCTCCATAGATTAAACCCTGATATACAAGTATTTCATCTGCCAAACACGAGCTCATCAAACCGTAGCACTCTGAATGAAAAGAAGAAAGAATGGTCCGCAATATTAAGATGATCAAAACCGAAAGACTTATCCTGCGCCCCTGGGTCGAAACCGATGCCGAGACCCTGTATAAATATGCATCCGACCGCAGAGTAAGCGAACTTGCCCTGTGGCCCTGCCACACATCTGTGGAGATGAGCCGCGTGGTAATACGCGATATTTTCCGCCCGAATCCTTATTGCTTCGCGATCACGCTCAAAAAATCCGGCGAGCCGATTGGCTGCATAGGGCTTGTCCCTCAGGGCGCCGAACACTTTACAGCGTCCCACACCGAGCGAGAGATCGGCTATTGGATTGGCTTCCCCTTTTGGAATCAAGGTCTTGTAAGCGAAGCCCTCAAGGCCCTTGTTGCCTATTGCTCCGCTATACCTGATATCGCATCACTCCTGATCACGACCGATGCCCGAAACATAGCCTCGCAGCGTGTAGCTGGGAAATGTGCCTTCGCGCAATTCTCTGATTATGAATACGACGGCATACGCACCCTCGCTTTTCGCCGCACTCTCAATTCGCGATGTCCGTGGTGTGGCAATGATCCGCTGTACATAAGATATCACGACAAGGAGTGGGGCCGCCCGGTTACCGACGACCGCACCCTCTTCGAGTTTCTCGTCCTCGAAAGCGCCCAGGCCGGCCTCGCATGGATAACAATACTTCGCAAACGCGAGGCCTACCGCAAAGCCTTTGTCGACTTCGACTACACACTGGTCGCCGCAATGACACCCGACGACGAAGAACGCCTGACACACTTCGACGGCATCGTCAGAAACCGGCGCAAGATACACAGCGCTATTGTCAACGCCCGTCTGTTCGGACGCATCGTCGACGAGTTCGGATCATTCTACAACTACATCATCGGCTTCTTCCCTTGCGGAAAAAGAATCGTCAACGATGTTCCGTCCATTGAGTCGCTCCCGGCAAGCTCAGCCATATCCGACGCCATAAGCAAGGATATGCGCCACCGTGGATTCACATTCTTCGGCACGACAATATGCTATGCCTTCCTGCAGGCGACCGGTTTTATCGACGACCACTTGAACTCCTGTCCGTCGAAGTCCGCGCAATAAGCAGCTATCCAACAGCCAAACACTGCATAATAGCTAATTCAACGCTTTAAGTATTATACTGTTGGCGCGATCTACTACAGCTGTGTCGAGACTGGCAAGATATATCTGGGTGGTTGTCTCGCTGTTATGCCCCATACCCTCCGATATTACCGACAACGGTATGCCTTTTGCTTTCGCGGCGGAGGCCCAGCTGTGACGGGCCACATAGAGCGTCAGCGGTATTGTCACGTCCACCATCTCCGCTATCCGTTTGAGGTTGTGGTTGATGTTGTAGCTGATATTCCTGTACGTACACCGCTCGTTTGTGCCGGGCTTGCGTATGACAGGCAGCAGATAATCGCTTTTGTTCTCGGGGTACTTGTCGAGTATCATCTGCATCTCCTTCGTCCATTCTATCATCAGTTGTTGACCTGTCTTGCGACGGCGATAGATCACACAGTCGTTCTTGAGGTCCGATTTCTTCAGGAAAGCCATGTCGATGAAGCTCATCCCGCGAAGATAGAAGCTCATCAGGAACATATCACGGGCAAAGTCAAGTGCCGGACTCAGCGACAGGTCCAGGACCCTTATTTTCTTTATTACCATCAGCGACAATGCGCGTTTCACGGTCTTGTCTATGCCCGTATATACATGTCTGAACGGATTTCTGTCCTCTATTATCTTGCTGTCGACAGCGCGGTTGTACACAGCCCTGAGTATACGGGTATAAAAGGAAACCGTATTTGCCGACACGCCACGCTGCTGCAGCCATGCTTCATAGTCCTCCATCACTTCTGTGCCAAGGCTGTCGAGCATGATATCTTCGCCATCTCTGAACTTCCTGAAGCTGTTGAGCGTCGACGTGTAAGTCTCCGCGGTCCTTACCCGGCCATTCTGCATCAGCCTGCCGATGATGCTCTCCATATAATTGAACAGCGAGTACTCGCACATATAGTGCCTGAACTCATCTATAACATCGTCTGCCGAGTACGAAAACCCGTCGGCATACAGTCGTCGTTCTATCTTTGTCAGCCGCTCCACATCGCGGCGTATCTCGTCCCTGACAGCGGCGACATGCCGTCGGCGCTCGCTCGTCGGCGTTAACCTTACCGTCGAGCGGCTTTCGTCCCATTCGCAGGGATACACCTTGTATTCGGTCACAAGCTGACGCACCTTCCTTTCGTGGATGATCTGATAATAGATTGTGCCCTCGTGGTCAGCGACAGTCGAGGGCCGGAACTTTACTTTTATCGAGGCCATTGTAATTTTGTATTTAAGATTGTCGATAAATACAACAAAAGGCTGCGTCACAACATCTTGCGGCACAGCCTCCATCTTATCTGGCTATCGGATAAAAGTCAGTTAGCGGTCTGCAAAGGTAATTATTTTAATTGACACGCCAAAACCGCGGTACGGCGTCGGTTTCGACACGGCAACACGGCTGCATAGCAAAAACACCTCCGGAGGGCTCGCAATGAGCCTCGGAGGTGTTCGCCTGCATAAACAAATCATCATGAAAAAAATCATGTCGATGTAAGGTCAAGTATATCTGTGCAATAGTATGTCACTTCACGGCGGTGGGTCACGATTATCACGGTGCACGTAGCCGGTATGTTCCTGATCAGACGGCTCATAAATTCCTTCTCCGTGGCCGTGTCGAGTGCCGACGTCGGCTCGTCGAGCAAAATTATGCTACCGCCTTTCAGCAGGCCGCGGGCTATGGCGATACGCTGAGCCTGCCCCTCGCTGAATCCTGCTCCTCCCTCGAAGCACTCTGTGTCAAGCCCCTGCGGAAGCTCCATGATAAAGTCGGCGGCGGCCGTGCGGATAGCGTCTGTCATCATGGTCTCGGTGGCATGAGGGTTGCCAAGCAGGAGATTGTCGCGGATCGTGCCGTACATAAGCGTGTTGCCCTGAGGCACATACACTATGTTTCGCCTCAGCCCGGCACCTATTTCTTGCTCGTTCGCGTCATCGCAGTATACGGTGGCTTTGCCAGAGCTCGGCTTCACAAGTCCGAGCAGCAGCCTGAGCAAAGTCGTCTTGCCGGCACCAGTAGGACCTATTATACCTGTCACGCTCCCGGGCCTGAAATCATGGCTCAGGAGCTCCACCACTCTCCTGCTCTCCTCTTCAGGGTAGCTGTAGCTCACATCGCTCAGACAAAGGCCGGTCGGGCAACCCCTGTCAATGTCAGGTCTGCTGAAATCTTCGGCCGGAAGCGACATTACCTCATCTATCCTCTCCAGCGACACCGAAGCATTCACGAAGGCCGGCACACGGTGCGACAGATCCACGGCCGGGCGTTGTATCTGCCCTACAAGCTGCAGGAAAGCCGTCATCATGCCGAACGATACCGTCCCTGTTGTCAGCCCGTATGCGCTCCAGAGGAAAGTAAGGGCATATCCGGCCATAAAGCCGGCCGTGACAGCCATATTGGAGTAGATCGATATATCAGTCCGCATCACAAGCTTGTCGGTTAGCGACGACTGCCGGCTGTCGAATCTACCCGTCAGCATATCGCCGCTCATAAGGGTCGACAGGAGTGTGCGGTGGTGCAGGCCCTCCTGCAGGAAGGTATGCATACCGCTTTCATCGCTCCTGATTT
>JAGAUV010000010.1 GCA_017620635.1 Muribaculaceae bacterium | reverse complement strand
GAGCCCTCGTTGCCGAAGTTCTGCGCCGTCACGCCTGCACCTGTGGCGAGGACCTTAACGTGGAGCGAATCGGGTATCTCCTCGGGCTTGTCGGTAGAGTAAGGGCTCCATACCGAAAAGAGGACCATGTTGGCGTTCTGACCGCCGCGCCGGATCGACTGTATGCCCATGTATCCTTCGCCGAATCCGGTAAGCATGAAATAGGTACCGTTGACGTCGCTGCCTTCGGGCACGGTAACCTCGTTGTAGAAGTATTCTATGTCGGTATCGGGCAGTATATAATTCAGATGCACCGATGGTCCGCGACGTGTCCAGTAGGCATCGCCGGCATCATTGACGCCGGAATAGTGCAGCTCGCCTTTTGAGGCCTCTCCTTCGATGGCGATGCCGTCAGGCCGGGCAAATGTGGCTACACTCCTGGATAATCCTTGCAGATCGACTCTCACATAGCCGGGAGCGCTGACGTCGAATGTGCCGCAATTGTAGTCGGTCATAGCTCCTCCTTTGAGCTTGACCTTACGGCTTTTGCCTCCGACGGTCACTTTGACTGTGGATTTATCGGCCGAATCGTCGCCGGCAGTAGCATGAAGGAAAAGGTTGAGCTTGCCGGCGCCCGAAGTCTTGAAATAGAGCGATATAACGGTGGCCGGATCGGACCAGCGAGCTATTTCGCCTACGATGTTTACCGCAGCATTGTCGTCCTCGGAATAATCGGGCGCTGATGATTCGGCGGAGGTCACAAAGGTATTGCCCTGCGTCGGTATACGGACGGCATTTTCCGACGGGCCGGCAGCGTTGCAATAGAGACCGCAAGTGATGATTGCGGTAATGACTGTTGCGTATATTAAGCTACTTTTCATGCTGCTAAAAGAGGTATGAGCCGGTTCGCGGACGACCGGCTCACATGATTTGTCACGAGAAATATATCAGAGGTCTTCTTCGATCGAAAATTCTTCGGGCAGGTCGTCGAAGTTCTCTACATCGTCGTCGATATCCATTTCGACATCATCGGCATCGGCTTTAGGCTTAGAGGCCGGTTTTGCCTTGCTGTCGGTAGGCTCGGCGAGAGCTTCCGTAATCTTTGCTTCGATTTCATCCGCCAGTTCGGGATTATCCTCGAGCATACGTTTGGCAGCCTCGCGACCCTGGGCGAGTTTGGTGCCATTGTAGCTGAACCATGAACCGCTCTTGGCAATGATGTTGAGTTCAACACCCAGATCGATGAGCTCGCTCGAACGTGAAATGCCTTCGCCGAACATTATATCGAACTCGGCACGACGGAAAGGAGGAGCCACCTTGTTCTTTACCACCTTCACAATAGTGTGACGGCCAAGGACATTATCGCCGTCCTTGAGTGTAGAGCGCGAACGGATGTCGAGTCGAACCGAAGAATAGAATTTTAGAGCGTTACCGCCGGTGGTTGTCTCAGAGGGACCAAACATCGCGCCGATTTTCTCGCGCAACTGGTTGATAAATATACATGTGGTGTTGGTGCGCGAAATCGTGCCGGTAAGCTTGCGCATGGCCTGCGACATGAGTCGGGCCTGCAGACCCATGTTGCGGTCGCCCATTTCACCTTCGATCTCGCTTTTGGGAGTCAGGGCAGCGACAGAGTCGACCACTATAATGTCGACTGCGGCAGAGCGTATGAGCTGCTCCACGATCTCGAGAGCCTGCTCGCCGTTGTCAGGCTGGGAGATGAGGAGATTGTTGACATCGACACCGAGTTTCTCGGCATAGAAACGGTCGAAAGCGTGCTCGGCATCGATGATAGCTGCGATACCGCCAAGCTTCTGGGCCTCGGCGATGGCGTGGATAGCAAGGGTAGTCTTACCGGAGGATTCAGGGCCGAAGATCTCGATGATACGGCCGCGAGGATAGCCGCCCACGCCGAGGGCTGAGTTGAGTGCGACAGAGCCCGAGGGGATCACGTCGACTTTCTCGACCACTTCATCGCCCATCTTCATGATAGCGCCGCGGCCATATGCTTTTTCGATACGGCCCATGGCCTGTGCCAGAGCTTCGAGACGTGCCGCTTTGGGATCGGTGTTGTCTGCCTTATTTGTCTTTTTTGCCTTTGTTGCCATAATCAATATAGTCTATTTTGTTTTCTGATGCAAAATTAATACATAGGTTGTGCATCTCAATGGCACATGCAAGCTAATAAAACATAAAAATACCATGGACTACGATCTTTAAGGCTTCATCAGCATCTAACATACGAATTTTTTCGCTGAGCCACAGCGCACCTCAAACTGCTCATTATAAGACTATTACATCGCACGGCCGCACTTATCGACAAGCTGCGGTTTAAAATTCGCTCCCCTTTCGCTCAAAAAAAGTTTATCTGCCGTGAACTATTTTATCGGACATGCGTTTTATTAGTACATAGCAAAATTACTTTTTCCATTGCAAGAAATGTGATAATGATTGGTTTATTAACTATCATGGCGACGCTGAGACAGCGTCGCCATGATAGTTTTTATAGCTTATGTAATTATTCGCCGGCGAGAGTGACCATTGCAAGTCCGACGATGAAGAGCACGAACATGAGGGCGAGGAGTCTGTTGGTCGATTTAGGTGCGCCCTTAAATTCTTTCCATACAAATACGCCCCACAAAGCGGCAATCATGGGCGCGCCCTGTCCCAGAGCATACGATATCGCAGCACCGGCCTTACCGGCAGCGATATAGCTCAATGCGGTGCCGAGTCCCCAAATACATCCGCCAAGCACACCTACGAGGTGCGTGCTCATGTTACCCCGGAAATATTCGCGATATGTAACAGGCGAGCCGACAAAAGGCTTGCGCATGGCCATGGTGTTGAAGACGAAGTTACTCAGGAATATACCTACAGAGAAGATAAAAAAGGCTGTGTAGGGTGTCGCCATACCTGCTGCCGGATGCTCGAAGTCGTTGAGATCCATTGCGGCGGCCACGAAACGGTAGAAGAACGACATGAGCACACCGGCGATGAGCGCGAGGATGATGCCTTTGCGCTTGGCTTCTTTATTGTCGCCGCTATTGCTGCCCCTGGCGGCGAGGCCATTGCAGATGATAGCAAACATAACCAGAGCGACACCGGTAAAAAGCAATACGGCATTGCCCTTCGGGTCGCCTATATAATTGATGAACACGCCAAGGACCAGCGCGATGCCCACTCCGAGAGGGAATGCTACCGACATACCGGCAATAGACACAGCCGCCGCGAGGAGGATGTTGGAGGCGTTGAAGATCACACCGCCGATAAGAGCGCTACCTATAGCGCCGCCGTCCATCTGCATCAGGTCGGGAACGAAGCTGCGTCCGGCCGATCCGATACTGCCGAGCGTAAAGCACAGGAGCAGCGAAAAGAGGAGTATGCCTATGGTATAATCCCAGTAATAAAGTTCGTAACGCCACGCCTTTGCGGCAAGTTTCTGTGTATTGCCCCAGCTGCCCCAGCATATCATGGTAATGAAGCAGAAGACAACAGCAAGTGCATAACTGTTGACAATAAACATATAAGGATAGATTATAAGGTTTGTATCTTAAGGAATTGCTCTGTCTCGGCAAGTGTAGGCACCGACGGTTGAGCTCCGTGGCGCTGCACCGACAACGCGGCTGCCGCCGAGGCAAAGCGCAGGGCGTCGGCATCGACACGGCCGTCCTTGCCGCAGGCTACGGCAAGAGCGCCGCAGAAGGTATCGCCGGCACCTACGGTGTCGACCGCCTTTACTTTGAAAGCCTCGGCATGAAGCTCTGTCGCACCGTCGAAAGCATAAGCGCCTTTCGAGCCAAGAGTTATTACAACCAAGGCGGCTCCACGGTTGTGGAGTATGGCGGCGATATCACGGCAGTTGCCGCCGTCGAACTGCAGGCCGGCAAGCGTAGATGCTTCATTCTCGTTAACCACAAGTATATCGGTCATAGCCATCATATCGTCGTCGACAGCAAGGACAGGCGCCGGGTTGTAGAGCACCTTAGTGCCGGCACGACGAGCGATAGCCGCGGCGGCCTTGACGCTCTCGTAAGGTATCTCGGCCTGCATTACCAGCACGTCGGCGTCTTCTATCGCAGCGCGGCAGTTTTCGATATCTTCAGGAGAGACAGTGGCATTGGCTCCGGCGGCGATGGTTATATTGTTTTCTCCCGTCGAATCGATCAGTATGAATGCCAGGCCTGTATTCACGCTTGTGCGCATAACGATACGGGATGTGTCGATGCCGTCGGCAGCAAAATCGCTCAGCAGCGCCGGAGCATATGAATCGGCTCCAAGAGCTGTTACGAATGTCACGTCGGCTCCGAGACGGGCACAGGTAACGGCCTGATTGGCGCCTTTGCCTCCGTTGGCCTGACCGAACGACCGGCTGGCGATAGTCTCGCCCGGCAGAGGAAAATGATCGACGTGAAGGGTCAGATCGATATTTGTGCTTCCTATTACTGTGATTTTCATTGGTATCAGATTTAAGTTGGTGTCTTTAGGGTCAGGGTATCACTACTCCGGTAAGCCGCAGCGACAGTTCCTCGCTCTTGCCGTCTCCGTTGCGGAATTTGACTCTTATATCTTTCTCAACCTCGCCCTTCTGTCCCATAGGGTTGAAAGTGACCTTGATCTGAGCCTTCTCGCCCGGTTTGAGCGGTTTTCGCGGATACTCAGGCGCCGTGCAGCCGCAATTGGGCTTGACCCATATTATGGCCAGGGCGCTCGGGCCGGTGTTGCTTACTTCATATTCATGTACTACGCGCTCGCCGCCCTCACGCACGGTGCCGAAATCGTAGACTATACTATCTATTTTCGCGCCTACTTTCTCGCCGGGCTCTCGCCGGGCATAGGCCGTGGATACACACACCATGGCAAGCAGGGCTATAAGGATATAACGCAGATGTTTCATAACTTAGAGAATGTTTCAGAAAAATATGTGGCCAGTACCTGGGTCGCGGCAGCAAAAGAACTGCGCTTGTTGGCATAGACATCGGCCTCGCATTCCGACAGTTGCCTCTGTATCTTGGGGTTGTCGTAGAAATGCTTGCGCAACTGTTCGTCGATAGTCTCATACATCCAGTAGCGAGCCTGCTCGCGTCGCTTGGCATCGAAGTAGCCGTTGGCTTTGACAAAGGCGAAATAACGGTCGATCATATCCCATACCTCCGGAATACCGAGCTCATAATAACCCGAATAGGTAAGCACCTCGGGCTGCCAGCCCGAAGCCGTCGGGGGGAAGAGGTGGAGGGCCGACCGGTATTGAGCCTGTGCCAGCTGTGCCGGACCGACATTGTCGCCGTCGGCCTTGTTGATCACTATGCCATCGGCCATTTCCATGATACCACGCTTGATGCCCTGTAGCTCGTCGCCGGCACCGGCAATCTGTATGAGAAGGAAAAAATCGACCATCGAGTGTACTGCGGTCTCGCTCTGTCCCACGCCCACGGTCTCGACAAATATATTGTTGTAACCGGCGGCCTCGCAAAGTACAATAGTCTCGCGAGTCTTGCGCGCCACACCGCCGAGCGAGCCTGCCGAGGGGCTGGGGCGGATAAATGCTCCGGGATGCTGCGAGAGCTTCTCCATACGGGTCTTGTCGCCAAGAATAGAACCTTTGGTGCGTTCGCTCGACGGGTCGATAGCCAATACGGCAAGCTTGCCGCCGTCGCGCAACACATGCAGGCCGAAGACATCGATACTTGTGCTTTTGCCGGCTCCGGGCACACCGGTAATACCTATACGTCTCGAGTTACCCGAATAGGGCAGACACTTCTCTATTACCTCCTGAGCCACGCTATAATGCTCAGGAGCAAGGCTCTCGACGAGAGTAACGGCACGGCTGAGCATTGTCACATCGCCACGTATGATACCTTCGACAAGCTCGGAGGCCGGCGGCAGAGGTTTGCGCCGGCGCGAAGTACGGTAAGGATTCACTATCGGGGGCTGCGCGACGCCGCTATTGACAGTCAAGCCACTATATTGTATATCGTTTTCAGGATGTTCCATGAGTTACATTATTGTTCCCTACAAAGTTAAACAATTTTTTCGATTAATGGATTCAAGATTGTCCCTTATGATCGAAATAAGACAAAAATAGACCTCCGAGCATATCGCCGCGCAACAAAAAAAGCTTAAGATTGACACAAAAAAGCTACAAACTCTTGCGTGGATGCAAAATAAAGCTTAACTTTGCACCCACAAAAGCCAGGAGAGATGGCAGAGTGGTCGATTGCGGCGGTCTTGAAAACCGTTGAG
>JAGAUV010000009.1 GCA_017620635.1 Muribaculaceae bacterium | reverse complement strand
CTCGTCCTTGTCGATACCGCGAAGGAGCAGACCGACATTATCGCCGGCTTCACCCTCGTCAAGGATCTTGCGGAACATCTCGACACCGGTTACTACCGATTTCTTGTCGGCACCAAGACCGAGGATCTGAACTTCGTCACCCACCTTCACGCGGCCGGCCTCGATACGGCCAGTAGCCACTGTGCCACGACCTGTGATGGAGAATACGTCCTCGACAGGCATAAGGAAGGGTTTGTCAACGTCACGGGGAGGCAGAGGAATCCAGGAGTCAACAGCCGCCATGAGTTCCATCACCTTGTCAACCCACTGAGCCTCTCCGTTGAGGGCACCGAGGGCAGAACCGCGGATGATAGGAGTCTCATCGCCGTCATAGTCATACTGTGAGAGGAGATCGCGCATGTCCATCTCGACGAGCTCAAGCATCTCTTCGTCGTCGACCATGTCACACTTGTTGAGGAATACAACGAGACGGGGAACGTTCACCTGACGGGCGAGAAGGATATGCTCGCGGGTCTGGGGCATGGGACCGTCGGTTGCAGCTACCACGATGATAGCACCGTCCATCTGAGCGGCACCGGTAACCATGTTCTTCACATAGTCAGCGTGTCCCGGGCAGTCTACGTGAGCATAGTGGCGGTTAGCTGTCTCATACTCTACGTGAGCGGTGTTGATTGTGATACCACGTTCCTTCTCCTCGGGAGCGTTGTCGATCTGGTCGAATGACTTAACCTCGGAGAGACCTTTCTTTGCGAGCACTGTGGTGATGGCTGCGGTAAGAGTAGTCTTGCCATGGTCAACGTGTCCGATGGTACCGATGTTTACATGCGGCTTCGTTCTTTCGAATTTCTCTTTAGCCATAACTGTGCTGTATAATTATTTAAATATTTAATTTCTTAACAATCAGCCACGATAATGCAAAAGCACTACCGGGGCTTTGACTTAGAGCCGATGGCGGGATTTGAACCCGCGACCTCTTCCTTACCAAGGAAGTGCTCTACCCCTGAGCTACATAGGCAAATAAAAATAGAGCGGAAGACGAGGCTCAAACTCGCGACCCTCAGCTTGGAAGGCTGATGCTCTATCAACTGAGCTACTTCCGCATAGAGAAAATTGGAGGTGTGGGCGCGGATGGATTCGAACCACCGAAGGCGAAAGCCAGCAGATTTACAGTCTGCCCCATTTGGCCACTCTGGAACACGCCCGTTAGAGTGCGAGACTTGGGTGTCTCTCTATTGCGTTAGCTCGGCTGAGCTGCCGCATTGTATTGAGCCTCTTGTCGGATTCGAACCAACGACCCCGAGATTACAAATCACGTGCTCTGGCCAACTGAGCTAAAGAGGCATTGTCAATTTTCTCTGCAGCGGGGTTGAAGAGCGCGTCTTTTTTCCCGTTTGCGGTTGCAAAGTTACACACAATTTTCTCATTCTCCAAAAAATTCTGCTGTTTTTTATTACTTTTTTTGATGCATTTTTGCGTACTTGTTGTATATCAGCGTTTTATACTACCGCGCATCATTCCATTTTTGCAAAATACGCTACACGTAGCAAGGCCGGCGTGGGCGGCAGTTTAAATACAGGTGGCCACCGCCTTAAATACTATCGCTCGGCCAAGCAAATAAATTTGCTTGGCGCTCGACTTATTCGTATTTTTGCATATCGACAAAAAGTATACGGCAATGGATAAGGAAACGGACTACAACAAGATCATCGACGAGCGAGTAGAGAGAGTATTTGACATCATGCGTCCGCGCTGCTCCGAGAGCGATATGGCGCGCCTGCGCGACGCTTTCGCCCTCGCACGCGAGGCCCACGCCCCACAGCGGCGCAAAGGCGGCGAACCTTATATATTACACCCCATTGCCGTGGCCACTATCGTAGCCGGCGACATGCATCTTGGCGTCAACCCCGTGATAGCGGCCTTCCTCCACGATGTGGTGGAGGACACTCCCCACACCATCGACGAGATACGCCGGCGCTTCGGCGACGATGTGGCATTCCTCGTCGGCGTGGTAACGAAGAAAAAGAAGGAGCACTACGACGCGTCGCTGCAGGTCGACAACTTCAGACAGATGCTGTCGTTTATGCAAAATGACGTGCGCCCCTTGCTGATCAAGCTCGCCGACCGTCTCCACAACATGCGCACTCTCGCCGCCATGAACGCCGACAAGCAGATGAAGATAGCCGGCGAGACCGACTACTTCTACGCTCCTCTTGCCAACCGTCTCGGCCTCTACCACATCAAGACCGAGCTCGAGAACCTCGGTTTCCGCTACCGCTGCCCACACGAGTACGAGGAGATAAAAGACCTCATCGTGCAGGACGAAAACGCGCAGGCCGAGCGTCTGGCGCGCTTCCGCGACCAGATATACTCTACCCTCGCCGACGCCGGCATCAACGCCGAGGTGTCGATAGAATACCGCGAGCCTTACAGCATATGGCGCAAGATGCACAAGTACGGCGACGATTTCAACCATCTCAAATACCGCCATTTTACCGAAATAGTCTACGACACTCCCGAGCACATGACTGAAAAGGCCATGGCTCTGACGATATACTCTGTCCTTACCGACCACTTCAAGGAAAAGCCCGGCGGCATATCAAACTATATCGACACGCCCAAGGAAAACGGCTACCAGAGCTTCCACGTCAAGCTTCTGGCCGACTTCGGCCGCTGGCAGGAGGTGCACATCAGCAGCCGGCGCATGGTAATGAACTCGCGGCTGGGCTGCATCGCCGACCGCGACGACGACAATATACGCCGCTGGATCGAAAAGTTCCGCCAGGTAGTGCGCGAGTCGTCGGACACGGGCGGCACGGAGTTTATCGAGAAGGTGGTCACGGCGTTCTACAACGACGACATCATGACATTCACGCCAAAGGGTCGTCCGGTGGTGCTGCCTCAGAAATCGACAGTGCTCGACTTTGCCTATGAAGTAGACGCCGCCCTTGGCGAACGTGCCAAATACGCCCGTGTCAACGGCTTCCTGACATCGATCAAGGCTCCTCTGCGCCGAGGCGACGTGGTAGAGATATTTACCGACAGCGATGTGCGTCCGCAGCCCGACTGGCTCGCCAGCGTAGTGACCTACAAGGCACGCAATGCCATCGGCACCTACCTCGACAATCTGCCCCGTCCGGCCTACGACCGCTGCCCCATCTGCATGCCCATACCCGGCGACGAGGTGGTGGGCTTCGAAGACGAAGAGGGACGCATTACCCTGCACAAGCGCGACTGCAAGGCGGCCGTGAGCCTGGCCTCGCAGCTCGGCGACAGCATACGCGCCGTCAACTACGAGCCCGACAGCACACTGTACTACCAGACCATAATAGTGACAGCCGTAGACCGCTACCATCTTTTCATCGACCTTGTCGATTCCATTACCAATCAGCTCAAGCTGGCCATAGAGAGCTTCAACACCTCCACTCGCGACTCTATCGTGACATGCACCATCACGCTCGGGGTGCACTCTTTCGAGGAGCTTCAGTCGATAATCCGCCATATATCGTCGATCGATGGCGTCGACACCGTCAAGCGCAAAGACTAAGAGCATAAGTGCAAGGAGCGCGGCATCCGTCGGGGTGCCGCGCTCCTGTTTTATCTATAGTCTGCCTCAGAGTCCTCGTCCGTGGCAGTTCTTGTACTTCTTACCCGATCCGCAGGGGCATGGGTCGTTGCGGCCAACACGCGGTCCGGCCTTTACGGGCATCGGTTTCTCGCGCTCGCCCTGCTGGGCCGACGCAGCCTGGCGCTGGGCCTCGGTGCCGGGGAGTTCGGTCCTGGTGGTCTTGTAGTTGGGCTGTATGCGGCGCTGCTCGGCATGAGTCTCCTTGATGTCGGGCTGCTTGGGAGCAGGTTTTTCCATCTGCGACGCAGCATCCTGCTGTGGAGCCGGCTGGCGCATGAATATCTGTCCGCGCATGAGGGCGGCCACCGCCTTGTTGTTGAGGTTGGCAAGCATGGTCTCGAACAGGTGGAACGACTCTACCTTATATATTACCAGAGGATCTTTCTGCTCGTATGCGGCATTCTGCACGCTCTGGCGCAACTGGTCGAGTTCGCGCAGATGCTCTTTCCAAAGTTCGTCGATAGTGACGAGCATCAGAGCCTTGTGCCATTCCTTGATTATGGAGCGGCATTCGCTCGCAACAGCCGAGCGCAGGTCGCAGCGCAGATTGAACACGCGCTTGCCGTCGGTAACGGGCACCATCACGGGACCGTCGTAGTCGGGATGTTCGGCGCTCATCCGCTGCAGCACGGGCAGAGCCACCTCGCGTATGCGGCTGCTCTTGCGGCCGAGACCCTCTACGGCGGCGGCATGCAGAGCCTCTATCTTGGCCTCGCGCTCCATGTTGCCATACTCTTCTTCGGTAAATGGCGCCTCGATGGCGAGCACGCGGAAGATTTCGTTGCACAGGTCGGGATAGTCGGCGGCGGCCTCGTGGTTGACGACAAGGTTCTCTACGGTGTCGTAGAGCATGTTGATCACATCGACACCTATACGCTCGCCGAGCACGGCATGGCGGCGGCGCTCGTAGATATAGGTACGCTGCTTGTTCATCACGTCGTCGAACTCAAGCAGGCGCTTGCGGATGCCGAAGTTGTTCTCTTCTACGCGCTTCTGAGCTTTCTCGATGGCGTTGTTTACCATCTTGTGCTCTATCATCTCGTCTTCCTGCAGTCCCAGACGGTCGAGCATCTTGACCACATGGTCGGTGGCGAAGAGTCGCATCAGCTGATCCTCGAACGACACGAAGAACACCGACGAACCCGGGTCGCCCTGACGGCCGGCACGGCCGCGCAGCTGACGGTCGACACGACGGCTCTCGTGGCGCTCGGTGCCGATGATGGCAAGACCGCCGGCATCGCGCACCTCGGGGGTAAGCTTGATGTCGGTACCGCGGCCGGCCATGTTGGTGGCTATGGTCACGCAGCCTTTGCGGCCTGCGAGAGCCACGACCTCGGCCTCGCGCTGGTGCAGCTTGGCGTTGAGCACCTGGTGCTCTATCTTCTGCATTGTGAGCATGCGGCTGAGGAGCTCGGAGATCTCGACCGAGGTAGTACCCACGAGCACCGGGCGTCCGGCCTCGACCATCTTCACGATCTCGGCGATGACGGCCTTGTACTTCTCCTTCTTGGTGCGGTACACGCGGTCGTTCATGTCGATACGTGCGATCGGGCGGTTGGTGGGGATGGTTACCACGTCGAGTTTATAGATATCCCAGAGCTCGCCGGCCTCTGTCTCGGCCGTACCGGTCATACCGGCGAGTTTGTGGTACATGCGGAAGTAGTTCTGCAGGGTAATCGTGGCGAAGGTCTGTGTGGCGGCCTCTACCTTGACGCCTTCCTTTGCCTCGATGGCCTGGTGGAGACCGTCGGAATAGCGACGGCCTTCCATGATACGGCCTGTCTGCTCGTCGACGATCTTTACCTTGTTGTCGTCGACCACATATTCCTGGTCGCGCATGAAAAGGGTGTATGCTTTCAGGAGCTGTGTCACAGTGTGTACGCGCTCGCTCTTCACGGCATAGTTGGCCATGAGTTCGTCCTTCTTCTCCTGGCGCTCCTCAGGGTCGCTGATATGCTCGAGCTCGCTGAGCTGGCTGGCGATGTCGGGGAGGACGAAGAACTGCGGATCCTGCGACGAACCGGTAAGCTCGTCGATACCCTTGTCGGTAAGCTCTACCGAACGGTTCTTCTCGTCGATCACGAAATAGAGGGGATCGGTAACCACAGGCATCTCGCGCGCGTTGTCCTGCAGATAGTGACCTTCGGTCTCGAGGAGGATGTTCTTCATGCCTTCTTGGCTCAAGAAGCGGATAAGCGCCGAGTTCTTGGGCAGACCCTTGAAAGCGCGGAATAGCAGCAGGGCGCCCTCTTTCTTCACTTCCTTGTCCTCGCTGGCGAGCTTGGTCTTGGCGTCGGCGAGTATGCCGGTAACAAGGCGCTGCTGTGCGCGGACCACCTTCTCCACATTGGCCTTGTACTCGTCGAAGAGCTGATCGTCGCCCTTGGGCACGGGGCCGGAGATGATGAGAGGCGTACGGGCATCGTCGATAAGCACCGAGTCGACCTCGTCGACGATGGCATAGTAGTGCTTGCGCTGCACCAGATCGTCGGGCGAGAGCGACATGTTGTCGCGGAGATAGTCGAAGCCGAACTCATTGTTTGTGCCGTAGGTAATGTCGCAGTTGTAGGCCCGGCGGCGTTCCTCGGTGTTGGGCTGGTGCTTGTCGATACAGTCTACCGACGCGCCGTGGAACATATACAGCGGCCCCATCCACTCGGAGTCGCGCTTCGACAGGTAGTCGTTGACAGTCACGACGTGTACGCCACGGCCTGAGAGCGAGCGCAGGAAGACGGGCAGTGTGGCCACGAGTGTCTTACCCTCGCCGGTAGCCATCTCGGCGATCTTGCCCTGATGCAGCACGATGCCGCCGATGAGCTGTACATCGTAGTGGGTCATGTCCCACTTCACTTCGTTGCCGCCGGCCATCCAGCGGCTCTTCCATATGGCCTTGTCGCCTTCGATGCTCACAAATTCGCGTCCCTGGCCGGCGAGGTCACGGTCGAACTGGGTGGCTGTTACCTCTATGGTATCGTTGGTGGCGAATCGGTGTGCGGTCTCGCGAATGGTGGCGAAAACTACAGGCAGGTGCTCGTTGAGCTTGTCCTCTATTATGTCGAGGATCTTTTTCTCGTGAGCGTCGATCTGGTCCCAGAGCGGCTGTCGCTCGTCGAAGGGCAGCGACTCCACGTCGGCGCGCAGCTTGGCGATGGCCTGGTTGTCGGCCTCGGTAGCGGCTGCTATGTCGTTGCGCACCATATCGATGCGTGCGCGGAGGGCGTCATTGTCGAGCTTCTCCACCTCGGGGATCTGTGCCTTGATTTTGGCAAGGATGGGCTGTATGGCCTTGAGGTCGCGTGTCGACTTGTCGCCGAAAATTTTCTTGAGTACGGTTACAAAAGACATTATATTGGTGTGTTTATATGCGTTTGAGGCTGCGGCGACAGGCTCCGCAGCGGCAGATGTGCAAAGTTACAAATTATTAGGGAAATAACGTGGCTCCGCGGCTCACTTTTTTGTGAG
>JAGAUV010000008.1 GCA_017620635.1 Muribaculaceae bacterium | reverse complement strand
TATTACACCCGGATTCGTCAAAAAGATACAGACCAAACTAAACAGACGTCCGAGAGAAAAACTCAATTTCTCTACTCCAAAAACCGAGTTTTTCAAACATTTTAGCTAATATTGCACTTGCCCTTGGACTCTGCAGTAGAAATAAAATCCGAGAAAAAATTTCAAAAAATAAAAATTTATGTGTAACTTCGTTCTATATTACTAATCTTGATATGTTTATGGAATTATCTCCTAGTGAACAGCTTTGTTATTCAACAATACGAATAGAATGTGTTACTCCAAATGGAGGTTCTACTGGAACTGGGTTCTTTTTTAATTTTCTAGAGAATAAAGAAACTCATCAATTCATTCCTTGTATTGTAACCAACAAACATGTCGTAGAAAATGCTGTGCATGGTATCTTAGTCCTAACATGTAAAATGAAAGACGGAACAGAATACCTTCATCGTGTAAATGTTTCGAATTTCAGGCAATCGTGGATTTTTCATCCCAAACAGGATGTTGATTTATGCATTATGCCATTTCAACCAATAGCTGAAGCAGTATCTGCACAAGGTCATAATCCATACTATATATCTCTAAATGCAGACTTAATACCTACTAAACAACAATTAGAGGAATTGTCTGCATTAGAGGATATTATCATGATTGGATATCCTGATGGGATTTGGGATGCGGTAAATAATAAACCGATACTCCGTAAAGGAATTACGGCTACTCATCCAAAACGTGATTTTAACGGAGAAAAGAAATTTTTAATAGACGCTGCGTGTTTTCCCGGATCCAGTGGGTCTCCCGTACTTATCTTAAATCAAGGTAGTTATTCTGACAGAAAAGGAACTGTTTATATCGGAAGCAGAGCTATGTTTTTAGGAATACTTCATGCAGGTCCACAACATACAGCACAAGGACAGATTAGATTTGCTAACATTCCAACAACTATTACTTCTATTCCTAATAATTTAGGACTTGTGATTAAATCGGATGAACTTTATGGGTTTTATGATATTCTAATAAACTTGGCTGGAGGGCAGTAAATTTAGTTATACTATTTAATATCTGCATACAAACCAATCCCCTGAAATCTGTGCGGAAATCAGGGAATTTTAGATAAGTTCTTATTTATCCTGATTAGCAATTCTCAATTTTTAGATGGGGTCTTAGTCCTATAGCATTTTCAAATTCATCACTCATAATGCTTCTGACAACCTCAACATATTGAGGAGTGGTGCAAATTGAGTCATGAATTGTAAATATGGGGATTTCTTGATTATACTCATCCCAAATTCTTTTACAGCATCTATGTAAAACAATCTCACTTTCAATGCTTTGTAAAAGGCAAGCTAATGAGCGATGGTCTCCTTTTTTGATTATTTTTATTAAACCATATATAGCCGGAAAGTTTTGACGGAATAGTCTTTTAAGAGGTGGAAGATACCTATTGTCCGAGAATAAAACAGTCATCATCATTGTTTTTACATCGTCTCGTGACATGGAATATCCAGTGCTATTTATAGTATCCTTCATATATTCATATACTTGACCATTCGATGCCTTTATCTTATAGTTGTTCAGACTTTGACTATCTAAAGTATATAGGTAGTCTATTATCTCAGCTATCTTCTCGTCGCTAAAATATTGTTGGATATTAGGCGGAAGATGCCATAGAGTGATATTATTATTGCCACGTCTTTCCCAAAATAATGGATTAAGAAGTAAGCAAAGAATATATGGTTGACTATTTGATATGTCAATTCCAACTAATGGATTTTCTCCATATCTCAAATATTTACGATATGATTTTTGAATATTATTAATGACTGAGTGTAGTCTGTGTACATTGCTGTCTATTTGAACATTATATTGGCATAAATCTATTGCAACGATGTTATGAATGGCTGCATTATACTGTGTTATTGGATTTTTATAAACGATCTCTCTTGATGTAGATAAATCCCTGTTTATATCCCAAGAGTCTCTACCTAAGCTAAGTTTTCTTTGCTTTTCTTTGTTAGCAAATTCAACAGCCTCAGGTTTTTGTATAGATAACCCTTTTGTACTGTACCAAAAATGCAAGTAAGGATATTCCAAAACTGGGTTTGCAATGAATGACTCAGTGTCATCATTATAAATCTCTGCATTTATGCCAGAAATTTCTTGTTGTGGAATATTGTTAAACTGGTATTCTGTTAATGGTACGTTACTATATTGCTCTGAAAACTTATAACCTAAAGATTTCTTTCCTGATATGTATTCTCCATCAGTTATAAGGACATTAGTTTGAAGAAGATAATCCAAATAGCTCCGATAATCTTTGAAGAAAT
Organism: Muribaculaceae bacterium; assembly: GCA_017620635.1. Lineage (GTDB taxonomy): Bacteria > Bacteroidota > Bacteroidia > Bacteroidales > Muribaculaceae > CAG-873. The sequence continues at coordinate 81,816 of JAGAUV010000008.1, read as the reverse complement.
CACGTAGTAACTTTGAATTAATAAGTACAAAGCCATCCTCTGTAATAGAGTCTTTATTCTTCGCAGGAATTGAACTAATTAGCCCAATAATATACATTAGCCTATCCTTGTCAAAATAGCTTTGTTCTCTACCATTTCTATTAATGGACTTAATTCTCCCGTTGGATGTTTCCATAAACAGATAGTCTGTTAATGGATATTCAGCTATATGCCGTTCATAATCCCAATTACTCGGAATAAGTGCATAAGTTCCAGCATACTTATATGGAATAGGTAGAGCACTTATTATGCTGTGAATAGAGGGAAGTGAAGCCAAAAATACTTCTCTCTCCTTCTTATTCCTAATCCAAATATCTCTATGGATTAGCTTATTCCATATTTCTATTTCTTTCTCCATTATGGTGGGAAATTTTATTCCATACACAAAATTATAAAAAATAGCCCATAACCCAATGGGCTACAGGCTATTTTTCAAGATGGGAATACCACTGCAATGACTTTCTGATTTAGGATGCTTATAGGGGAATAGTCTTTTCGGATATATCCCTCAGTAACCCTATGAGCCGATGAATGGTTTAAGGCGAAGCCTACCTCTGCTGTTGAGGCTCCACATTCATTTTGGGCTATTGTAGCCCATGAGTGCCTGAATGTATAGACACAAAGGTTTGGTAAGTCATTTGCTTTGCAGAACTTCTTGATGCCATTATTGACATTAACATTGAAACTGTTACTGTCTTGATATCTCAGATTGAAGTTAAGAAGATAGTCATTATCAGACTTATACTTTTCAAACAAAGACATAAGCCTTTTGGGCATCTTGACTTCAAGATAGGCCCCATCCCTTCTAAACTTCTTTGTTTTCTGCCGATGATAGCATAAAATACCATCTCTGAGATTGTCTTTTCTCAATTCAAAGAGGTCTGCTGTATTCATTCCTGCAAGACAGAATACCATTTCAGCCACATCTCTGCCTAACTCTGATAACGAGTCTTTCATCTTGCTTTCAGGTACAGGTGCATTGAAGAACCTCTGTAGAACCTCAACTGATACAGCTCTTTTCTCCGGCACATCTGCCTTTGGAATAACTATCTTCTTGAAAGGATTGCGCTTAATTCTGATGATATTCTTTTCCTCATCATTAAACTCATCCATTGCTGCATTATACATCATCCTTATGCAGACAGGGTACATTTCTTTAGCCCTGCTTGTTGCAGAAAGTGAGTTAATCCAGTTCTGAATGGTTTTGATGGTAAGGTCTGAAAACATCACATCACTTTTGCCGAGATACTTCTGCAAGGAGAGTAAAGCCCAATTATAGTTCTTGGAGTTTCTTTTCATTCCCCAATCATCAGCCATTCGGAAGATATATCTCATGGCATACTTGGAGAAAGAAATATCCTCGTCAATATTAGTGAGGTATCTTATCACCTCATTAATATCCCACGAGGATATATCCACTGCATTGAGCCTTTCAGCATACTGTCTTATGAGAGTTGTACAGTAAGAGAGAATTGCAGGGTCTCTTATCTCTCCCTTTCTCAACTTTCCATTGTCTATGGTCTTGTTTGTGGCTATGTATCTTGCCACTCTGTTATGTGTGACTCTGATAAACACTGAGTATAGACCATCATTCCTCGGCGTTCTCACACAGGCTTTAAATGTTGCCATATTTGATTAATTATAAGGGGTTTATCTGACGATTTTAATATCAAACATTGAGTAAATCTCTATCAAACATAGCATCAAACATTAATTCAATAGTAGCCAGAACAGACAATAAAACAGGTCTGCCAAACTAATGACAGACCTGTTTAACTTGTTGGATATTAGCCCTAAGGCTAATTCTATTGACTATATCTTACTCTTCGATTGCAGCCTGCGCCGCAGCTACACGGGCGATAGGCACACGGAAGGGGGAGCAGCTCACGTAGTTCATGCCGAGCTTTGCGCAGAATATTACCGATGAAGGTTCTCCGCCGTGCTCGCCGCAGATACCTACTTTAAGTTCAGGTTTAACGCTGCGGCCTTTCTTAACGCCCATTTCTACGAGCTGGCCTACGCCTTCCTGATCGAGTACTTCGAACGGATCGGTCTTGATGACACCGTGCTCCTTGTAGAATTTGAGGAACTTGGGAGCATCGTCACGCGAGAAGCCGAAGGTCATCTGGGTAAGGTCGTTTGTACCGAATGAGAAGAAGTCTGCAACCTCTGCGATCTGGTTGGCTGTGAGGGCTGCACGGGGAACTTCGATCATTGTACCTACGAGGTAGGGGATTGAATCGCCCTTCTCCTCAAACACCTTGACTGCGGTAGCGTTGATCACGTTGGCCTGGTGTTGGAGCTCTTTGAGCGAACCTACCAGGGGAACCATGATTTCGGGGTGTACGTCGATACCACGGGCCTTGCAGGCGAGAGCTGCCTCGATGATGGCGCGTGTCTGCATCTCAGTGATTTCAGGATAGGTTATACCCAGACGGCAGCCGCGGTGGCCGAGCATGGGGTTGAACTCTTCAAGTGAGTCTACCTTGGCTTTAACCTCGGCAAGTGAGATACCGAGCTTGTCGGCAAGTTCCTTCTGTGTGGCTGTCTGATGGGGTACGAACTCATGCAGAGGGGGATCGAGCAGACGGATTGTCACGCCGAAGCCGTCCATTGCCTCGAAGATTCCTTCGAAGTCGCCACGCTGCATCGGCAGCAGTTTGGCGAGAGCTGCACGGCGACCCTCGAGGTCAGATGCAAGAATCATCTCACGTACGGCATCGATACGGTTGCCTTCGAAGAACATATGTTCTGTACGGCAGAGACCGATACCCTGTGCGCCGAATTTACGTGCCTGACGGGCATCGCGAGGTGTGTCGGCGTTGGTGCGGACGTATGTTTTGGTAAACTTGTCGGCGAGGTTCATAATTGCGAGGAAATCGCCATCAAGAGCCGGTTCGGTGGTGGGCACCTGGCCGTCGTATACTTCGCCGGTAGAGCCGTTGAGCGAAATCCAGTCGCCTTCCTTGTAGGTCTTGCCGCCCATTTCTACGGTCTTGGCTACATAGTCAACCTTGATTTCGCCGGCGCCGGAAACACAGCATTTACCCATGCCGCGTGCTACCACAGCAGCGTGTGATGTCATACCGCCGCGCATGGTAAGGATACCCTGAGCCACGGCCATACCGCGGAGATCTTCAGGAGATGTCTCGATGCGGACGAGGACTACTTTACGTTTCTTCTCAGCCCATGATTCGGCATCTTCGGCAGAGAATACTACCTGACCCGAAGCTGCGCCCGGAGATGCGGGCAGACCTTTTGCTACGACTGCGGCACGTTTGAGCGATGCTTTGTCGAATACGGGGTGGAGCAGTTCGTCGAGTTTCTGGGGCTCCATGCGCTGGAGAGCTGTCTTCTCGTCGATCTGGCCGGCACGGAGAAGATCCATTGCGATCTTGACCATAGCGGCGCCTGTGCGCTTGCCGTTACGTGTCTGGAGCATCCAGAGCTTGCCGTCCTGGATTGTGAACTCCATATCCTGCATGTCGCGGTAGTAGTCTTCAAGCTTGGCTGCGATTGCGAAAAGCTCGTTGGCGCAGACAGGCATCGACTCTTCGAGCGAAGGATATTTCGATGCGCGTTCTTCCTCGCTGATGCCCTGAAGTGCGGCCCAGCGTTTCGAACCTTCGATTGTGATCTGCTGAGGTGTGCGGATACCGGCTACCACATCCTCGCCCTGTGCGTTGATGAGGTACTCGCCGTTGAAGATATTCTCGCCGGTGGCGGCGTCGCGGCTGAATGCTACACCTGTGGCCGAATTGTTACCCATGTTGCCGTAAACCATTGCCTGTACGTTGACAGCGGTACCCCATTCTTCAGGGATCTGGTTCATGCGGCGATAGAGGATGGCGCGCTCGTTCATCCAGCTGTCGAATACTGCGCAGATACCGCCCCAGAGCTGCTCGTAGGCATCATCGGGGAAGTCTTTGCCGGTATAATCCTTTACAGCCGATTTGAAAAGCTTTACAAGGTTCTGGAGGTCGGTTACATCAAGTTCTGTATCGAGCTTGACTCCCTTTTCCTCTTTTACCTTGTCCATAATCTCCTCGAACGGATCGATGTCGGTTTTCTTTTTAGGTTTCATGCCGAGCACAACATCGCCATACATCTGGACGAAACGACGATAGCTGTCCCATGCGAAACGGGGATTGCCGCTCTTCTCTGCAAGTGATGCTACAGTTGCATCATTCATACCGAGGTTGAGGACGGTATCCATCATACCGGGCATGGATGCGCGCGCACCGGAGCGTACTGATACAAGCAGGGGATTGGTGGGATCGTTGAATTTCTTGCCGGTAAGGCTCTCTACATGTGCGATTGCCTTTTCAACATCCGATTTGATGCGTGAGATAACTTCGTCACGACCATATTGGGTATACTCGTTGCAGACCTCGGTTGTAATTGTGAAGCCGGGGGGCACGGGCATGCCCAGAAGGTTCATCTCGGCGAGGTTTGCACCTTTGCCGCCGAGGAGGTTGCGCATTTGTGCGTTGCCTTCTGCATGGCCGTCGCCGAATGTATAAACTCTTTTCATTCGTTTAGTGTTTTGTTATTTGGTATATTTAGTGTTTGTGTCTTATGCCTGATTCGGCTCTCGTGCCGGACATGATGAGTACTTTGCAAAGTTAATAAATTTTTTATCAATTTGCCAATTCTGACAACGTCAATTTTTCATTGTATGTTGCCCTTATCGGCATACTTTTATGACTATTTATGGCCTCTGCAGAATATTTCATCATTTTTAACCGCCGAAGTTGTCGTAATGGATATTCTCGGGGTCCACGCCAAGGCTGTCGAGCATGCCTTCCACGGCCTTGCTCATAGGGCCCGGGCCGCACATGTAGTACTCGATATCCTCGGGCGAATCATGATCCTTCAGGTAGTTGTTGTAGATTACCTGATGTACGAAGCCGGGAGTGTATTCCACGCCGGCGGCGTCGGCTGCAGGGTCCGGTCGGTCGAGGGCAAGATGGAACTTGAAGTTGGGGAACTCTTTCTCCAGTTGTAGGAAGTCGTCGAGATAGAACACCTCGTTGAGTGCGCGTGCCCCGTAGAAATAATTCATCTTGCGGTTGGTCGTCTTGAGCGTCTTGGTCATATGCATGATCTGCGCGCGCAACGGTGCCATGCCGGCGCCGCCGCCTATCCACATCATTTCGTTTGTCGAATCGAATATGGGGTGGAAATCGCCGTAAGGGCCGCTCATTACCACCTTGTCGCCCGGTTTGAGCGAGAAGATGTAGCTCGAGGCAATGCCGGGCATCACATCCTGGAAGCCGACTTCGGGTTTCGGTTTGAAGGGTGGGGTCGCGATGCGGACTGTCAGCATGATTCTGTCGCCTTCTGCCGGATAGTTGGCCATGGAGTAGGCGCGTACAGTCGTTTCCGTATTCTTGCATTTCAGACCGAACAGACCGAATTTCTCCCACGCCGGCAGATACTGTTCGCCGATGAGTTCGCGGTCTATGTCTTTGGCATAATCCATTTCATATGGAGGTATCTTGATCTGTGCGTACGAGCCGGGAAGGAAGTCCATATGCTCGCCCGGCGGCAGCGCTACGATAAATTCCTTGATGAAGGTAGCCACATTGCGGTTCGAGATAACCTCGCATTCCCATTCCTTGACACTGAGAACCGAGGCAGGCACGGTAATATCCATGTTGGTCTTTACCTTGCACTGGCAGGCAAGACGCCAATGGTCCTTGAGTTCTTTTCGTGTGAAATGCACGGCTTCTGTCGGCAGTGCGTCGCCACCGCCTGTCATTACTTGCAGACGACACTGGCCGCAGCTGCCCTTGCCGCCGCATGCCGACGGTAGGAATATGTTATTGTCAGCCATCGTCGAGAGCAGTGGTTTGCCGGCGCTTGTTGTCACTGTCTTTTCTCCGTTGATAGTGATCTCGACAGGACCGGACTGCACCAGATAGTGCTTTGCGATGAGTAATACTATGACTAACAGCAGGGTAACACCAAGGAATAAACCGACTCCGGCCTCAATGGTAAGCCATGCTGAATGATCGAGTTGGCAGCAGATATATGTGAGTTTCATAATGATTGCTATATTAGATCTTGATGCCGAGGAAACTCATGAATGCGATTCCCATTAAAGCTGTTATGATAAAAGTTATGCCTACACCGCGGAGAGGACCGGGGATGTTGGAGTATTGGGCTATGCGCTCGCGCACGGCTGCTACAGCTGTGATGGCAAGCAACCAGCCGACACCCCAGCCGCCACCTGCGCATACTGCCGTCCACACCGACCCGAAATCTCGCTGTTGCATGAACAGCGAGCCGCCGAGGATTGCACAGTTAACAGCGATAAGCGGCAGGAAAATACCCAGCGACGAGTAAAGTGCCGGAGCATATTTCTCGACTACCATCTCTACAAGCTGTGTCATCGACGCTATGACCGCGATAAACACGATAAGAGACAGGAAGCTCAGATCCACATCGGCAAACTCGGGGCTAAGCCAGGCCAGAGCGCCGCTGCGTAGAACATATGTTTCCAGCAGATAGTTGATCGGCAGTGTTATGGTCAGCATGAATGTGACGGCGATGCCCAGACCGAATGCCGTCTTGACGTTCTTGCTCACCGCGATGAATGAGCACATGCCTAAGAAATAGGCAAATATCATGTTGTCGATAAAGATCGACCGGATAAACAAGTTTAAATTATCCATTATTCAATATTTTACGGCGTTCGTAAGATTATTTTTCCTGTAGGTCCCTGTTGAAGCTGCGGTGCACCCAGATAATGCAGGCCACGGTCACAAGTGCCATCGGCGGAAGTATCATCAGACCGTTATTGACATATCCGGCTTCATAGAAACAGTCAGGAACAACCTGATAGCCGAGAAGTGTTCCCGATCCGAGCAACTCACGGAAGAAACCTACGATAACAAGGATGATAGCATAACCTATACCGTTGCCTACACCGTCGAGGAACGACGGCCACGGTTTGTTGGCCATGGCGAATGCCTCGAGACGGCCCATCAGTATACAGTTTGTGATGATGAGGCCGATAAATACCGACAGCTGTTTGCTCACATCATAGGCATAAGCCTCGAGCAGCTGCGATACTATTACTACAAGACCTGCCACAACGACAAGCTGAACGATAATTCGGATATTGGTCGGAATAGTGTTGCGTATCAGCGAGATGATGACATTGCTGAAGGCAAGCACGGCGATTACCGACAGGCTCATTACTATTGCCGGCTCAAGTTTGACGGTAACAGCGAGTACAGAGCAAATACCAAGTATCTGTACTATGACAGGATTGTTCTTGGAAAAGGGATTGAAAAATACACTTTTGTTTGACATGACTCCGAGCTTTTATTTGTTTACCGCAAGACTTTTAAGAAAATTGCCGTAGGGAGCAAGACAGTTCTCTATCATGGCGCCCACACCCTTGCTGGTTATAGTGCCGCCTGATACTCCGTCTACATAATCCTCGCCTTCAGGTGCAGGCATACCCGGCTTGACTACAGCTATCGGGCTGAATCGGCCGTCGATGATAAGCCGTTTGCCCTGGAACTGATCGCTGAACTTGGGCTTCTCTATTTCTGCACCAAGACCGGGAGTCTCGCCCTGATGAGCGAAATATGCTCCATAGACGGTTGTTCCGTCGGCATCGACCGATGCATAACCCCAGATCGGGCCCCAGAGACCGGCGCCGTACATCGACAGGATGTATTTCACGCTGCCGTCGGGGAGGGTGCACTCATATACAGGCATGAGCCGTTTGTCGGCTGCTTCCTTGCTCTGTACTGCCACATTGATCGAAAATGCGTCCTGCGCGTCATTCACGATATTGCCTTCGCTGTCTACGACAAAACTGTTTGTAATCAGCTTGTCGTATTCTTCTGCGATACGCTCTTTCGGCACTTCTATATTCACGCTGGCCAGGAGCTGACGCATTTTATCTGCGTCGGCATTGGCTTTCTGACGATCCTTGAGCGATATTGACGTAAACGCCAGAGCTGCGCCTACGACTACGACCATAACTATTATATATATTATGGTGTATGTGTTGCTTTGCTTGTTCATTCGTTTACGGTTTTAGTTTTGGCACGATTGAGGCGACGGCGGATATTGGCCTGTACCACACAATAATCGATAAGCGGAGCGAAGCAGTTCATAAGCAGCACTGCCAGCATCGCGCCTTCGGGGTAGCCGTTGTTATATGTTCTGATTATGATGGCGATAGCTCCTATGAGGAAGCCGTATATGTACTTGCCTGTATTCGTCCTTGCTGCCGTTACCGGGTCTGTTGCCATAAAGACTGCCGCGAATGCGAAGCCGCCGAGAAGCAGCTGGTCATAAGCCGGGATGAAAGAAGCCGGGTAGAGAGGACTTGCAAACACATTTGCTATCCATCCCATTGCGAGACCGCCGGCTATTACCGACAGGATGATTCGCCATGATGCTATTCCGGTTGCGAGCAGTATTACAGCGCCGATAAGTATGCAGAGCGTCGATGTCTCGCCGAACGAACCGGGAATCAGACCGAGAAATGCCTGCCAGGTATCTATCACATGGCCGTCGATGCCGGTCAGCGTGATATCCGACGAAGTCTGTGTCGCTATCTGTCCGAGCGGTGTGGCGCCGGCAAAACCGTCGGGCAGGGCAGTGCCGTAGCCGAAAGGCGTTCCGCTTGCCACATACACTTTATCGCCCGACATCTGCGCCGGATAGGCAAAGAACAGGAATGCACGTGTCACAAGCGCAATGTTAAGCACATTGTAGCCTGTGCCGCCGAATACCTCCTTGGCAAAGACCACAGCAAAAGCCACTGCGACAGCAAGCATCCACAGGGGCACCTCGGCCGGACAGATCATTGGCACGAGTATGCCGGTCACAAGGAAGCCTTCCTGTATTTCTTCCTTACGCCACTGGGCGAAGGCAAATTCGATGCCGAGACCTACCACATAAGCCACCAGCACTCGCGGAAGAATGGTCAGGAAGCCGTACCACAGCAGGCTGAAGAATGGAAATTCCTGTGCTCCGAGCGCGAGCCAGTGCTGATAGCCGGTATTATACATGCCGAATATAAAGCAGGGCATAAGTGCCATCACGACTATTATCATCGTGCGTTTGGCATCTATACTGTCGTGGATATGGACAGCCCCTGTTGCCGACGACGTTGTGCGCGGCGTATAGAGGAATGTCTCAAAACCGTCATATACCGAATGAAAAGCATGCAGCTTGCCGCCTTCTTCGAAATTAGGTTTTATCTTATCAAGAAAATTACGTAATCCCATCGTTATTCAAGTTCTTTACGGATATAATCGAGTCCATCTCTTACTATCTGCTGCAACGGCAGCTTGGATGTGTCGACATATTCTGCTGCGGCAAAATCTTCCGGAGCTACCTCATATATGCCGAGGCGTTCCATGTCCTCGATATTTTTAGAAATGATTGCCTTGATCAAGTACTCGGGCAGTATATCCATAGGCATTACCTTGTCATACTGGCCGCTCATAATCATCGCTCTGCGGCCACCGTTGAGACGGGCGTCGGGGCGGAAACTGCGTTTGAGGAAATGACCGGGGAATGAAGGGCTCTCGCTCATCTTTGAGGGCGCGAGGGATGCCCAGCCCATAAATTCATCCTTGTCGTCGCCTTCAGCTATTACCGTGATCTGTCGGTAAGGATAGCGGAGGAAGCCCTCGGGGCCGACCACATTGCCGGTAAGCACATTGCCGCTTATGATTCTGCGGTGGTGCTCAGTATTGCCGAGGTTGCCTGCCAGAATAGGTGCCACTTCAGCACCGATGACAGTCTTGAAGAGCGACGGTTTTTCTACTTCAGGTCCTACGAGAGCCACAACGGTCTCAAAATTGCGCTGACCCTTTGCCAGACGGCCTATTCTGCCGAGAGTCTCTATGTCGAGTGTCCAGATGGTCTCGCCTTTGTTGACCGGTGCTATATTGGCTGCCTGTACGCCGGCGTTTCCTGCCGGATGAAGGCCGCTTACCTCTACCATCTCGGCGCCGCTGATATTGCCGTACTCGAAGTCCGCGCCGTGGCTGATATATACTTTGCCATTGCTTATCAGCCTGAGCACTTTCACGCCCTCTTCATAATCTTCCTTACCGAAAATCGACGAGTACACCGATGCAGGTGCGGCTAAGGGGGCCGTGTCGAGTGCTGTCACGAAAATATCCCTTACGGAATCATCAGGATTCGGAACTATGTCGTATGGACGCTGGCGCAACATTGCCAGCAGGCCCGACTCTGCAAGGAAACTGCATGCCGATTTCTTGTCTGTCGGTTTAGGTAATTCGGGCGATTCGACAGCGGTATCGGAAGCCTCGACTTCTACACGCATTATTTTGCGTCGTTCTCCACGGACAACAGACCTTACACGGCCTGCCACCGGTGATACAAGCTTGACTTCCGGATGATTTTTGTCGAAAAGCAGTGGAGTCCCGACAGCTACTTCATCGCCGTCGTGGACACTCGCCTTGGGTACGAAACCGGGAAAATCGTCGGGGACGATAGCATAGAGTCCGACATTCAAATCAATTATTTGAGTATCAGAGTTCAAACCACCGGCGATATTGAGATTCAACCCCTTTTTGAGCTTTAATTTCATATCTCTCAATGTGAAAATGTCTAATATTCTGCAAAGTTAGTCATTTTTAGCTAAAATTCATTAAATTCCGGCTAATCAAAAACTAATATCTTAACATTATATAACAGAAGTAAATATCCGATAATTACAGCCCGGCTCACACTTCTATTTCAGGCACTGTGTTTTCAGGCGTCTTGCCGAGTTTAAGCCAATGTCCGCGGTACAGTCTCGCAAGGAATATAAGACCTCTGAACACAAGCTCGGCACACATGGCTATCCATACGCCTTTGAGTCCGTAAGCCGGAGCAAGCAGGGCCGCCAGCGGTATGCGCACAAGCCATATGCTGCCGAAATTCATCGTTGCCGGCAGTATCGTGTCGCCGACTCCGACAAACGCGCCATATGCTACTATCGACGCCGCATACATCGGCTCGGCCCAGGCTTCTATACGCAGGATCTGAGCGCCGAGGGTACGTATGCTTTCTACCGGAGTCATGATACCCATCATCGCGTCGGCGCAGACATACATCGCCACTGCCATAATTGTCATCACAAGCATTCCCAGCAGCGTTGTGAGGTGGGCGAACCGTTTGACCAGATCGAATCTGCCGGCGCCATACGACTGTCCGCACAGCGTCGTGGCAGCCTCCCCAATACCGAAGCCGGGCATGTAGCAGAGGCTCTCGGCTGTCACGGCGAATGCGTTGGCTGCGATCGCCACCACGCCCAATGGTGCCACGATGACGGTAACCATGATCTGGGCGCCGCAAAAAACTATATGCTCTACAGTCATAGGCACTGCGATTCCGGCCGCACGTTTAAGCACCGACGGGGTGGGGCGGTAGTTTTTGCGTGCCTCAATCCCTTTCAAGCACAGGTCGTGCTGTCTGCGGCACACCCAGTACATCATGGCGCTCGCGCATATGCACTCTGCAGCGACAGTACCCAATGCGGCGCCCAATATACCCAGATCGGCGCCCGGAAGTGTCATTTCCGCACCGAAAATACCGACCGTACGTGTCGGAAAGATGAGAAAGAAATTGAACACGACATCGAGGATACACATGCCCACATTGAACAGTCCGGGAATTTTCATATTGCCGGCGCACCTGAGCATGCCGCCTGCAAGATAGTTGAGTATCAGTACCGGCAATGCCGCCACAAAAGTAGCGAAATAGACAGATGCGCCGTGGCAGATATCCGGATTACCGCCCAGCCACACCGGCAGCTGCCCGGATATGCCGAGCCCCAAAAGAGCCATCAGCGTTCCGGCAATGACACAGGCGACAATACCCTGTCTTAATACTGCTCGGGCGCCGAGGCCGTCCCGGGCGCCGAGACGATGCGCCACCTGTACAGAGAAACCCATTGTGAATGTAGAACATACGCCCCAGAACATCCATAGGCTCGAATTCATAAGCCCGACCGAGGCCGATGCGTCAGCACCAAGATGACCCACCATCGACGCATCGATATATTGCATCATGATGGTGGATAGCTGGGCGATTATAGCCGGTACCGACAATTTGGCGGTCAGCGCTATCTGCTGCCTGAGATTCAGGGATTCTCCGTTTTGTATTAATGATATGTCTGCCATTTCGACTGCAAAGTTAAGCAAAATCGAACAGACCTGTCCCGACAAAATCAAAACATTTGAAATATTGCTTTGTCGCGGCCGCCAAAAACAAAGGCAGGGAATGAAGCTAAGAGCTCCTCCCTGCCTGATCTATTGTAGATTATACGGTTTGCTTAGTTGAGCTTGAAGCTTATCGGCAAAGTATATGTGCATCGTACGGGAGCACCTCCCGACCTGCCGGGGATCCATTTCGGCATATTGCTGACAACACGTATTGCTTCCGCATCGAGTTCGGGCGTACATTTTCCCACAACCTCACAGTTCGATATAGAGCCGTCGGCCTCTACTATAAAACTTACCACCACACGACCTTGTTCTCCACGCGTTGCAGCCACTTCAGGGTAGATTATAGTATCGATAAGGTACTTGAACATGGCTTCTTCCCCACCGACGAACTCGGGTAGTACATCCGGTTTGTCCAGCGGTTTTTGTACGGCATCAGTTTTTTCTATAACTTTGCCGATGGTTTCGGTCAGTGGCGCTTCTGCCACTTTCGATACGGTATTCGCTACCGACGGAATGTTGGTTAGCACCAGTGCGGCGGCAAATGCCGGCACTACGGCGAGAGCACGCATCCTGCGCCCCTTGCCCGTTTTTGGATTACACATCATAGTAATACGTTTTTTAAGTTTACTGTGGTTCAGGCTGTTGGCAAGCGACGGGAATCTCTGGCCGACAGCCTTTTTTATTAATAGCAATTGATAGTGGCTTGCGTCCGCACCGCTCTTCAGTACGGCATTATCCGCCTGATATTCGTGCACATTGCGAAGCTCTGTGCGCATAAGCCATGAAGCCGGATTATACCATAGCACAATCACTGCAAGTTGCGCAAACAGCAGATCGATCCAGTGCAGGAGGTGCAGATGCGAGTTTTCGTGACATACAATCATTTCTCGCGATTCCGCATAATCCGATTCACTCATTACAATATATCGCAGCCAACTGAATGGCGCCAGTTCGCTTGTCGGCAGCAATATTATAGTATAGTTTCCGGCTTCTACTTTACGACCTTTCTTTATAATAGAGATCAGACGGAAGAAGGAAATCGAGGTCGTTATCGCCACAATGGCCATGCCGATGAAATATACATATACGGCTATAGTGGTCCAGTGTATCGTGGCGCCGCCTATTACAGCTATATCGGGATTCCCTATTTCTATTTCAGGCACGGCAATAGTCGCGCCGTTTATCGTAAAGCTGACCGAGGGGAAGAGTGGCATAATCATGGAAAAGGCATAGAGGGTCAGTATGATAACTCTGTTGAATGCCGACTGATTCTCGCCCGACAAGAGCCATTTGTACATCAGGTATGCCGCCAGCAGATAGATGCCGGAAGCGAATGTATATGCCGCGAATATTCCCATGTCATTATTGTTTGTTGCGTTCGACCATCTCGATAATCTGTTTCAGCTCGTCTACAGAGATCTTCTCTTCTTCAACAAGGGCCGAAACAGCCGAAGTATAAGAGTTGTTGAAGTAGCTTTTGATTACCTGAGCGAGACTCCGCCCGGCGAAATCGCCGGCTGTGGCGATGGCGTAGTAGCGGAAGGGCTTGCTCGAGTCGGCGTCGTGTGAGACATAACCCTTTTCTTCGAGTATTCTCACAGTTGTCGATACAGTATTGACATGAGGCTTGGGGTCGGGGTAGGTCTCGAGCAACTGTCGCACTGTCAGCGCGCCTTTCTCCCAGAGTTGTTCCATTATCTCTGTCTCGCGTTCGGTAAGTCGTGGGTATTTGTTTTTTGTTCTTGGCATAACTAATTGTTTAGTTGACATCACAAAGATATAACTATGTTTTTAGTTCTGCAAGCATTTATACAATCTTTAACATATGCAAAATGTAATTATTGATAAATTTGCATCGTCTAAAGATCAGATGAAACAAAATGCTGCCGATAAGGAGAGAAGCTTTCTGGCTGTGACAGATCAGTATAAAGAAGTCATAGCCAAGGTTTGTTATCTCTACTCGAATGCGTATGCAAGTTTCGAAGATCTCTACCAGGAAGTCCTGATCAATTTATGGCAAGGGCTTGAAAGCTACCGCGGCGATGCCAAAATATCTACATGGATCTACCGCACGGCTATCAACACATGCATTACCTGGCATCGCAGAAATGCCCGATACGGCAAGCGCGATACCGACCGGCTCGACGATATGCTCCTCGAACCGGCTGATACCGACGCCGGCGCATCGGCTATGGAAGACTATCGAGAATTGTACCGTCTCATATCTATGCTTGGTCCTGTGGACAAAGCACTTGTAACACTATGGCTCGACGAAAAATCTTATGAGGAAATAGCCGGTATTACCGGTCTTAGCCAAAGCAATGTCGCCGTGAGATTACATCGTGCTAAAGAAAGATTGACGAAACTGGCAGCCTTAAACAAATGACCTATGGATTTCGAAGAACTCAAACAGAACTGGAATAAAGCTTGTATAAACAATGAGCTGTTGAAGGCGGATAATCTGCGCCTCGCCCGTGAGCTGGCTACCGGCAGGGCACAGACAGCCCGTGACAAACTGGCGTCATATTACCGTCGGTCAAGCGTTTGTGCCATATTGTTGCCGTCTCTGGCTCCGGCTCTTGTCATCATTCTTGATCTGCCCGTATGGCTCGCTGTCCTATATGCGGTATTCGGCATCGTGATGGGTGTGGTCAACTATTGTTTCGCCAGATACATCAAAAATTGCGACTACACGTCCGTACCTACTGTCGAGGCATTGTCTATTGCCATCAAAATAGCTCGATACCAGCGTTATATCCGTTCGGTCGGCATCTTTGTGGGCTGTATATTGGTCGCTACAATGTTCTACTTCGCAATCGACAGAGATGATTACAGTATGGTTACAGCCTTCATTTTCGGTCTTGTCGGCGGATTGATCTTCGGCACCATCAAATACATTCGTATGTCGGCACTTGTGCACCGGATGAAGGCGGAATTACAATCCTTGGTCGAAGACGATTAGCAAAATTTCTGATTTTTAGGCATCCAAGCCGCGAATTTTTGTTTAACTTTGCATAAAATTCGATGTTATGGACCTATTTATATCCCTCGCAATTACCGACTATCTCAACGCGGCATGGTTTTTTGATTGGTTTGTCAACAATGCTTCCTATCTCTTTGTGTTCATTTTCATGATGATAGAAAGCTCCTTCATTCCGTTCCCGAGTGAAGTCGTCGTCCCCCCTGCCGCTTTCCTGGCCATGCAACGAGGCGACATGAACATATTTGCCGTAGTCGCAGTGGCTACTGCAGGCGCTCTTGTCGGAGCACTTATCAATTATGTTCTTGCCCTGCTTATCGGCCGTCCGATAGTCTATGCATTCGCCAATTCGCGTTTCGGCCATGCCTGTCTTATCGATCAGAAGAAAGTGGAAAAGGCCGAATTGTATTTCGACCGTCACGGAGCGCTCAGCACTTTTATCGGCCGACTTATTCCGGCTGTGCGACAGCTCATATCGATACCTGCCGGAATCGCGAGAATGAACATATGGATATTCTGCCTGTACACCGCTCTTGGCGCGCTGGTCTGGAACTCTATCCTTGCCGGCCTCGGCTGGTGGCTGTCGATGCACGTCAGCCTCGACCAGCTTTATGCTGCGGTGGAGCAGTATAACACCTATCTGTCGATCGGCGGCCTGATACTGCTTCTGCTTTGTGTCGCCTATATTTTGTATAACGCATTTAAGAAGAAAGAGAGTAAGAAATGATAGTTGCACCATCTATATTATCCGCCGACTTCGCGCGTCTTGCCGAAGATGTAGACATGCTCGAACGCAGCCAGGCTCAATGGATTCACTGCGATGTGATGGACGGAGTGTTCGTCCCCAACATATCATTCGGATTTCCTGTCATAAAGGCTGTCAAGGAGATCAGCGACATGCCTCTCGACGTACACCTGATGATAGTCGATCCCGACCGTTATGTAGGAGCCGTACGCGATTGCGGAGCCATGATAATGAATGTGCATTACGAGGCCTGCACACACCTCCACCGTGTCGTACAGCATATACATGATGCAGGGATGAAAGCAGCGGTCACGCTCAACCCGGCCACGCCAGTAAGTATGCTCCGCGATATCGTCGGCGATCTCGAGATGGTGCTTCTGATGAGTGTCAATCCCGGTTTCGGCGGTCAGCATTTTATCAGGCACTCGCTTACAAAAATTGCCGAGCTTAAAGCATTGATAGAGGAGGCCGGCAGCGACACGCTCATAGAAGTAGACGGCGGTATCAATGCCGAGACCGGCGCTCTTGCTGCCCAGGCAGGCGCGGATGTGCTTGTAGCCGGCAGCGCTGTCTTCGGCGCCAAAGATCCGCTTGAGGCCATAGCTACACTCGCCGCCCTTTAATTTTCGAGCTCTCTTAACCACATTAACACAGACGAATAATGCCCAGAATAACTCCCTCCATTGACGAATTTGAAAACGATGCAGCCTTAGGCGGCCGCACACGGCCGGCGCCAAGGGCAACAGCACCTCGACGTCCGACACCCGATAGTGCCGGGCCGTCAGCTCCGCGCAGAAATCAGGCCCAGGCCCGACGCAGCGCAAGGCCGGCAAAACCGAAGTACACATTCATAGACTTCCTGCGTGACGGCCGTACACATCTCGGCTTCGGCATATTCCTGTGCCTTGTCGCTCTGGTAATGGCCGGCTGCACAATATCGTTCCTTTTCAATTCGGCAGCCGACCAGAGTATCGTACACGGACACAGCATACAACAGATCGTCGATTCAGGTGAACAGGTAAACAATGCATTCGGTGCTTTCGGCGCAAAGATGGCAGAGTGGCTGCTCGTCGACACCTTCGGCATCGGGTCGTTTGTCATGGTCGTATATCTGTTTGTGATAGGTCTGGCAATAATGCAGCTTTGCCACATCAGTTTCTTCAGATTCACTTTCAGATGCCTGTTCACTACCGTTGCCCTGTCGGTGGTCTGCGGCCTTTTCAGCCTCAACAGATCCGACATGTTCCATATCGGCGGCGAGCATGGATATTATATCAACCAGCTGATTATAAAGTACTCCGACGCACTTGGCGCATACGCCGTCTCGGTGCTTCTCGCCGGTCTTCTTGTTGCGGTATATCTCAACCCTATCAAGCAGTTCTTTGCCGCTATCAAGCGCAATATGCCCAAACGTAAGGTGCAGGCAGCCGAAGAGAGCGAACCCGAGACATCGGCGCTTGACTCTCTCGGCACTCCCGATGAAAATATCGCCGACCAGTCTGATGCCGAGGAGGAAATACCTCAGCATGTGACAGAGACCGACCATTCACGGTTCATGCCGCCGGCCGCGCTCGACGATTTTGAGGACGACAGCAAGGATATCGAGCCGGAAAAACCTGTCGGCCCACAGCCTGAAGAAGAAAATATTCCTGAAGAGAAGAACACTGAGGAAAAGACGGAAGTCAAGGATCCTGAGGTAATAGTAGTCAGCGACAGTCTCGACACCTCAAGCTGCGACAACGAACCGACCGAAAACATTATACGCCACGGCGACCATATCGGCCTCGACCAGCCCTACGATGTCAATGCAGAGCACCCCGACTATGAGTTCCCTCCGCTCGATCTTCTTATCGACAGGCCAAAGACTTACACTGTCGATGAAGAAGAACAGGCCGCAAGCCGCGAACTCATCGTGAACGCCCTCCGCAGCTATCAGGTAGAGATAGAGCAGATCAAGTCGACCATCGGCCCGACAGTAACGCTATACGAGATCGTACCCACCCAGGGAACACGCATATCCAAGATACGCAGCCTCGAGGACGACATCGCCATGAATCTGTCGGCACTCGGCATCCGAATTATCGCGCCTATCCCCGGCAAAGGAACCATAGGCATCGAGGTGCCCAACAACAAGCCACAGATAGTGTCGATGCGTTCAATCCTCGAATCTGACACTTTCCAGAATACACGGATGCGTCTGCCGATGGCTCTCGGATCGACCATCGCAAACAAGATTTTCATGGTCGACCTTACCAAGATGCCACACCTGCTTGTGGCCGGCGCCACAGGTCAGGGCAAGTCGGTAGGTCTTAACTGCATCATAACCTCGCTGCTTTACTCAAAGCGTCCCGACGAGCTTAAATTTATCCTTGTCGACCCCAAGATGGTAGAGTTCTCGCTCTATTCGTCGATCGACCGCCAGTATATGGCCAAGATACCTGATGAGGAGAGCGCGGTGATTACCGATCCGGCCAAGGTAACGGATACGCTAAACTCACTGTGCAAGGAGATGGACGACCGTTACGAGCTGTTGAAGAAGGCCGGCGTGCGTGAGGTGGAGATGTACAACGAGCGTTTCCGCAGCCGCATGCTCAATCCAGAGGACGGACATCACTTCCTGCCCTATATCGTGCTTATTGTCGACGAGTATGCCGACCTGGTAATGACAGCCGACAAGGATATTTCGGTAGCGATCTGCCGTATCGCCCAGAAGGCACGTGCGGTGGGTATCCATGTCATCATCGCGACACAGCGCCCGTCGACCGATATCATCACGGGCAAGATCAAAGCCAACTTCCCGGCTCGTATATCATTCAAGGTAACACAGAGCGTCGACAGCCGCACCATCCTCGACCGACCAGGAGCCCAGCAGCTTATAGGCCGCGGCGATATGCTGGTAATGTACAACGGCATAATAGAGCGAGTGCAGTGTGCGCTCGTCGACACCCCCGAGGTGGAGGCCATATGCAAGTATATAGGCAGCCAGCCCGGCTTCTCCGGCTGTTATCTCCTGCCTGACCCACCGACAGAGGAGGGCAGCGACGTACAGGCTACCGACATAAAGATTACCGACGAGTTCAAGGCCTGCGCTATGTTTATCGCAACCCAGAGTCAGGCGTCGATAACCATGCTGCAGCGTAAATTCGAGATCGGTTTCAACAAGGCCGGCCGCTTTATGGACCAGATGCAGCAGCTCGGCATTGTCGGTGCCGCCAACGGTCAGAAACCGCGTCAGGTGTTGATGACGCCCGATGATGTAGAACGTCTGTTCGGCAACTAAATCGTGTTTTTTAACGTTATATCAGATATGAAACGTCTATTTGCCATATCCTTCCTGATATTCTCTATACTGGGTGCCGCGGCGGCCGACTCGGCATCGGGCATTCTTGAGACAATGCGCAAGCAGGTGCTCTCCAAACCGGCTGTCGAAGCTTTCTTTACAATCAACGGCGGCCAGGGCGCAGTGCAGGGCTCAATCGTCATGTCGGGCGCTTCGTTTACGATGACTACGCCTCAGCTCAAGGTGTGGTACGACGGAAAGACCCAGTGGACCTATCTCGATTCGAGCGGCGAGGTAAGCATAACCGAACCAACGGCCGAAGAACTTATGGCATCGAATCCTTTTGCTATCCTGAGTTCTTATTCCACCCATTACCGTTCGCGCAGGCTCGATGACAATAACGGCCGTAAATGCGTGAGGCTGACGCCTGTCGACCGCAATTCCGGCATTGAGCAGATCGAAGTGATCGCCGACAAGTCAGGCAAATGGCCCGAGGCTATAAACATAACATTTGACGACAAACGGAAGATCAGCCTCGTGATAGACAAAATAGCCGGTGTTGCCAAACCGTCTGAGAGCATATTCCGCTATGATGCAAAGAAACAAGCGGCGACTGAAATTATTGATTTACGATAAACTGACATAAGATATGAGCGAATTTAAGACCAAGTGTCTCATTATAGGCTCCGGCCCTGCCGGATATACAGCCGGCATCTACACATCACGCGCCGGCCTCGAACCCATTATGGTAGAAGGCAGCCAGCCCGGCGGCCAGCTAATCACGACTACCGAGATTGAAAATTTCCCGGGCTATATCGAAGGTGTTGCCGGTCCACGCCTGATGGAAGACCTCAGAGCCCAGGCCACACGCTACGGCCTTAATATCATAAGCGGAGAGGTTACCGACATCGACGTGAGCAAACGCCCGTTTGCCGTTACTGTCAACGGCAGCGACACTACAATCGTGGCTGATACGGTAATTATCTGTACAGGCGCGAAGGCCCGTTATCTGGGCTTGCCCGAAGAGGAGAAATACCTCGGCATGGGTGTGTCGGCCTGCGCGACCTGCGATGGTTTCTTCTTCCGCAACCGCCCTGTAGCAGTGGTAGGCGGCGGAGACACAGCCTGTGAAGAGGCCTTGTATCTTGCAAATCTGTGCTCCAAAGTGTATATGATCGTGCGCAAGGATTATCTGCGCGCATCGAAAGTAATGCAGAAGAGAGTGATGGAGAACGAGAAGATATCTGTCCTCTTCAATACCAACACGAAGTCTCTCTATGGCAAGGATGTGCTCGAGGGGGCCAAGGTAGCCACCAAGACACCTTCAGGCATCGATGACATACAGGATATAGCAATCGACGGATTCTTCCTCGCGATAGGCCACGCTCCGGCAACGGAAGTTTTTGCAGGAAAGATCGAACTCGACGAGGCCGGTTATATAAAGGTGCAGGGCAACTCTACCGCTACAAACGTGGAAGGTATATTTGCAGCCGGCGATGTTGCGGATCCTGTATATCAGCAGGCTATCTCTGCTGCCGGAATGGGCTGCCGCGCCGCTCTTGACGCCGAACATTTCGTAATGCTTCACACCGACGCCTGAACAATGTCCAAGCAGACCAAAACCAACGCATTGCGCCTTCTCGACAAGGCCAAGATAGCATATTCGGTACACGAATATCACTTCGACGAGAATGATCTTGCCGCGACCCATGTGGCGGAAGAGCTCGGAGAGGATATCAGCCGGGTATTCAAGACGCTCGTCCTGCGTGGCGAGCGTACGGGTTTGTTTGTCTGTGTAGTCCCGGGCGACAAGGAGGTCGACCTCAAGAAAGCTGCCCATGCGGCAGGCGACAAAAAGGCCGACCTCATAGCCATGAAAGAGCTTCTGCCTCTTACCGGATATATAAGAGGCGGATGCTCTCCAATAGGAATGAAAAAGTTGCTGCCCACCTTTTTCCATTCTACCGCATTGGATTTTGATACAATATTTGTAAGCGCCGGTATCCGCGGCCTTCAGGTTGAATTATCGCCGGCCGAACTGATAGAATTTGTCAGAGGCAACATATCAGATCTTATAAAAGAATGAACACGATCGGAACACTATTCAGATTTACCGACTTCGGCGAAAGCCACGGTCCGGCTATCGGCGGCGTTATCGACGGCATGCCGCCGGGTATCGATATTGATTTCGATGCCATAAATGTAGAGCTGCAACGCCGGCGACCCGGCCAGTCCTTCGTCACAACCCAGCGTAAGGAAGCCGACGAAGTGGAATGGCTGTCGGGTATATTTGAAGGCAAGACGCTCGGTACGCCTGTCGCTTTTATCATCCGTAACACCAATGCACGTAGCGAAGACTACAGCAATATGGCAGATTCATATCGGCCCAATCATGCGGATTATACATATGACGCCAAATACGGTATTCGCGACTGGCGTGGAGGCGGCCGTTCGTCGGCACGAGAGACAGCAGCCCGTGTTGTCGCCGGTGCGTTGGCACGACAGGTCCTGGCGGCAAAAGGTATCGAAATCATGGCATGGACCTCGCGGATAGGTAAAATAAGCACGGATATCGTGCCGGCATCGCGAGACGAGGTGGAGGCTTCGATCGTCCGTTGTCCCGACCTCGGCAACTCGGCCCGTATGGAGAAAGCCATAGCCGACGCCCGAGCCGAGCGCGACTCTCTGGGAGGTATCGTGAGCTGCGTTATTACCGGTGTTCCAACCGGACTGGGCGAGCCTGTTTTCGGCAAACTGCAGTCGATGCTTGCCTCGGCTATGATGAGTATAAATGCGGCTAAAGGTTTTGAGTATGGCGACGGTTTTGCAGCATCGACGATGCGCGGCAGCCGCAGTATCGATCCTTTTGTCGCGGAAGACGGGAAAATAAAGACGACTTCCAACCATTCCGGCGGTATCCAGGGCGGTATAAGCAATGGTGCCGACATCAACTTCAATGTCGCCTTTAAGCCAATCGCGACAATGGCGCGTCCACTACCGACGGTCAACAGGAAAGGAGAGAATATAGAACTGACAGTTACAGGCCGTCATGATATATGCGTTGTGCCGAGAGCGGTGCCTGTCGTGGAGGCTATGGCGGCAATTGTGATACTCGATGCCCTGATGCTGAGCGGCAAGATGTGATGACAGATGGAGACACCCGAACTTAACGCACATAATAAAGAGGAATATCCGCCCATGCATACGGCGGAACATATCGTCAACGGCGAGATGGCGCGGCGATACGGATGCGGCCGTGCCTTCAGCGCCCATGTGGAAAAGAAAAAGACCAAACTCGACTATCATCTCGACAGCCCCTTGTCGGCTGAAGAGCTTGCCTCTATCGAGGATTATGTCAACGGCGTGATTCAGGCAGATGTGGAAGTAAGCGAAGAGTTTACCACACAGGAGGAAGCTATGGCACGCTTCGATCTCAGCAGACTGCCTGATAACGCGAGCGATACCGTGCGTGTGGTACATGTAGGAGAATACGATCAGTGTCTCTGTGCCGGCAAGCATGTCGGCCGGACTTCCGAGATAGGACGGTTCCGCATATCAAGCAGCCGCTATCAGGATGGCGTACAGCGCATTGTGTTCAAGCTGGATCAGAACTGAAACGCACGTCAGACAGGGCACATACGGTCCACAGGCGACAGGCCGATTTTCTTTTTGGATAAAGTATTTTACCCTGTGTTATTTATTTTGTCGTTTCAGGGATTATGTGTAATTTTGTGAAGTCAAACCTAAGTGTTGTATCTGGATGAACTCACATAGTCTTGTCGCTATCGACGATCTCAGCCGCAATGATATTCTCGCTATGCTCGAGCGGGCGCGGTACTTCGAGCAGCATCCTAACAGCCATCTACTCGATGGCAAAGTAGTAGCCACCCTCTTTTTTGAACCATCCACCCGTACGCGTCTAAGTTTCGAGACCGCAGTCAACCGCCTTGGCGGCCGCGTGATCGGCTTCTCCGATGCTTCGACATCGAGTACATCGAAGGGCGAGACGCTCAAGGATACCATAAAGATGGTAAGTAATTACGCCGACCTTATCGTCATGCGTCACCATCTTGAAGGAGCAGCCCAGTATGCTACGGAAGTAACTGATATTCCTATCGTCAATGCCGGAGACGGCGCCAACCAGCACCCGTCGCAGACCTCGCTCGATCTGTACTCGCTGCAGAAGACCCAGGGCAAGCTCGACGGCCTTACCATCACTATGGTGGGAGACTTGAAATATGGCCGCACAGTGCACTCTCTCCTTATGGCTCTGCGCTTCTTCTCCCCGAAGTTCAACTTCGTATCGAGCCCTGAGCTGCGTATGCCGCGCGAGTACAGGATGCTGTGCGACAGACTCGGGATAGAGTACCATGAGTACACCGACTTTACCACCTCGGTAATCAACGAAAGCGACATACTGTACATGACCAGAGTGCAGCGCGAACGCTTCTCCGACATCATGGAGTACGAACGGGTTAAGAATCTGTATACCCTCCGCCGTTCGATGCTTGCCTCGGCAAAGCCCACAATGAAGATACTGCATCCGCTTCCACGAGTCAATGAAATAGCTCAGGATGTGGACGACGACCCCAGAGCATATTATTTCCAACAAGCCGGAAACGGACTTTTTGCCCGTCAGGCAATAATAACAAAAGCCTTAGGCATAGACCCACTTAAGTGATGAACGAAAAGAAAACAAGTCTTGCCGTTGCAGCATTGCGTGGCGGCACTGTGATTGACCACATACCTTCCGAAGCCCTTTTCCGCGTAGCCCATATACTTGGAATAGAGAATATGAGCAATGCCGTGACTATCGGCTACAACCTGCCCAGTGCACGAGGCGCTCGCAAGGGCATTATCAAGGTCGACGGCGTTGAATTTGACCACCAGACCCTCAACCGTATCGCAGTAATAGCTCCTACGGCTACCGTCAACATAATACGCGACTATGAGGTGGTGAGCAAGCATCCGGTAGAGCTGCCCGACACACTTATCGGTATCGTCAAATGCCCCAATCCCAAGTGCATTACCAACAACGAGCCGATGGCTACACGATTCGACGTGTCGGAGCATGACAAGCCCACACTCCGCTGTCACTACTGCAATCATACCGTAGCCGGTGCCGATGCGGAAATAATTTAAAAACAACTAAAAATACAGGAGCACACAAGCAAGGCCTCTGATGAAAAATTGTTGGAAACCAGGAACACTTGTATATCCGGCACCCGCGGTGCTGGTAAGTTGCGGTAACGGCCAACATAACAATCTGTTTACCGTCGCATGGACGGGAACAGTCTGCACCAATCCGGCCATGCTTTCGATATCCGTGCGCCCCGAGCGCTATTCCTACGGTCTGATAAAGGCCAACATGCAGTTTACGCTCAATCTTACCACCACCGCCATGGCCCGGGCAACGGATCTGTGCGGAGTGAAGAGCGGCGCCGACTGCGACAAATGGGAGCTGTCGGGCCTGCACCGTTACAAAGGTGTTGCCGTCGAATGTCCGGCGGTGGAGGAATCGCCGATATCGGTAGAGTGCCGTGTAAAGACCATACTGCCGCTTGGCAGCCACGATATGTTTATCGCCGAGGTTGTAAATGTACTCGCCGATGAACGTTATCTCGATAAAGAAACAGGCCGCTTCGACCTCGATATAGCCGGGCTTATGGCCTACAGCCATGGCGCCTATTATGCCCTTGGCGAGAAATTAGGTACATTCGGATTCTCAGTAAAAAAGAAGAAATAATAACACAATCATATCAAGTTATGCAAAAAGATACAGCCATTTTCGACCTTATTGCAGCAGAACATCGTCGTCAGGTAGACGGTATCGAACTTATCGCTTCCGAGAACTATGTCAGCGATGAAGTTCTCCGCGCAATGGGCTCATGTCTCACAAACAAATACGCCGAAGGTTATCCCGGCAAGCGCTACTATGGCGGCTGCCAGGTAGTCGATCAGGTAGAAGACCTTGCACGCGAACGAGTGAAACAGCTCTTTGGGGCAGAATACGCCAACGTACAGCCTCACAGTGGTGCACAGGCCAACATGGCTGTGTTCATGGCCTGCCTGCAGCCCGGCGATAAATTTATCGGCCTCAACCTCAGCCACGGCGGTCACCTCAGCCACGGCAGCCCAGTCAATTTCTCGGGTCTTGTGTTTCACGCGCTCGAATATAATGTAGACGCAGAGACCGGCCTTGTAGATTATGACGCATTCGAAGAGACATGCCGTCGCGAGCGCCCCAAACTGATCATCGGCGGCGCCAGCGCCTATTCACGTGAATGGGATTATGCCCGTATGCGTCGCGTAGCCGACGAAATCGGCGCTATCTACATGGTGGATATGGCTCACCCGGCAGGCCTCATCGCAGCCGGCCTGCTCGACAATCCTCTCAAATACGCACATATCGTAACCTCGACAACCCACAAGACACTTCGCGGTCCTCGCGGCGGTATCATACTCATGGGCAAAGACTTTGTCAATCCCTGGGGCAAGAAGACACCGAAGGGAGAGGACAAGATGATGTCGGCACTGCTCGATTCAGCAGTGTTCCCCGGTGTACAGGGCGGTCCGCTCGAGCACGTCATCGCCGGTAAGGCAGTGGCCTTCCACGAGGCTCTGCAGCCCGAGTTCCGTGCATACCAGCAGCAGGTAAAAGAAAACGCCGCAGCTCTTGCCGGCGCACTCAGTGACCTCGGCTACAAGATCGTATCGGGCGGCACCGACAACCACTGCATCCTGATCGACCTTCGCACCAAGTATCCGGAGCTTACCGGCAAGGTTGCCGAGCGTATTCTCGTAGAAGCTCACATCACAGCCAACAAGAACATGGTGCCGTTCGACAGCCGCTCGCCGTTCCAGACCTCGGGCATCCGTCTTGGCACTCCTGCCATCACCACACGTGGTCTTACCCCCGACCTCATGGGCGAAATCGCTACTATGGTCGACACCGTACTCGGTGCACCTGAGGACAATGCAAAAATCGCTTCAGTAGGCGAGGCTGTAGTGAAGATGATGTCGGACCGACCCATTTTCGCATGGTAATATCTCATCAGACCCCGGCCGGCGACAACCTTTATGTAATAATCGTTGCCGCCGGTCGTGGTACTCGTTTCGGAAGTAACACACCCAAGCAATTCCTTCCGCTGAAGGGCAAGCCGGTAGTGCTTCATGCCCTCGAGGCTTTCTCTGCCGAATTTCCGAACGCAAGGATTATTCTGGTCCTGAGTCCTGACGGCGGCTCGGAATACTGGCAGGAGATCTCGCAGAGCTACACCGGCATCAAGCCATATATCACAGAAGGCGGTGATTCGCGAACGGCATCTGTCCGCAACGCGCTTTCGGCAGTGAAGGGTCTCGGCGCCGACAGCGACAGTATAGTGATGATTCACGACGGCGCCCGGCCGATAATCAACAGGACAATGATTCGGG
The DNA here is from genome assembly GCA_017620635.1 of Muribaculaceae bacterium. Classification (GTDB taxonomy): domain Bacteria; phylum Bacteroidota; class Bacteroidia; order Bacteroidales; family Muribaculaceae; genus CAG-873. The sequence goes on along the minus strand of JAGAUV010000008.1, from coordinate 55,117 downwards.
CTTTGTACCGTCTGCTTACAGAAAAAGAAGAGGTGCATGCCGCCGTGCCGTGTTATCTGCCGTCGGAAGCCTTGTCGGAAGGCATGGGCGATACGCTTGTCCCTGTCAGCAGATCAAATTACAGGCTGGTGCAGACACCTCAGACCTTCGATGCTCTTATGCTGATCAAGGCATATGACGAATGTCATCGTTCTGCCGGCAATGCCATCTACGATGATGACGCCGCCGTTTTCCATGCTTTCGCTCCTGAGGACAGCAATAATATCTATAACATAGAAGGAGACCGTAACAATATCAAGATAACAAGGCCGGCCGATATCCGCATAGCCGAGATACTCATGGACCAGCCTCTTGAATATGCTTGCAACACGTCGCTATGATATAAAATATGTCAAGGGCATAGGTCCGCAGCGTGCCCAGCTCCTCGCCTCGGAGTTGGGTATTCATTCTGTATACGACCTGTTGCATCATTTCCCGACTTCTTATATCGACCGGTCTACGACCCGTAGCCTGCGCAGCCTTTTCGACGCGGCGGCCGTAGATGTGGCGATGGTGCTTGTACGTGGACGTTTTGTCAGTTTCAACGTGCTTGGCGAAGGAGCCAAAATGCGCCTTGTCGGTCTGTTCAGCGACGGAACAGCCACAATGGAAGTGGTGTGGTTCAAGGGCTGGCGCGAGATGCGCAAGCGTCTGAGAGCCGGCGAGGAGTATATACTTTTCGGCAAGCCCGGCCGCTTCAACAACACTTTGCAGATGGCACACCCGGAGGTAGACTCTCCGGACAGCCTCATAGCCGGAGAGACAGTCCGCCCGGTCTATCCACTTACCGAGAAACTACGACAGCGCAACATTACAGGCCGGGTAATCCATGCGGCCGTCATGAGCGTATTCGCAAATCTTAAAGCACCCTTACGCGAGACCCTACCACCTTCGACTATAGCTGAAAACAGGCTGCTCGACATCGACTCAGCCCTGCGAGCCATACATAATCCGACCGACAACGACACGCTCGCAAAAGCTCGTTTAAGACTTAAATTCGAAGAGCTGTTTTATATACAGGTGGATATGCTGCGCCGCTCGCGTAGCCGTAAAGCAGGGACACAAGGCTATATCATGCCACATATCGGCAAGTGGTTCAACGATTTCTACAGCCAGTGCCTGCCGTTCGAGTTGACGGGAGCACAGAAACGTGTGATCAAAGAAATACGAGCCGACATAGCCGGCGGCCGTCAGATGAACCGTCTCGTACAGGGCGATGTAGGGTCAGGCAAGACACTTGTCGCACTCATGGCCATGCTTCTGGCTCTCGACAACGGCTATCAGGCATGCCTCATGGCTCCTACCGAAATTCTCGCCGGACAGCATTACGAAACCATACGCTCGATCGTCGCCAAAATAGGACTTAACGTAAAACTGCTGACCGGTTCGACAAAGACAAAAGAACGCCGGCTGATAGACGAACAGCTACGCGACGGCAGTCTGCATATACTTGTCGGCACACACGCAGTGCTCGAGGACAAGGTAGAGTTCAATCGTCTCGGCCTTGTGGTTATCGACGAGCAGCATCGTTTCGGTGTGGCGCAGAGGGCACGGCTGTGGACAAAGAGTGCAGTTCCGCCGCATGTGCTTGTCATGACGGCCACACCCATACCGCGCACGCTGGCCATGACTGTCTACGGCGATCTGGATATTTCTGTCATCGACGAACTGCCGCCCGGCCGCAAACCCGTCGCGACAGTCCTCAGATACGACGAGCAGCGCGCCAAGGTAATGGAGGCCGTCCGCCGTCAGCTAGATGCCGGCCATCAGGTCTATATAGTCTATCCTCTTGTCAAAGAGAATGAGAAGCTCGATCTGCGCAGTGTGGAAGAGGGTTTTGCAAAGGCCGAAAAGTATTTCGCGCCATACAAGGTTGCCCTCGTACACGGACAGCTGAAACCGGCAGTCAAGGACGAGCAGATGGATCGTTTCGTATCAGGCGAGGCCTCGGTGCTTGTGGCCACCACTGTTATCGAAGTAGGGGTGAACGTGCCCAACGCCACCACAATGATTATCGAAAATGCCGAGCGATTCGGTCTCTCGCAGCTTCATCAGCTCAGAGGCAGGGTAGGGCGAGGCGCCGACCGCAGTTATTGTGTGCTTATGAGCAAACAGAAGATAGGCGCAGACACTCGCAAACGACTTGAGATAATGACCTCGACAACCGACGGCTTCGTTATAGCTGAGGCAGACATGCAGATGCGAGGCCCCGGCGACATAGAGGGAACAGCGCAGAGCGGCCTGCCTTTCGACCTCAAGATCGCCAATCTTGCCCAGGACGGACAGATAATACAGCTTGCCCGCAGGGCCGCCGAAAGTCTTCTCGACTCCGATCCAGATCTCTCGAACCCTGCGAATAGCGGCTTTGTCATGGCACTTGCCGATATGCTCAAGCGGACAACAGACTGGTCGCGTATCAGTTGATTACGAACCGGCGACAAGAAGGGCAAGACTAAGCAACAGTATGCTTAGATCGACAAGTTTGGCCTTTACATGCCGTTCGTGAAGCACAGTCACTCCGAACGCAAATGAAACCAGCACACTGCCTCGGCGGATCATCGACACCACCGAAATCATCGAGTCGGGCAGTGACAAGGAGTAGAAATACGCCAGATCGGCAGCTGTGAGGAAAATGCTGATGCCAAGTATCGACCATCGCCATTTGAAGGGAGTAGAACCTCCTTTACCGCTCCGCATTAAGGTCAAAACAAGAAGGCCCATGATAACAGCCTGATATAGCGAATACCAGGCCTGCACCTCCAGGGGCTTGTATAACGCCAGCAGATATTTGTCGTAGAGAGCACTTACAGCACCGAGCACAGTCGCGCCAATCGACATCCACAACCATCGGCTGTGTTTAAGCGAAAAACCTTCTTTTGCACCTATACGGCTTATAAACAGCAGCGATGCGAATCCGAGCAGTATGCCGGCCCACTGGAGCAGATTGAGCCGTTCGCCGAAGATCAGCAAGGCTCCCACAAGCACTATTACAGGCCTGGTTGCATTGATGGGGCCCTGTATCGTGAGCGGCAGATGCTTTATGGCGAAGTAGCCCAATATCCACGAGCTCAGCACTATTACCGCCTTGAGCCCTATCAGCAGATGGGCGTTGACAGAATTGTCGAATCCGTAATATCCGTGAGCCAGGCCACCGACAATGACCGGCGACATGAGAAGAGTGCCGAATACAGTATTGAGAAAAAGAACGGCAGGCACGTTGTTGTCACGCACCGAAATCTTCTTCATTATATCATACAGTCCGAGCCCGAGAGCCGAACATATTGCAAATATCAACCACATTTCGGGTGCAAAATTAAGCAAAATCCGCTTTCGTATTATAGGGATTTTGTCTAAATTTGCATGACCGAGCAAAAATCCAATACCATATGAAGATACTCCGGACCTTATCAGTGCTAATATTAATTTCCGTGACAGCTGCTTTGAGTTGCCGTGCGGAAGAATATAAATTCAACCGAAACATACCTTACCGCGTTGCTTCCGACAGCCTTGAGAGGGCACGATGTGTTCTCGACATCTATTATCCGGCCGACAAGAGCAGGGCAGAGTCGCCTGTTGTAATATGGTTTCACGGCGGCGGCCTTACCGGTGGCGACAAGCATCTGCCCGACGAGCTGAAGAATCGCGGATATGTCGTTGTTCCTGTCCGTTACAGGCTTATCCCCTCGGTGTCGGTAGCCGAATGTATCGATGATGCGGCGGCCGCCACGGCATGGGTATTCGATCACATAGCCGATTATGGCGGCGACAGAGACAAGATCTTTGTTTCGGGACATTCGGCCGGTGGCTATCTTACAAGCATGATAGGCCTCGACAAGACGTGGCTGTCGAGATATGGTGTCGATGCCGACTCTATCGCCGGCCTTATTCCTTTCTCGGGCCAGGTAATCACACACTTCTCACACCGCAAGTCGCAGGGCATGTCGGAGCTGCAGCCCGGTGTCGACCGTTTCGCACCACTCTATCATGTACGCAAGGATTGTCCGCCGTATGTAATCATTACAGGCGACCGCGAGCAGGAGCTCTACGGCCGCTATGAAGAGAACGCCTATATGTGGCGCATGATGAAGCTTGTCGGCCATCCTCAGACATATATTTATGAGCTCGACGGTTATAATCACGGCGACATGGCCGCTCCGGCATTCCACATACTTCGCAATCACATCAAAGACATTCTGAGCAAGAGATAAGGCATAGCCTCAACTTTTCGGCATCGTCCGGCGTTGTTCTTAATAAATCCGAATATGATTAAGAACAGACGTCAAAATATACTTACCTTACTTATTATCCTGGCTGTGTTCGCATTGACAGCCATAGGTATGCTCCGCAGATGCGAAATGTCGCGCTCTACGCTCGCCAACGATTTCAGGCGTCCCGGCGGAGACACGCTGTCGGTGGCAATGGAGATGTCGCCGCTGACATTTACTTTCAGTAAAGACACGGCATCGGGCTTCGACTACCAGATACTGAAGGATATCGCCCGTAAGCACGGCATCAATATGAAGTTTTGCGCTGTCGGCGAGCTCGATGATGCTTTTCAGGGCCTCAAAGACGGCAAGTATGATATCCTTGTGGCTTCGATGCCTAAGACAAATGTGCTGAAGAAACATTTTCCGCTTACCGATGCCGTATATCTCGACCGTCAGGTAGTTGTGCAGTTGGCCGACACGGCCTCAGCTTCCTATGTGAGAGCCGCACACGAACTTGCCGGCGATACGGTGTGGATACCCGACGGATCTCCGGGGCTGTTGCGCCTGCGCAATCTCTCGAAAGAGCTTGGCGACAGTGTATATGTGGCATATAAGGAAGGCCATTCAGCCGAACTGCTTGCCATTATGACAGCACTCGGCAAGATACCCCGTGCGGTAGTAGGCGAGGCTGTCGCACGCCGTGTGGCGGTCGATTATCCGGCTCTTGACATTTCCACACCTGTCTCGCTCAGTCAGCTGCAATGCTGGGCCGTCGCTCCGGGCGACAGCGTACTGCTCGATTCATTGAACCGATGGCTCGAAGAGTTCAAGGCCACGCCCGAGTATGAGGCTCTTGTTGAGAAGTATCTGCGTTAGAGCCTGCGTCTGATCTTGCCGTTCGATGTACGGGCAAGCTCGGGCACGGCAATGACCGATTTCGGGACGCGCCGATGATCAGCTATCGATTGCCGGAGTGTCCTCATGATTGAATCCGCCTCATCCTCGGGCGCCTCGATGACAAGGGTTACAGCTTCGCCCCAGATATCGTCCTTGATTCCTGTCACAAAAAAATCATAGCCGCCGAGGAAGTCGCGGTAGAGCGCCTCGAGTTCTTCAGGAATCAGCTTTATGCCGCCGCTGTTTATCACGCCGTCGGCCCGGCCTCGCCATATCATGGCGTCGGGAGACAGCAGAGTGACTAAGTCGTTGGTAAGAAGGTGGCCGAAGGAGAATGCAGGGGCGTTTATTATCAGCCTGCCGTCGCCGTCGGTTTCGAATGTTATGCCCGGCATAGCGCGGAAGACTCTGCGGCTGTCGTCGGCATGCGCGAGAGCCACATGACTGCAAGTCTCGGTCATACCATAGCTTATAAAGGCATTGTAGCCCGACAGGACGAGTTTGTGGCAGTCGTCGGGCGACGGTGCCGCTCCGCCTATCAGCAGATTGCGTATTTTCAATGACAGATGCGGCTGACGCAGGAGCGACTGAATCTGGCTCGGCACGACAGGCAAAAGGTCGATGCGCGAGATGTCGTCGGGTATAATTATTTCGTTGCTGAGCGGCAACTCCACAAGCCTGCACCCGGCGGTCAATGCACGTACCACCATCATTTTGCCGGCTATATAATCGACCGAAAGCGGAAGCGCGAGAACTGAGGCCGCATCTATACCGAAACGGGCGTTTGTGGCGCGAGCCGATGCCTCCATGTCGCTTTTGCGGAGCGAAATGGCCTTGGGCGTACCTGTCGAGCCGGAGGTGTGCGCTTCTATAAACGGACTGTCCGACTGCCATTCGGCTATGAAACTTTCTATTGATGCCATGGTAGCGAGCTGAGGTCTTGCCATGGCCTGTCTGGCTTGCACCAAAGCCTGTTTCCTTCCATGGCAAGGGGTGCGGCGATATTGTTGGTGTAGAGCAGACCTGTGCCAAGGCCCTGAGCCATATCTGTTTCGAAACGCGACAGCCATTTTGCGATAGCATAAAGGCCGACATTCGATTCGAGCGCCGATGTTACCCACCAGCGGCCCGGGCCGATAAGACGCATGTACTGTTCGGCATCTGCGAAACCGCCGCATAAGGACGGTTTCAGGACAAGATATGCCGGTTTTATATCGTCGATAAGCTGTGCCTTTTCCTCGATCGAGCGCGTGCCGATGAGTTCTTCATCGAGAGCGACAGGGATAGGTGATTTGTCGCATATTGCGGCCATGGCTTCGGTCTGGCCGGCTCGTATGGGCTGTTCGAGCGAGTGGATGCCGAACGGAGCAAGCCTTTGCAGCCGCTCCAGAGCGTTTTCTGGAGTAAAAGCGCCGTTGGCATCGAGGCGTATTTCGAGATCAGCCCGTGAAAAGCACTGTCTCAAGCCGGCGATGAGATCGAGCTCATCGTCGAAGTCGATGCCTCCGATCTTAATTTTTATTACCCGGAAGCCCTGGTCAAGTTTCTGGGATATGCGAGTCTGCATCAGTCGCTTGTCGCCCATCCATACAAGGCCGTTGACAGGTATGCCTCTCAGGCCGCGCTCCCAGTCGGAAGGCTCACGCTCCGGCATGTCGGTATGCGGCATATTGTCGAAAGCGCTGTGTATGCCGAATGCTATAGAGCTTGGCGCCGGCTCGGCCGAAGTCACATCGCGACATCTGTCCGCAAGAATATTCTCGAAATCGGGAGTGTCTTCTTGCGACAGGCCGCGGAAGAGGGGCACTTCTCCTATTCCGCATCGGCCGTCGGGGGCAGTGATACGGATGAAATAGGTATCTTTATGGCGCATCGCGCCACGTGATGTACGGGCCTCGAAATTGAAGTCGAGCGTGTAGCGGCACCACTCGGCTTTGTAGTCGACACGGGCCATTATCCCGGGAACTGAGGGAATTTGTCGAAGTCGGGATCGCGTTTTTCAAGGAAAGCCTGAGCGCCTTCCTGTGCCTCGTCCATGAGGTAATACATCAGCGTGGCGTCGCCGGCAAATTCCATCAGGCCATGCTGGCCGTCGAGCTCGGCGTTGAGCGCGCGCTTGATCATGCGTATGGCAAAGGGGCTGCGCTTTATTATGGCCTCGCACCATTCCACTACTTCATCCTCGAGTCTGTCGAAAGGCACTACTTTGTTGATCATACCCATCTCGAGAGCCTCCTCGGCGGTATATTGGCGGCAAAGAAACCATATCTCACGCGCTTTTTTCTGACCTACGCAGCGAGCGAGATAGCTCGAGCCGAAGCCGGCGTCGAAGCTGCCGACCTTGGGGCCGGTCTGGCCGAAGCGAGCGTTTTCTGATGCGATAGAAAGGTCGCATACCACCTGCAGCACATTGCCGCCTCCTATCGCGTATCCGTTGACCATGGCTATCACAGGTTTTACCAGCGAGCGGATGGCTTTGTGAATCTCGAGCACATTAAGACGTGGTGTGCCGTCGGAATCACGGTAGCCGCCGCGCGATTTATAGTGCTGGTCGCCTCCGCTGCAGAAAGCCTTGTCGCCTGCGCCGGTAAGGACTACGACACGGACCTCGGGGGTGTCGCGGCAATAAGCCAAAGCGTCAAGTATCTCGTGATTTGTAAGCGGCCGGAAAGCATTGTATACTTCCGGGCGGTTGATGGTAATTTTTGCGATACCCTCATAGAAATCGAAGAGTATGTCGGTGTATTGTTTGATCGTTTTCCAGGTGCGCATATATCTGTCTGTTATATTATTTTTTAGCTGTAAGTTCTATTATCAGGGGGCGTTGGCCCTGCGCGATCTCTATCGAGTCGGGATCGTCGGTCGAAATATAATCGAAGCCATAGGCGGCTGCAAGCTGCTGCAAGGGGAACTTCGGCATGGCAGTGAAGTAACGCTCCCGTTCGGGCAGATCGCATGTGGTCGCTACCTTTCTGAATATGTCGCCGCCATTGTTGCTCACGACTATCATGGTGAAGTTGCCGCCCACACCTTCCGTGGCAAGAGCACCGATATCGTATGCCGCCGACATATCGCCGCTGATCAGGACTACCGGGTGCTCGCTCACAAGCGACGAGCCTATTGCTGTGGAGGTGCAACCGTCGATGCCGCTTACGCCTCGGTTCGACCATATTTCTGTCGGCCGTGCTATCGCCACCTTCTGAGCTTCACGTATCGACATGCCGTTGCTGATGTGCAGCAAAATATCCTTGCCCGACAGCCGTGCGATGAGACGTGATACCGGCGTAGGTTCTGTCTCGTGCCAAGTCCTTGACAAATCGGGCAAGCACTTGTGTGATACACTCGTCTTGATACCGGCTATATGCCTTAGGAATGTGCTCAACGGCACACGCAAGCTGTCGTAGCTGAAGACTATGTCGTTGCAGCCTATATAGAAACGCTGACATGGGGCATCATCTATCCATCGGCTTGTTTTTGCCGAGACCAGAGGACTGCCGGCTATAAAGATACAGTCGGGATAACTGATACTGTCGATATTGGCTTCAAATTCCGCAGCTGTGATAAGCGACATATCAGAGAGATTCGACTGCGCTTCCGCGATCACAGTAAAATTCGATGGAATCTGTGAAATGTATTCGCGTACCATCCGCAGTTCTTGCCCGGGCCTGAGTCCGCCTACAAATAGATATGAATCGCGTGTACAGTCGGAAAAGTCTACCACCTCACAGGGCGGTCCTATCGGGCGTATCAGTCGCGAATAGACACTGCCGATGCTTCCGCTGATCGTCAACGGCATCGCAAACTGCATGTTGATATGCACCGGTCCTTTTATATGGCCGTCGGCTGCGGCAAGGGCCTCGTTGATCAGTCGGTTTGCGTATTTACTGTCCTCGCCGTCGCGTATATCCACGCTCTTTCTGATGACGTGATCAAGAACATTTGCCTGACGAATTGTCTGAGGCCGGTTCTGATCGATATCGCAGTAAGGCCTGTCGGCGGAAATGGCGACAATGGGGATGTGGCTGTAATATGCTTCTGCCAATGCCGGACCATAATTGAGAACGGCAGAGCCTGAGGTACATACCATCGCGACAGTCTGATCAAGGGCTACGGCCATGCCGAGTGCCGCAAATGCCGCCACACGTTCATCCACTATATAATGAAGGCTGAATAAGCCTGAACGTGAGAAGGCAAGGATAACAGGAGTGTTCCTCGAACCGGGAGACACGACAACATGCCTTATACCGTGTAGGTGCATCAGCGATGCGAGCTGCCATGCCGTAGATTTATCAGTATTCTCCATTTATGCCAATAATGAGGTCCAAATGTATTTTGCCGTTAACAAAATTACTATTTATTTGTTAATTTTGCAAGGAGTTTTCACTATGTATAGAGCAATTTCTTTCATCACATGTATGTGCCTGGCAATGCTAATATATTGCCGAGCTGATGATTACGGCACCGTCGCGTATGCCGATACGGTCGCCGGCTCGATATCGTCCGGGCTGCATCAGACGGAAGAAAGCGTGGATTCGGCAGCTTCGGCACAGAAACCACGCGGCTTCTTCGATAAGATAATAGCCTATTTCAATGAGTCGAACAAGGTAAGACGTAATAAAAAATTCGATTTCAGCATTATCGGCGGACCGCATTATTCGTCGGATACAAAATTCGGCATAGGCCTTGTCGGCTCAGGCCTTTACCGGTCGTCGGCGCGAGATACTGTTTCTCCGCTGTCGAATGTGGCGATATATGCCGATGCGACCACGAGCATGTTCTTCAAACTCGGCGTGCGCGGCAATCATATCTTTCCTTTCGACCGTGCGCGACTCAACTATGATGTAAATGTAGCTCAGATAGCGACCAAATTCTGGGGCATAGGTTACGAAATGGGGCGCAACGACGAGAACGAAAGCAAGTACAAGTACTTTACCTCGCAGACTAACGTAAACTATGTATGGCGTCTGGCCCGTAATCTATACCTCGGCCCGATGCTTACGGTGGATTATATCAACGCGCGTGATGAAGCCAAACCGGAGCTATGGGAAGGACAGTCCGACAGGACATTCAATTTCGGCGTCGGATTCACACTTCAGTACGACAACCGCGATTTCCTGACCAACGCATTCCGCGGTGTATATCTGCGGCTTGACCAGCGATTCAATCCGCGCGGCATAGGCAACAAGTATGCGTTTTCTCTTACCGAGCTAAGGCTGGCTCATTACAGGCCTGTTTGGAAAGGGGCTACACTGGCCATGCAGCTGCACTCGCGGCTTACTTACGGCAATACTCCCTGGGGATTGCTCTCGACCCTTGGCGGCAGCGACAATATGCGCGGATATTTCGAGGGCCGCTATCGCGACAAATGCGAGATCGATGCCTGCATCGAACTGCGGCAGCACATCTGGCGCCGCAACGGCATAGCTCTCTGGGCCGGAGCCGGTACCATTTTCCCTAAATTTTCGGCGCTGAGGTGGAGCCGTGTATTGCCGAACTACGGCATAGGCTACCGCTGGGAATTCAAACGCCGTGTCAATGTCCGTCTCGACCTCGGCTTCGGTCGCGGTCAGACAGGTTTTATTTTCAGCATCAATGAAGCGTTCTGACAAAATATCATTCAAGGGCGGTTTTGTGGCAGATGTAATGGTATGGCTTGTACCATTACTTTTACTTGGCCCCAACATTATTCTGGATTTCACCGAGATACACTATACATTCTGCGAACGTGCCATCAATATTCTTCTGCCCGGCGGAGTATATCTGATGCTTTTCGGAGCAGGGCGGCGAGTTGGCGCCACGACTCTCTGGTTCCTGCCGATAATGATTTTGTGCGCGTTCCAGATAGTATTGCTATTCCTCTACGGCGAGTCGATAATAGCGATAGACATGTTCCTCAATGTGCTGACAACGAACTACCACGAGGCTACGGAGCTGTTGCGGAATCTGTCGGAGGCCATAATAGTTGTCTGTGCGCTGTATCTTCCGCCGATAATCGCCGCAGTGGTGCTGTGTGTCAAAGGGATACATGCCGATAAACGCATGCGCAGGCTCGCACTTGGTGTCGGTGGTGTACTCGCGCTTGCCGGTGTGGTATTCTGGCTTTGCTGCGATACTTATCGTCCGACACGGCGTCTGTTCCCTGTAAATGTGATATCTAATATGGCAATGGCTGTAGACAGGGCCGAGGAGACCGAAGCTTACCGTGAACAGTCGGCGGATTTCAGCTTCGATGCCAAATGCGAGAGCCCGGACAGCGCATGTGTCTTTGTACTTGTGATAGGCGAGACTTCGCGAGCCGACAACTGGCAACTCAACGGTTATGGCCGCGACACTAATCCGCTACTGTCGCAGCGCAGGGGGCTGGTATCGTTCTCCAAAGCACTGAGCGAGAGTAACACTACGCATAAGAGCGTGCCATTGCTTATGTCGCATCTTGAAGCCGCTTCTTTCGGAGACTCAATATCATGCGTCAAAGGGGTTATAGACACATTCAAGGAGGCCGGCTTCGCAACGGCGTGGTTCTCGAATCAGAAGCGCAACGGAGCTCTTATCGATTTCTTCGGAGAACAGGCCGATACCATAAAGTTCATTACCGATGACGGAGCAGAGCATTATGACGGCGAGCTGTGTCCGTATCTTGAAGGTTTCCTGTCTTCCAATCCGAATCGGCGCCTGTTCGCCGTTCTCCATACCTATGGCTGCCACTTCAACTATAAGGAACGCTATCCCTCGGCTTTCCGTCATTTCACACCCGAGGGCAGCTCGGAAGCTGAAGCGTCGAACCGTGAGGGCCTTATAAATTCGTATGACAATGCCATACGCTATACCGACATGACACTCGACAGCATAGCCGGTATACTCGCTTCGTCGGGGCGCCCTGCGGCGATGATATATCTCGCGGATCACGGAGAAGACATTTTCGATGATGAGCGCGGCCGCTTCCTGCATGCGTCGCCGACTCCGACCTACTGGCAGATACACGTACCGATGATCGTATGGCTTAGCGACGCATACCGTTCGGAGCACGGCGATAAATACGCCGGACTGGTGGCGAATACGGGCAAGAACGTGTCGTCTAGTCAAAGCGCCTTCCATACCATTGTGTCGCTTGCCGGCGTTGAAACACGATATTTCCGTGAAGATGCCGACCTTAGTTCGTCGGGCTACAAGGAGCCGGGCAGAGTATTTCTCAACGACTATAATGAGGCTGTAGAGCTGAGGGAAAGCGGTTTAAGACAGCCTGATTACGACGAGCTCAAGGCCCATCGAATTTCATATTGATAGTTTTTCATAAAAATTTTTAAGAGTGCTGTTGTTTTTTTGCTGTACCTGCGTCTAATGAGCAAATACCATTAGTAAAAAAAATATGTGCAACAACGAAAAAGATTTTGAACGGCTTGTCCGGCAACAGACATCGACAGTCTATTCTGTCTGCTATATGTTTGCCGAAGACAAGGTCGAGGCAGACGATCTTTTCCAGGAAATACTCATAAACCTGTGGCGCGGATTTGAAAAATTCAGATACGAAAGCAGGCCGTCGACATGGGTATATCGAGTAAGCCTCAACACATGTATCAGCTACAAGCGCAAACGCAAGATCAGTACATCGCCTCTTGAGTGTGCCGGAATTGAATCGGCATATGATGAGATCGAACGCAGCCCTCAAAGCAAGCTATTGCATCAGCGCATACGCCTGCTCGAACCGTTTGACCGTGCTATCGTTCTCCTGTGGCTCGAAGATATGTCATACGAAGAGATCGGTGCCATTGTCGGTCTGTCGGTAAAGGCAGTCGGAGTGAGACTTATGCGAATACGTGAAAAACTTAAAAAGCTACAATAAGATGGAAGAATACAATAACAAAGCCGAGCTCGATCTGATGAAAGAACAGATGCGTGAGCTTAAGCGAATCGTCGCCGGCAAAGATCTCGTGAACAATGAACTTATGCGACAAGTCATATCGTATAAAGCACAGTGGATAAGGCGTTACAATAAAGTGCAGCTATTCGTGTTACTGCCGTTTATCTACATCGTTTTCCTGTTATTGACCTACAGGCAGAATCTTTCGTGGGGCTTCTATTGGGCAACGGTATTTTTCACTACTTGCTCCGCGGTGTTCGACGTATATATCAACAGAATGAGCGACAAGGATTATACAAGCATGCCTTTGTTCGATCTTATGACAGCTCTTGTCAAGCGTCAAAAAATGCGCAGGATACAGTTCGCGATCGGAATACCGGCAGTCGCATTATGGTGCTTATGGTATGCTATGGAACTAAATACAGTCGAAAATGAAAGCTTGATAACTGGCGCAGTTATCGGTGCTGCTTTCGGTGTATGTATAGGCTATCGAATATTTGCCAAAGCCCAGCGGACTGATGATGCCGCAGTGAGCGACATACGCAAGATGATGGACGAAAGAGACTGAGATTTATGACAGCTTTTCGGGCTGTGAAGAGTACTGTCGCAAAGTTTTTTTCAAAGAAATTGATATTTACGGTATAGGGGCGAAATTTTTTTTGTAATTTTGCAAATCAAACGCAGGATTAACATTAAGAGATGGCGACTACAAAAAAAATTCGTACAGCACTTGTCTCGGTCTACAGTAAAGACCGTATCGGAAATATCGTAACAAAACTTCATAGCCTCGGAGTAGAGCTTCTATCGACAGGCGGTACCCAGACCTACATCGAAAGTCTGGGTATCCCTTGCAAAGCCGTAGAAGACCTTACCGGCTATCCCTCTATACTTGGCGGTCGCGTCAAGACTCTGCACCCGAAAGTATTCGGTGGCATACTTGCTCGCCGTGACAATGAATCGGACAAAGCCGATTCGGCAAAATATGAAATAGCACCCATTGATCTCGTGATCGTTGACCTGTATCCGTTCGAGGCCACTGTGGCAAGCGGAGCAAGCCACGAGGATATCATCGAGAAGATCGATATAGGCGGCATATCGCTTATCCGTGGCGCCGCCAAAAACTTCAACGATGTAGTAATCGTCGCATCCGACCGTCAGTTCCCCTTGCTCGAGGGCATACTCGACACCCAGGGGGCAGAAACAACACTGGAACAGCGTCAACTTTTCGCCCGTGAGGCTTTCGCAGTGTCGTCGGGCTATGACTCGGCTATCTACAACTGGTTTGCCGGCGTGACACCGCTCGAGGCCGGCGATCTGTCGTCGCTGCGAGTCGCTGTCGATGGCGCCAAGTCGCTCCGTTATGGCGAGAATCCGCATCAGGCTGCCGCCTATTACGGCAACTTCGATGCCATGTTCGAGCAGCTCCACGGCAAGGACATCAGCTACAACAACCTGCTCGACATCGATGCTGCATGCGCTCTGATCGATGAATTTGACACCACCACCGTGGCCGTGCTCAAACACAACAATGCTTGCGGATGTGCAAGCCGCGGCACAGTGGCAGAGGCATGGGCCGACGCACTGGCCGGAGATCCCGTTTCGGCTTTCGGCGGCATAATCATCTCCAATGCTAAAATCGAGGCCAACGCAGCCGAAGAAATGGGCAAAATCTTCTTTGAGGTAGTGATAGCACCCGACTACAGCGAGGATGCGCTTGCAATACTCCAGCAGAAAAAGAACCGCATTATCCTGCGCCGCAAGGCCAAAGCGCCAGCCGGCCAGCGCATGCGTACAATTCTCGGCGGCGTGCTCGTACAGGACACCGACAGCAAGAACGAGACAGCAGAGGATCTCAAACTCGTCGCAGGCAGCAGCCTCAGCGAGCAGCAGATCGCCGACATGCTCTTCGCCAACAAACTTGTAAAGCACAGCAAGAGCAACGCTATCGTGCTTGCACGTAACGGTCAGCTCATAGCTTCAGGCGTAGGCCAGACATCGCGTGTCGACGCACTCAAACAGGCTATCGAAAAGGCTCACAGCTTCGGCTTCGACCTCAACGGCGCCACCATGGCTTCCGATGCCTTCTTCCCCTTCGGCGACTGCGTGGAGATCGCGCACAAGGCCGGCGTAGACAATGTTATCCAGCCCGGCGGCTCTATCCGCGATACAGAATCGGTAGAGTACTGCAAAGCAAACGGCATGACAATGGTCATGACCGGTTTCCGTCACTTCCGCCATTAATATCCTGAAGAAAAAATGAGACTATTCTCTCTTACCAAAGAAATAGCAATCGACCTTGGCACAGCCAATACGATTATAATCCACAACGACAAGATCGTGATCAACGAGCCGTCGATTGTGGCACTTGACAACCGTACGGACAAGCTGATCGCAGTCGGCAAGGACGCCCACCTCATGGAAGGCAAGGGCCACCCCGGCATCCGTACAGTCCGTCCTCTCCGCAAAGGTGTCATCGCCGACTTCAATGCCGCCGAGCTTATGATCCGCGGTCTGATAAAGAAAGCGAGCACAAAAAACAACTGGTTCTCGCCTTCACTGCGAATGGTGGTGGGCATACCCTCCGGCTCTTCGGAAGTTGAAGTACGCGCCGTACGCGACTCGTCGGAGCACGCCGACGGCCGCGATGTGTACATGATACACGAGCCTATGGCTGCCGCTCTCGGTATCGGTCTCGACGTAGAGGCACCCGAAGGCAACATGATCGTCGATATAGGCGGCGGCACAACAGAAATCGCCGTGATTTCTCTCGGAGGTATCGTGAGCAACAAGAGTATACAGGTTGCCGGTGACGACCTTACCGACGATATTCTCAACCACATGCGCCGCGCCCACAACATAAAGGTGGGTGTACGCACAGCCGAACAGATAAAAATGAATGTCGGCTCGGCGCTTACAGAGCTCGAGAATCCGCCGGAAGACTACGTGGTACACGGACCTAACCTTATGACCGCACTTCCTCTTGAAGTGCCTGTGAGCTATCAGGAAATATGCCACTGCATAGAGAAGACAATCTCCAAGATCGAGGCAGCCGTCCTCAGCGCTCTCGAGCAGACACCGCCCGAGCTTTATGCCGATATCGTACGCAACGGTATCTATCTTGCCGGCGGCGGCGCATTGCTCCGCGGTCTCGACAAGCGACTGATCGACAAGATCGGCATCCAGTTCCATATAGCCGAGGATCCGTTGCTCTGCGTAGCCAAGGGAACGGGTGTAGCTCTCAAGAACTACCAGAACTTCTCGTTCCTAATCCGATAATATCCGTCAGGATAGGGCAGTGAGCGAACTTGTCGCCTTTCTTATACGGCACAGCAAGTGGTTTGTCTTCACATTCTTTGTGGTGATAAGCTGCATGCTGTTGTTTCATGACGATCCTTACCGACAGCATCTCTACCTGACATCTGCCGGCCGTCTTGCCACGACAGCCTATAAGAGCGCCAATAATGTGACGTCGTACTTCAACCTTCATGAGATCAACGAGGACCTGAACCGCCGAAACGCTGACCTGCAGTCGGAAATAGTGAGACTGCAGCAACGCATCGATCTTATGACCGAGCAAGGCTACACCGACACACTTGTGATAGATTCCGGCGTGTCGAATTTCGACTTTATCGTTGCCCATGTGATCAACAACAGTGTCGCCCATCCGTACAACTACATTACGATCAACAAAGGCAGCAAAGACGGTATCAAGCCGGAGCTCGGCGTTGTGGACCAGAACGGTGTAGTAGGTATAGTCAGCAATGTAGGGCCGACGAGCGCGAGAGTAATATCTCTGCTCAATCCACACTTCAGGCTGTCGTGCAAGATCAAACGCACCGATTATTTCGGATCACTTGTGTGGGACGGCAATCAGCCTGATGAAGCGATGCTCGAGGATCTGCCCCGTCACACGGTGTTCAAGCCAGGCGATACGATAGTGACCAACGGCTACTCATCGGTATTCCCGGCCGGTCTTCCTGTCGGCATCGTGGTGGATGACAATACAGAGCACAACCAGAACTTCTTCAAGCTCAAGGTAAGACTTCTGACCGACTTCACGACGCTGAGTAACGTGCAGGTCATAGTGAACAACAAGGCCGAGGAGCTGAGAGCTCTGAGAGCCGGCGAGGAAAACGACAGCAAAAAGAATCTCTTCGGAGACTAAACAGGCAAAGGCATGTGAACCAAGCGTAGATTATGACTAAGTTTGCAATCAAATATGCATTGATGTTCGTGCTGCTTGTCACAGCACAGGCAATAGTCTTCAACCACCTCATTCTCTTTGACGTGGCTGTGCCTCTGGTGTTCATATATCTCATAGTCTTTCTTCCTGTCACGCTCGGCACCAATCTGTCGGTAACGTTAAGCTTCCTTGCCGGATTCTTTCTTGATATCTTCTGCGACACCCCCGGCGTCAATGCCTTATGTTCGACGATAGTGTCGTTTTCACGCAAGTCGATATTTCATCTCTATGTATCGATGGACGATGATCTTGCCGGCCGCAGTCCGTCGGCACGCACGATGGGCATGGCCGCATTCATGAAATATCTGCTCACGATCACGGCTCTTTACTGTGCTATCGCCTTTACGGTAGAGGCATTCCAGTTTTTCAATTTCCGCTTACTGCTTCTCCGCATTCTGGCTTCAACAGCCTATACATTTGTTCTCCTCTATGCTATTGACTGCGTGAGTTTCCGCACACGCGAGCAATAGTCAAACCCGTCTGCTCTCCCGTGAGAAAAAATTATAATTTAGAGAAACGCAAATATATAATCGGCGGCTTTATCATACTGATAGGGCTGATCTATCTTGTGCGCCTGTTCGATCTTCAGATCAACGACGAGCAGTACAAGCAGTCGGCCGATTCCAATGCTTTTTTAAAGAAGACCATATATCCGTCGCGCGGCCTTATCTATGACCGCAACGGCGAGCTTGTAGTGTTCAATCAGCCGGCATACGATGTGATGCTCATTCCGCGAGACGTACATCCGTTCGATACTCTCGATTTCTGCCAGACAATCAATATCAGCCGGGAACAGTTCGACAAGCGAATGGCCGACATGAAGGACCGCCGGCTTAATCCCGGCTACTCGTCGTACACTCCTCAGCGCTTTATCGCCCAGCTATCGGTGGAGGATTACGGGCGCCTGCAGGAGAAGCTATACCGCTTCCCCGGCTTTTTCATCCAGAAGCGCATACTCAGGCAATACAAGACCCCGACCGCGGCCAATGTGCTCGGCAACATACGCGAGGTAAACAAGAAGGATATCGAACGCGACAACTACTATGCCGCAGGAGACTATACGGGAGACCTCGGTGTAGAAAAGAGCTATGAAGAGCATCTGCGCGGCGTAAAAGGCGTAGAGATACTGATGCGCGACGCGCGCGGCCGCATACAGGGACGCTATGAGGACGGCGCACAGGATGTAGAGCCTATTTCCGGCCGTGATCTCCGGCTTAGTCTTGATATCAAGCTGCAGCAGTATGCAGAGTCTCTGATGGTGGGCAAGCGCGGTGCAGTAGTGGCAATCGAACCCTCGACCGGCGAGGTGCTGTGTATGGTGTCGATGCCCAATTATGACCCGACACTGCTTGTAGGACGCCAGCGAGGCGAGAATTACCGCAAGCTCGTCAATGACCAGTCGTGGCCGCTCTACGACCGTTCGATACAGGCCTCTTATCCTCCCGGCTCGACCTTCAAACCCAGCCAGGGCCTCATCTTCCTCGAAGAAGGCATCATAGACACCAAGACAACGTTTCCGTGTACGGGCGGCTATGTGAGCGGCGGCCTGCGCGTGGGTTGCCATCCCCACGGATCTCCATTGCCATTGATTCCGGCACTTGCGACATCGTGTAACGCTTATTTCTGCTGGGGCTTCAAATCGATGGTAGACCGCAGAAGCAAGTACGGGACATCGGCAAAGGCTTTCGAGGTATGGAAAAACCATCTCGTGTCGATGGGATACGGCTATAAAACCGGCATCGACCTGCCGGGTGAGAGCCGTGGCTTTATCCCCAATGCCAAGTATTACGACAAGTTCTACAAGGAAGGACGCTGGAGCGCAAATACGATCATCTCAGTGGCTATCGGTCAAGGCGAAATCCTCGCCACGCCGTTACAGATAGCGAACTTAGGCGCCACAATAGCAAACCGAGGTTTCTTCGTGACGCCACATGTGGTAAAAGAGATCCAGGACACCGTGATAGACAGCAAGCTGCTCGAACGGCGCTATCCCTCAATCGAGGCCAAGTACTATACACCGATAGCCGAGGGTATGCGAGCCGCAGTGACAGGCGGTACATGCCGAGGCGCCGCAATCCCCGGTATCGAGGTGTGCGGCAAGACAGGTACGGCACAGAATCCACACGGCAACCACCACGCCGTGTTTATGGGTTTCGCGCCATACGACAATCCCAAGATAGCGATAGCGGTGTTTGTAGAGTGCGGCGGTTATGGAGCGACCTACGGCGTGCCTATCGGTAGCCTCGTAATGGAGAAATACCTTACCGGCACAATCTCGCCGGGCCGCAAGGCAACAGAAGAATTAATGTTAAACTCGAAAGTATATTATGCCCCTCCCAAGAAGAAATGATCCGTCGTTGACGTTCCGTCATCTTGACTGGCCGACGATTATCATCTATCTTATCATGGTATTCGCCGGGATGGTAAGCATATATGCGGCCTGTTATAATTTCGACAACGCATCGATGTTTGCCATAAGCGAGTTCTCGGGCAAACAACTCCGCTGGATAGGTCTGTCGCTTATCCTTGGCCTGATAATATTGCTGATCGATGCTCGAATGTACGAGACGTATGCCTTCCCGGTGTATATCGGGCTTATGATACTGCTCGCCATTACGCCATTTCTTGCGGAGGACACAAAGGGCTCCTATTCGTGGATCAAGTTCGGCAGCAGCATGAGTCTGCAGCCGGCGGAGTTCGCCAAGTTTGCCACGGCGCTCGCGCTTGCCAAGCTATTGAGCGGCTATCATTTCAACCTGAACGCGAGCTACGTCAATTATCTCAAGGCGATAACCCTGATCCTGGTGCCTGTAGTACTGATACTGCTACAGAATGAGACAGGCTCGGCTCTTACATTCCTTGCCCTATTCTTTGTCCTCTATCGCGAGGGAATGAGCGGCCTCGTGCTGTTTGCAGCGTTCTTTGCCGTAGTAATATTTGTAGTCGGCATCAAGTTTACCGAGACCATGATCTTGGGTATGCCGTCGGGCGAATTTTATGTGATGCTGATGATTATGGTCGTGATGACGGGTATGACCGTTGTATATTCACGCAGGCTCGAAGTAGGACGCAACCTTCTGCTTTGGTTTTTAGGCGTCGGCCTTGTGGAGTATATCCTCAGCCTTTGCGGAATAGAGATACCCGGCCTTGCTGTCAATCTCGGCGCGATCGCCATAGCGTGTGTATACATCGTATTCGAGGCCATCACGTTGCGCCGTCCAAAACTGTATGTGTCGGCTCTTACCGCCGTGCTGTCGCTGGTATTCATGTTCTCGATCGGAGCGGCGTTCAATCATCTTCAGCCTCATCAGAAGCTCCGCATAGAAGTAGCACTCGGTATAGTCGAGGATCTCAGAGATGCCGGCTATAATGTAAACCAGTCGAAGATAGCTATCGGTTCCGGTGGCTTTTTCGGCAAGGGTTTCCTCAACGGAACACAGACCAAACTTAAATATGTGCCGGAACAGCACACCGACTTTATCTTCTGCACGATAGGAGAGGAGGAAGGTTTTGTGGGTGCAATGATTGTGACACTGCTATTCCTCGGGCTCATCCTGCGAGTGATCAAGATAGGCGAGCGTCAGCCGAGCACATTCGGACGTGTGTATGCCTATTGTGTGGCTTCATATTTTATCTTCCATTTCTGCATCAATATAGGCATGGTAATAGGTTTGTGCCCGGTAATCGGTATTCCGTTGCCATTCTTCAGCTATGGAGGTTCGTCGCTGTGGGGCTTCACGATACTGCTCTTTATACTGCTCAAGATAGATGCCTCGCGCAAGACGAGCTAAATGGTAAATCTAAATGGTAAATATGATGCCGAAGCCCAAGGAGAGTATGTCTTTGAACGGTATCGCCGAATTAAGGAATTTCTGACGGACATAGAGGTCGCAGGTCGACAATTCGTAATATACGCTCAGTTGGCTTGAAATCAGTCTTTTGTCGCGAGGAATGGCAAATGTCCATCTCTGGCCGACAGCAATGTGAAAGCGCATTCGGCTTGAGAAACCGTAGTAGCCGTGAGGATAGCGGTCGGGCTCAGACATCCAGAAGTCGTTGTGTAGTATTGAGTTTACCAGAAGACTTGCTGTCAAAGGTCTGTAGCTGACTATGTTTTTTATCGGGATGCTCCAGGGGATATATGTCTGACGGATATTGAACGTCCAGTAATGTGAATGACTGTATTTTTTAGGGACAAAGCCGAACAGTATGTGGGTTTCCCATTGCCTTGCCCGGCCATAGTCCCATCCTAAACCGGCCGAAACAGTGGCAATTCCGCCGCCATACTGCAACATATAAAGGTTTGGAATAAGCTTCTGCCATACCTTCTCACGACGTTCGAGACGCTGCTCGTATCCTGACTGAGCACCGACCGAGAGGGGCGACAGAAGCAATATGAGGATGACAAAAGCCGAAACTGTATGTTTAAAAAACGACTGTCTCATAATCGTATCCATCATCAGTGACAGTGAAAATGAAGAATGTGCGCTTGCCCATGTCGGCACACTGATAATATAGTATTCCGTTGTCGAAAATATCGCTTACGGCTATCGCGTGGTTGTGACCGTTGATACAGAAACCTTTGTCGCATGTATCAGATCCGCTTTTGCCGATATCCATGCCCGGAAGCTGCGAGATGTAATAATTGAACGGCTTGGCGACATTGTTGTTGAACTGTTCGTCGTATGGCCTTGAGTGCATCACTACGATGGAGTGAGTTATCGAATCGGGATGTTGAGCGTTTGTCTCGGCTACCGACAGGATATCGCGTTCTATGAAGTCGAGATCGGGTACGGGCCGCGAGTAATCGTACTCGAGCGCAATAGTATTGAGACACAGGAAATGGACGGGGCCGATGTTGAAAGAAAAGTTTTCAGGGCCGAAAATATAGTCGAAGGTATCGTTGCCATTTCCGAGGCAGTCGTGGTTGCCTATGACTGTAATATACGGGATGCCGGCTTCTTCCATAATGTCGCGCGCCCAAATAAATTCTTTCACAATTCCGAAGTCGGTAAGGTCGCCTCCGTGTACGATGAAGTCAATATCCTTTCTACTCCTTATAATACCTATAGCCTGACGCATCTCGTCGAGCGAGCCTTGGGTGTCGGTAATGAAAGCGAAAGAGAAGGGCGGTTTCAGCCCTGCGGCCGACAGCTCCCGGGTATATATGGTGTTGAGATCGGTCTTGCCGGTAATCCTTGCGGCATAGGGCTGGTTCTCTACCATATCGCATGACGATATGAGGGATGCCACAAGGAGTAGATATAGCAATGAGATGTTTTTCATACGACAAAATTAGACAAAGATATTGTACCGATGAATCCGCAATTCCACAAAAGCACAGAAACAAGGCCAAACGGGCGACAAAACAATACGCAACAAGCCGGGAACACCCGGCGTGATTAATTTGTTGTATATATATTATAATACTTCAATATATGAATACGAAGGAACTATTTGACCTCAAAGGCAAGGTGGCAGTCGTAACCGGCGCCGGAAACGGGATAGGCAAGGGCTGCAGTGAAATACTCGCATCGGCCGGAGCATCGGTTGTAGTAAGTGATCTTAAACTTGAGAATGCACAGGCGACAGCAGACGAAATCATAAAATCAGGAGGCATAGCGTCAGCCACAGCCTGCAATGTGCTTGACGAGAACGAGCTCAGCGCACTTATAGAATTTGCCGTAAAGACATACGGCACGGTAAACATACTTGTCAACAATGCCGGCATTGGAGGCGGCGGCCGAGAGAACCCGTTCAAGATAGACCGCGCATACGTGGAGCGAATCTATGCAATGAATGTATTCGCACCCTGGCAATTGTGCAAGCTCGCAGCTCCATACATGGAGAAATCGGGCTACGGAAGCATAGTCAACATAACATCGATGAGCAGCATCAATAACGAGGCGAATATGGCTATCTACGCATCGTCGAAGGCCGCTCTCAACCATCTGGCATCGAACCTGGCGTTTGACTACGGCCATATGGGCATAAGAATCAATTGTGTCGGTCCCGGTGCGACAAGGACGCATTCCCTTGCAAGTGTGCTGACTCCGAAAATCGAGGCGAAGATGCTTGCGCACACACCATTACATCGACTCGGAGAAGTGTCGGACATAGCCGGAGCAGTCCTTTATTTCGCATGCCCGATATCAGCCTGGGTAAGCGGTCAGGTGTTAATGGTAAACGGAGGCGGAGTACAGACTCTCGACATGTAGCAGAAGGCATGCACAGGCCGGCCGGAAAGGTGTATAACAAAATTCGCACAAAAAAAGTTCATAAAAAATTTGGTTGGGTAAAAAAATGTGTGTAACTTTGCAGTCGCAAAACGGCGGGATAGCTCAGTTGGTTAGAGCGTCGGATTCATAACCCGGAGGTCACGAGTTCAATTCTCGTTCCCGCCACCACTTAATAAACCAATCACATCATATAGCCGATAGCAAATCATTGCCATCGGCTTTTTGTAATATCTATGAAAAAGTATGAGATGATACTGAGGCTTGAGAGGGTAGAGCATCTACCCTCGGGCTGGCTTTGGCTTATCTTGTCGCAAGCCGACGGCAGCCTTATGCCAATGATGAATCCGGGCCAGTTTGTCGAAGTAGGAGTAGACCGCTCGGAAGTGCTTCTCAACCGACCGATATCGATCTACAACAGGACTGACCGCACCCTGGAACTCCTTGTAGCCCCTATAGGCCGAGCAACCAAGGCTCTCCGCGACTACGAGGCTGGTGACACACTGAGAGTTATCGGACCACTCGGGCAAGGCTTCAGAAGTGATTTCGCACCCGGCAGCAAGGTGCTTCTTGTGGGCGGTGGCGTAGGTATAGCTCCTCTTTACTATCAGGCCTGCGAGCTTGTGAAGAAAGGCGTGGAAACGGAGGTAATCTTCGGCATGCGCACGGCACCCGACCAGGCAATAATCGACCGCTTCGCCGAGGTGTGCGATATAAAGGTATGCACGGATGATGGCAGCGCCGGATTCCACGGACTTGTGACCGCACATCCTGATTTCGGCAAAGCGAAAGACTATATACAGGTATGCGGCCCCAAGCCAATGATGAAAGCCTGCCTCAAAGACGCTGTGTCGCGAGGAACAGAAGGCGAAGTATCACTCGAGAATATGATGGCATGCGGACTCGGAGCCTGCCTGTGCTGTGTGGAAAAGACAGTGAAGGGCAATGTATGCGTATGCAAAGAAGGTCCAGTCTTTAAATTTGATCAGCTGACATGGTAGATTTATCAACTAAGCTCAAAGATCTTGAGCTACAGAACCCGGTGCTGACGGCATCAGGTACATTTGGATTCGGCACAGAGTATTCGGACTTTATCGATCTGGATTCACTTGGCGGTTTTGTCGTGAAGGGCACTACCCTTGAGGCCCGTCAGGGAAACGATTATCCCCGAATGGCCGAAACCCCGATGGGAATGCTGAACTGTGTCGGCCTCCAGAACGGCGGAGTAGAGCATTTCATAGAAGATATCTGGCCATCGATCAAGGACTGCAAGTCGGTGCCGGTAGTAAATGTGTCGGGCGCGCGTATAGAAGATTATGTAGCCTGCTCGGAGCGCCTTGCCGAACTTGAAGGCCTCAAGGCTATCGAGCTCAATATCTCATGCCCCAATGTGAAGCAGGGCGGCATGGCATTCGGCACAACATGCTCAGGCGCACATGACGTGGTGTCGGCTGTCCGTAATGTGTGGCCACGTCATCTGATCGTCAAGCTGTCGCCCAATGTTACCTCGATCGTCGAAATAGCCAAGTCGGTAGAAGATGCCGGCGCGGACTCTGTTTCGCTTATCAATACCTTGCTCGGCATGGCTATAGATGTAGAACGTCGCCGCCCGATGCTTTCGACAATCACAGGCGGACTTTCGGGACCGGCGGTAAAACCGGTCGCCGTGCGTATGGTATGGCAGGTAGCCCATGCAGTAGGAATACCTGTAGTCGGTCTCGGCGGCATTATGAACGCCAACGACGCTCTTGAGTTCATAATGGCCGGCGCAAGCGCCATAGAAGTCGGCACGGCCAACTTCATCAATCCAAGAGTGACAATAGAGATCATAGAAGGCCTTAAAGCGTACTGCGAGCGCCACGGAGTGACGCGGTTAATGGATCTTCGCGGCATAATCTGAGGCCAAACAGGTGCCTGAGCAGGCTAAAAAGTCGATTTTTTTGCTTGCCGGCGTAATTTTTTTGTTCAAAACAAGCTATTTTTTTGCGGATTGACGAAAAATTAGTATGTTTGCAAAATAAATTTAAAGGAAAGAGTATGCACCTCGCCGCTCGGAGAGGGTAAATACAGGATTATTAATCATTATGTCTCGTAAAACAGAAGAATTGTCGACATGCACCCTACTTGGCAGCGCCGGTACGAAATATCCTACCGACTATGCACCGGAGTTGCTTGAGACCTTCAAGAACAAACATATCGAGCATGACTATCTGGTAAGTCTTGACTGCCCGGAGTTCACATCCTTGTGTCCGAAAACGGGACAGCCGGACTACGGCCGCATAATTATCAACTATATACCCGATGAGGATATGGTTGAGAGCAAAAGCCTAAAGCTTTATCTATTCAGCTTCCGCAACCACGGTGATTTTCACGAAGACTGCGTCAATATCATCATGAAGGATCTTATCGCCCTGATGCGCCCACGCTATATAGAGGTGCGCGGACTTTTCAATCCACGCGGCGGCATCTCCATCATACCATTCGCGAACTATGGCGACAGTGCCCACCAGGATATGGTAAGAGCACGTCTGCTGGCAGTATTCCCCGATAAATTCTGAACGGCATATGAGCAGAACAATTAAAAACGCACTAATGGTATTGTCCGGCGGCATGGACTCCGTGACCATGCTCCACGAGTATGCCAACGAAATCGATCTTGCCGTGAACTTTACCTATGGCTCGAATCACAACCAGCGCGAGCTTGAGTGCGCACGCTATCACTGCGAACAGCTGGGGATAGAGCTTGTAGAGGTCGACCTGTCGTTTATCGGCCGGCTGTTCCACAGCTCGCTGCTCGAAGGTCCCGACGCAATACCCGAAGGGGACTACGATTTCGACAACATGAAATCGACCGTCGTACCGTTCAGAAACGGCATCATGCTTGCCGCCGCCGCAGGCCTGGCCGAGAGCCGTGGTCTGACAGTGCTCATGATCGCCAATCATGCCGGTGATCACGCGCTTTATCCCGACTGCCGTGAAGCATTTGTGAAGGCAATGTCGGAAGCCATCAAGGCCGGCACATATGAAGGCATTACGGTAAAGGCACCTTACACATTGCTCAAAAAATCGGATATAGCACTCAGGGGCAAGCGCCTCGGCATAGACTATTCCACCACATATTCATGCTATCGCGGACAGGAGAAGCACTGCGGCCGCTGCGGCACATGCCGAGAGCGCCGTCAGGCACTCGCCGAAGCCGGAATCACAGATACGACAGAATACGAAGACGAAATATAGAGAACATCAACATATTTTCAACTTAAAAAATTTTAGTCCATGGAATCATTACTCCAGCAGATTAAAGCTGCTTACGAGGCATTCAGCGCAGACGCAGCTCTTCAGCAAGAAAAAGGCAACAAAGCCGCCGGAACCCGTGCCCGCAAGGCATCTCTTCAGCTTGAGAAACTCATGAAAGAGTTCCGCAAGGCATCTCTCGAAGCCGCAAAATAAGCAGCTATTCAAGTTCTAAGGTCGGTCGGTGTGCAATGTCTACGCCGACCGATGCTTTTTTTATCAAGATTAAACGCTAGGGGGCCAAAAGTGTTTATATTTTCGACCAAAAGGACAATGATATTGGCGGAAAAAGTGCTAAATTTGCAATTTGAAAAGAACCAAACACGATATGCCAGATATCAAGCACATATTGCTTATGCTTGGAGTCATAATAATGGCTGCCTGCTCGAGCGTCGCACATGCGGAAGGTAATGACCGTCCGTTTGTCGTTGTACTTGATGCCGGCCACGGAGGCAAAGACCAGGGATGCCGAGGCAAGAGCCAGCGCGAGAAAAACATCACTCTCGATGTAGCACTGCGAGCAGGCAAGATGCTCAAGGAAAGTCTGGGCGACAGCGTTAAAGTGGTATATACACGAACCGACGACCGGGCAGTAGCGCTACAGGACCGCGCTTCGAAAGCCAATGAAGCCGGCGCCGATCTGTTTGTCTCCGTGCATGTCAATTCGATAGACCGCCGCAGCAGAGGACGGGAAAAGGTGCACGGAGCATCGGTGTATACGGTGGGACTGCACAAGAGCGAGGCCAACCTCGAGGTGGCAATGCGTGAAAACGCGGTAATCGAGCTTGAGGAGGATTTCAGCACAACATATCAGGGCTTCGATCCCAACTCGTCGGAGTCGTATATAATATTCGAGCTGACACAGAACCGCCATATGGAGAAAAGTGTTGAATTTGCATCGATGGTGCAGAACGAGCTCGTACAAAACGCCGGGAGAGCCGACAAGGGAGTCCGGCAGGCCGGATTCCTCGTACTGTGGGCAACCCGTATGCCATCGGTGCTGATAGAGCTGGACTTCATATGCAATCCGTCGGCCGAGAAATTTCTTGGCTCGAACGAGGGCCGTGCAAAATGTGCTAAAGCGATCTCGTCGGCGATAAAGGATTACCGCACGAGACACATATCGATAAAGAATAATAAAAACTAATATACCGAGTAATGAAACAAATTTTTCGTAGGGAAGTGATGATAGGCCTGCTTGTGATACTGGCGCTTGTCTTACTTTATTTCGGCATCAATTTCCTCAAGGGAGTCAATATCTTTAAAGCTGCAAACTATTATTACGCAAGTTACAATAATGTAGAAGGCCTTGCCGTGTCGGCGCCTGTAACGCTCAACGGATATAAGATAGGTCTCGTGAGATCGATAAGCTATGACTACAATCGACCTGGCAATGTGATAGTAGAGATGAGTGTAGACAAGTCGCTCCGTCTACCCAAGGGCTCGACAGCATCGCTTGGCAGCGATCTGCTGGGTACCGCCTCGATCTCGCTCAAACTCGGTAATCCGGCCGAAGGCATGTATGCGATAGGCGATACCATTCCGGGCCAGCTCAACGCCGGCATGATGGCAGCGCTGAGCGAGAATCTTCTCCCGGCCGTCAACGCTATCGTTCCTAAAGTGGATACATTGCTGACAAGCCTCAACACTCTTGTCGCAGATCCGGCTCTTGCCACAAGCCTTAAACGACTTGACGGCATTACCGCCGAACTCAACGCCACACTCCGCTCGCTCAACAAGGCCACATCCTCGCTGGGCCCGGTGGTAGACAATGTTAAGAATATCACTTCGAATGTAGACACGATGACCGGCGATCTTACAGCTGTGACAGGCCGACTGCGCGAGGCGCCTATCGACAGCATCGCCAACAACATACAGGCTACAATCGCCAACCTGAACGAGCTTACCGCCCAACTCAACAATCGCGATTCGTCGGTAGGCAAGCTGCTCAACGACCCGGCGCTGTACGACAATCTGAATGCTACAGTGGCATCGCTTGACTCTCTCTTTGTTGATATCAAGCGTAATCCGAAGCGCTATATAAGCATCAAGGTTTTCTGATAACGATATTCCGCTCAGGCTGGTGCTTATTTAAAATTACTTTAAATAAGCACCAGCTGCCGTTTTTAATACAAAAAGCCTTGCAGAGATAATTGAGCCGCTGTTGAGAGGTGGAAATAAGTGATGTTACGGAAGTGTGACGCGGTAATAAACGACTATCTGTCAAACGCTTACATAATACACATAGCGCAATATGTTAAAAATGGTGTAACTAATTGTAATAAACGCAGTTGCACAATAATTCGAAATTCCAAATATTTCGTCATTTGTTTTTTCAGAAAAATATTAAGAATTTTGTATTCGTATAAAGCATAATCGGTAATGAATCAGACTCACCAAGAACTATGGGCGTCTTGTCGTGATTTTATCAAAGACAATCTGACGCCTCAGCAATTCGAGACTTGGTTCCGCGACATGACTTCAGTAAGTTATGAAAACGGGGAACTCAAGCTTCTGGTGCCGTCCGTATTCTTTATCGAACAGATCGAAGCACGCTATCTGCCATTGCTGCGAGCCGGCGTCAAGAAGGTCTATGGAACCGGTGTCCATATCGAGTTCCTATATCCTATCAAAAAGGATGACCCGGAATCGATGTCATTCCAGAAAGGCTCGGAACCGTCGCCGTCGATAATGGAGCAGAGCAAAGTCGGCCCGGCCAACCCGTTTGCGCCGACGAGCCGTCAGGACTTTGATCCTCAGCTAAATCCACGCTATACTTTCGAGAATTACTGCGAAAGCGACAGCAACAAGATAGCCCGATCGATAGGCGAGGCCATAGCCGAGAATCCTTCGCTAAAGACGTTCAACCCACTTTTCGTGTTCGGGCCGTCGGGCGTGGGCAAGACACATCTCATACAGGCTATAGGCATACGTATAAAAGAGCGCAATCCCAAGGCCCGTGTGCTGTATGTTACCGCCCGCCTCTTCCAGAGCCAGTATACAGCCGCGGCAGCCAAAAACATCAATGACTTCTTCCATTTCTATCAGAGCATAGACACGCTGATCATCGATGATATCCAGGACCTGCAGAATATGCCGGGCACACAGAATACGTTCTTCCATATATTCAACCATCTGCATCAGCACGACCGCCAGATAATCATGTCGAGCGACTGTGCGCCAAGCGAGATGGAAGGATTCGAGGCCCGTCTTCTCAGCCGCTTCAAATGGGGCATGCAGGTAGAACTTGAGCGCCCGGATATCGCATTGAGGCGAAATGTTCTGAAGCTCAAGGCAGACAGCGATGGCCTGATACTGCCCTCGGAGGTTTCGGAATTTATAGCCGCCAACGTGACACAAAGTGTCAGGGAGCTTGAGGGCGTTGTCGTGTCGCTTGTTGCACATGCAACCGTACTCAA
Source organism: Muribaculaceae bacterium (assembly GCA_017620635.1). Lineage (GTDB taxonomy): Bacteria > Bacteroidota > Bacteroidia > Bacteroidales > Muribaculaceae > CAG-873. The sequence goes on along the minus strand of JAGAUV010000008.1, from coordinate 24,923 downwards.
CCGCGACATATCGCTCGACCTTGCCAAGCGTGTGATGTCGAATGCGGTAAAGATCAAGCGTCATCAGGTCAATTTCGAGATGGTCGCCGACGCGGTGTCGAGTCATTACGGCATCAGTCCGGATCTGTTGTTTACCAAGAGCCGCCGCCGTGAGGTGTCAGACGCGCGTCAGGTGGTAATGTTCCTTGCCAAGAAGCTTGTCAAGCTGCCATTGTCGACCATCGGACAAAAGCTCGACCGCACACATGCGACCGTGATACATGGATGTCAGGCTATCGAAAACCGCATAGAGCACGACAAGAAACTGTCGGCCGATATCGATGCCATAGAGGCTGATATCGCGTCTCGGTAACGGAGGGCTTCAGACGGGTCAACATTTGGGGTATCTCAAGTGTTATAAAAGGGAGTCTGAATACATAACTTACAAGATCAACACATTATGGAAACACCCCGTCCGCTAATACTTATAAGCAACGATGACAGTATCAACGCCCCAGGAGTACACCATCTGGCCGATTGTGTGCGTTCGATGGGCGATGTCTATGTAGTGGCACCGGCACACCCACATTCGGGACAGTCGGCCGCTATGACAGTCGGCGCACCTTTGCGAATCAACGAGTATCCCTGCGATAAAGAGGGTGTACGCATGTTTACGGTTGACGGCACGCCGGTAGACTGCGTCAAGCTTGCACTACACGCTATCGTTCCGCGTAGACCCGACATAGTATTGGCCGGAATCAACCATGGGTCCAACTCGGGTGTCAATGTTACATACTCGGGCACGATGGGCGCCGTACTGGAGGGATGTATCGAGGGTATACCGTCGGTAGGCTTTTCGTTGTTACATCACTCACTTAAGGCTGATTTCAAATTCTCGACCGCTTTTGTCGCCAAAATAGTTGCCGATGTACTTGCATCCGGTCTGCCAGACGGAGTGTGTCTCAATGTCAATATCCCGGCACGAGTCATGCCTGAGGGTATACGGGTATGCAGAGCGACACGAGGCAAGTGGGTGGACGGTTACAAACGTTACCTTGACCCTCAGGGCATTCCGTTCTACTGGCTTACAGGCAAGTTTGTCAATTTCGAGCCGGAAGCGGAAGATACCGACGAGTACTGGCTGCGCAGGCGATATATAACGATAGTACCGGTAAAGAGCGATCAATCTGCCACAGATATGATCAAGCCTCTTGCCGACAGATTCGACACAGACTGATCAGCTGTCTCTCTTACCGGGCCGGTAGAGCATCAGTTTCCTGCGGATGATATCTTTCGATATCTTCGGATCGGCGAAAACCTCCTTCATCACAAAGTCGCAGTAGGGCTTGATATCATCATCGGGCCCAAGTCCTTTGAGCTTTCGTATTTTCCCCTGTGATATAGGCTGGCGGTAATTGTACATCGACGTGTGGTTGCGGTCCATTTCGGCAGCAGCCTTGCGTATGATATCTACCTGTTCGGGCATGCCGTGTCCGGGCGCAAAAGAGCGGTTGTCGGCATCGATAAGAGTCAGCAATCTGTTGAGGCGCTCACGCGACGCGCAGCGATACTGCAGCCTTCGGAGGTTTGCCGGATTCATGTTTTCGGCTTTCGCGCCCCATGTTTTCGTCGCTTTATGGTTGACTATGAGGAACAATACCTTGTCGATAAATGTGGAGTCGTAGCGTAATCGGCGCAACGCATTTACGATCAGGCCTCTGCCACGGCGCTCGTGACCGGTAAAATGTATACGTCCGTCGCGCCCGGTATATGAGCCGACAGTCTTGCCCATCTCATGCAGAAGGCCGGCCATGCGAAGCACCGGCACAGGCGGCAACTTGTCGATAACAGCCATCGTGTGCTCCCATACGGTGCCTACATGATTGTCGTTTTGCTTAAGGTCGAACATCGGTACGAGCTCGGGCATGACGTACTGCATAGCGCCTATGTCGCGCAGCATCTCCATCGCACGGGACGGGTTGGCGCCGTTGAGCATCTTGTCGAACTCGGCCTGCATGCGTTCTTTACGGACGATTTCGAGACGATGTATATTGGTCTTTAATGCGTTATATGTATCCGGCTCTATATCCCAGCTGTAACGTGTGGCAAGTCTGACAGCACGCAGGATGCGCACGGGATCGTCATCGAAAGTAGAATCGGGATCGTCGGGCGTGCGAATGACATGGTTGTGGATATCGTCGATACTGCAGCCGAGTATGTCGAGCACCTTCTGCCTGCTTATGTCGTAATACAGGGCGTTTATGGTAAGATCGCGACGGCGGCAGTCGGATTCTATTGAACCGAATACGGTAATAGGGTCGCGGCTTGTGGAATCGGTATATTTCTCGGCTCTTGTCTGAACGATTTCTATCTCGTCATCAGGAAATTCGCGGAGCCTGAACATAGCTGTGCCGAAAACCGGAAATTTAACCGGTTCCTTTACGGCGAGTTTATTCTTATAAATCCATTCGGCAAAATCGATGCCGCCACCAGGCAATGATACGGCAAGATCTATGTCTTTGATCTCGCATCCGATAATCTCATCGCGACAGCAACCGCCTACGGCAAAGAGATGTCCCTCCCATCCGGTGCCGGCCGTCAGATCTCTGAGGTAGGAAAGTATATCGTGATAATGACCGGATGTCATTCTTTAGGGCCAAGGATTATGTCGCCGAAAAATTCGGGACGATGATAGTCGGGCTGAGGAGTCGCGATAGGGGACCATGTAAGATAATAGGGAGGGTTGGCATCGTCGGAACATGCCTGAAAGTTTCCCTTTAATATTGTACCGACATCAGGCTTGACGCCAATGAGTTTCCACGGAATATTTACCGTGATAATCCAGGTGTCATCTTCAAGATCGTCGAAAACAAACGGGCCGTCGGCATGGTATGTCGGAATGGTCTTTATCATGGCTAATTCGTCAGCCGTGAGAGGTGTTGAATCATGACGGCCGGTACGCCTCGATGCGTTAATATAGCCGAGTATGTTGAACTCGAAATTTATGTAGACGCCTTCGACATCGGTCATAATGAAAAATTCGACACAAGAGTCGGCACAGACAGCAGCCTGATTTGCGAAGTGGTTACATATCAGAGGAGCTCCTTTGGTGGTAAATGTAATCTGTATGCCATCGTCGTTGTAGCTCGGGATGAAAGATACATCAACACCGTCGCGAGTGCCGGGCCAATCGTTGCGACACTCTATCTTATGAGCCGGGAGCGTAGAGTAGAGCTTGATCCAATCGGGCGTCTCAACGTAGGGCAGAGTCAGAGTTTTTGTTTCCATACTCAGAAATGTTTGTCGAAATTAGCCATTATGACACCAATGACAGCCATACCGATAAGCACAAGGGCTATTACGCGGTTGATAATCTTTAAGGAACGCATGTTGATGCGCTTGCCTAAATGGTTGACCAAAGATGTGACGAAGTACCACCAGAGTAAGGCTCCGGCAAATATCGTAGTGTAGGCAAAAATATGATGATGAATCTCGAATTCAGGCAGAATAAAATTGAATCTCGCGAAAAGGCCTATTATAAAGAAGAGAATCAGAGGATTTGAGAATGTAAGCAGGAAACCGGTACCGAGATCGCTCCAATAGTTTGAGGCCGCCGGCATGGCTGTTTTAAGTGATCGTGTCGGGTTCTTGCGGAAAAGGTATACACCGAATGCTCCGAGGACGATACTGCCTATTATCTGAATCAGCAGCTGATGAGCATCGATAAAACCGGTAATAAAACTGAGACAGAAACCGGTTAACAGACAATATATAAGATCACTTAAAGCTGCACCCACTCCGGTAAAGAAGGCCGGCCATCTGCCTTTGCTAAGCGTACGCTGTATTACCAACATACCTATAGGCCCCATCGGCGCTGAAATCAATGCTCCGATGGCAATGCCTCGCGGTAAGATGTACAGAATATGCTCCATGGCTCAAAATTAGAGCAAAAATAGCAAAAAATTTGTCAACGCACAAATTTTTGAGCAAGGGATGTTCATGAAACAAGTATTGACAGGTATAAAAAAAGAATTGATTGTCATCTCGACAATCAATCTAATTAACCTTAAATCTATACCATGAAAAACACGATGCAAAGTTAATGCCGCTGTCAAGCTTATGCAAGTAATATGTTCGCAAATTGACGAGATATTAACATATTTTACACACTTGCAGCAGAACAAATATAGATAGTATGGTAAATAGCTGCTGCGAGACACCCTTTGCTTACTTTTTGTCATTTACCGCAATATAATATTCACTTTCCTCAACACGGCTTAATTAACACTTGATAACAAATAGGTTTAAAAACCTGATTTACAAGAAAAAGAGGTGCTCTCACGAGTACCTCCCTTTCCATTCATCACATTATGCTTATTCTTAAAGTGCTATTCAGGGATTAATAACGATTTTCGACGACATCCCAGTCGACAATGTCCCACAGTTTAGCGAGGGCATCGGCACGACGATTCTGATAGTCGAGATAGTAGGCATGCTCCCATACATCGAATGTGAGCAGAGGGGTCAGCCCTGATGTTATCGGGTTGCCGGCATTCTGTTCCTGGGTAATGAATAGCTTACCTTCTTCATCGCGAGAAAGCCATACCCATCCGGAGCCGAACAGGCCGACACCGGCATCGACAAATGCCTTTTTGAAATTGTCGAAGGATCCGAAGTCGCGATCGATAGCTCTACGCAGATCGCCCTGAGGCTCACGAGAGCCGTCGGGAGCGAAAGTGAAGAAGTAGAATATATGGTTCCAGGCCTGTGATGCATTATTGAACAAGGCGCCTTTGGAATGTGCGATCACTTCTTCGAGGCTCATGTCCTCAAATTCGGTGTCCTTGATAAGTTTGTTGAGATTATCGATATAGGCTTTTTCATGCTTGCCATAGTGGTAGTCAATAGTCTCGGCGCTGATGACAGGCTCAAGAGCCTGTCGGTTGTATGGTAGCTGTGGCTGTTCGTATTTCATTGTTTCAGTTATTTTGGGGTTTCATATAAGTGTAACGATTCAGTAACCCGAAAGTTTAGTTCTGGGCTATGCGGCGGAATACCTTGTCGTGATTGTCGATCTCCATGCTCATCATATCGTTGTGATGTACTTCCACATCTTCGATACGTGAGAATTTATAGAACTCCTCTCTCATTACTTTTGTGAGTATCACACGCCATTGGTCGGCGGTAGCGGTCGTGAGGGAGTCGAGGACAGGCCGTTCCATGTTGCTTACAGCATCATTTACAAAAACGACTCCGCTCGGATCGACGTTGACCTTGAGGGAGGATGCGTCAAACGACAGGATAAAGTCGTCGTCCTCGCCCTTTTCGGGTGCGTAATATCCCGAAATTGAGGCTGTAGCCGTTATGTTGGCCTGATATGGAGACTGCATGTCGACAAGCGATCCGACAACGGCTTGCTGTACTTCGATAACAGCATTGAGGTCGACTTGTCCTTGTCCTTTTTTATCGCTTCTCGGTGCGAAATCTATCGTAATAGTAGAAGTGGCATCGCTTGCCGACGGGATGCTGACAATGTGCTCGGGATTGCCTTGCCAAAGACCTGCCACATAATCGGTTTTAGAACATGATGATATCGCTGTCATGGCACCGAGGACGGCAAGTAGCGAGAAGAATCCGGCAGTCTGAATTTTCATAATAATAGTAGTTTAGTTTGATTATGAAAATATAACATTTGTCGAAGCCTTATGGTTCAACCATGCACACGACACAATAGGCTGCTGTCATTGTTTACCGCGTCCGGCAATAAGCCCGACAATCCATAGAAGCACGACCGCTCCAATGACAGATGTAATTATGCCACCGATAATACCTCCGCCGGCACTGATGCCAAGCAGGCCGAAAAGCCATCCGCCGAGCACACCGCCGATTATACCTACTATAAGATTGACAATAAGGCCAAAGCCTCCGCCTCGCATGATTTTACCGGCCAGGAAGCCGGATATTATGCCGATAAGAATATACCATATAAACTCCATAATACTAATTTTATTGGTTACACTATAACAACATCGATTATACGCCATTTGTTTTGTCCGGCAAATGCTTGTTTTAGCGTTTTTTTAATTTGATAATTTTCATATTAGAGCGTAAATCAGTAACTTTGTATGATAAATTTGCGGCTGAGACACATCAGTCGCTTCGAATGTATCTAAATATGACACGTTTACTCACATTTTTATTACTTTTCTTAGCGATAAGCGGATTTGAAGTTTCCGGTCAGACGCAGCAGCCAGTACGCTGGCGTACGTTTGTAAAGTCGACGGGCGACAAAGAAGGTGTAGTGACCATAAAAGCACTTGTGGCTGACGGATGGCACCTGTATGGACTTACACTTCCCAAAAACGGCCCCAAGCCTACGACTTTCGACTTCAAAGCCTCGACGGATATAGAGTTTACAGGAAAAATTACGCCGGCCCGTCCAGCTCTCGAAGTGGACGATCCCCTGTTCGGCATGAAACTGACCTGGTGGGACTCCAATATAGAATTTACGATCCCGTTTAAGATTACGGGCGAGAACCCCAGGTTCAACTGCGTGATCAATTACATGACATGCGACGGCACTACCTGTCGTCCTCCGGTTCGCGAAAACATTGCAACTCCTATAAAGTTTAAGAAGTAATGAAGACAAAACTATATTTATCGGCAATATTCGCCTGTCTCTTCTCATTCGTAACGAAAGGGCAGGTACAGGCAGTAGAATGGAGCGCAATTCTCGACGGACCGACCGACGGGACCGCAACAGTGACTGTAACAGGCAATATCGGCGAAGGCTGGCATATCTACGGCTTCGAGATGCCTTCGCTCGGACAAGAGGCAGGTGTGCCTGATCCGACCTCCATTACCTTTGAACTACCCGAAGGAGTCAGCCTCGACGGAGACCTGATCAAAACAGGTAATGAATCGATGCATTTCGATGATTTCATGAATCTTAATCTGCCGTGGATTGTTGGTCAGGTGTCGTTTACACAGAAGTTCAAAGTAGAAAAAGGAGCTTCGGGTTCGATTACCGGCGCGGTAAGTTATATGTCATGCACAGAGAGTTCGTGCACACCACCGGCTCGCTATGAGTTTGATCTCAGTATAGGCGGACCGGCTGTAGCGGTACAAAACGAAGTGCCTGCCAAGGAAGCGACAGCAGCGCCAAGCCAGCAACAGACAACCATACAGTCGGCATGGTGGGATCCTGTAGAAGTAACGACCGACAATGGCGTACAAAGCTATTGGGCGATCCTCCTTTTCGGCTTCCTGGGCGGTCTGGTGGCTCTTATGACTCCATGTGTATGGCCCATGATACCGATGACAGTAAGTTTCTTCCTGAAGAAGAGCAAGTCGCGCAGCCGTTCAATCCGCGACGCTGTGATCTACGCACTAAGCATAATAGTCATATTCCTGGTACTCGGCATTATACTGACTCTCATATTCGGTCCGGGCAAGTTGAATGAAATAGCAACCGGCGCTGTATTCAACCTCATATTTTTCGCTCTCCTTGTTGTTTTCGCCATATCATTCTTCGGCGCGTTTGAAATAGCGTTGCCGGCAAAATGGTCGAATGCGATAGACGCCAAGGCAGAAAATACGACAGGCCTGCTCAGCATATTCTTTATGGCTTTCACGCTTGTGCTCGTATCGTTCTCATGCACCGGACCTATTATCGGTACGCTGCTTGTAGAGGCCTTCTCGCAGAGCAACCTCATGGGTCCGCTACTCGGCATGGGCGGTTTTGCCTTAGGCCTTGCGCTGCCATTCGGTTTCTTTGCCTTCTTCCCCTCGATGCTCAAGGAACTTCCACGCTCGGGCTCATGGCTCAACACGGTCAAGGTAGTGCTTGGCTTTATAGAGCTGATACTGTCGCTTAAGTTCCTGTCGGTTGCCGATCTTGCCTATGGCTGGCACATACTCGACCGCGAAGTGTTCCTGTCGATATGGATAATTCTCTTCATCCTTCTTGGCCTTTACCTTCTCGGCAAACTGCGTTTCAGCCACGATGCTCCGGTAGAGCACACATCTGTGGGCCGATTCTTCATGGCAGTTGCATCATTATCGTTTGCGGTGTATCTCGTACCCGGTCTCTGGGGCGCTCCGTTAAAGGCTGTGAGCGCGTTCGCACCGCCTCTGTACACTCAGGATTTCAATCTCTATGGCGGTACATTCGAGGAGTTTGACGACTACGACAAAGGCATGGCATACGCAGCCGCCAACAACAAGCCTGTATTACTTGACTTCTCAGGATATGCCTGCGTGAACTGCCGCAAGATGGAAGGTGCCGTATTCGATACTCCGACCGTACGCGGAATCATAGAGCGCGACTATGTGATGATCAAGCTTATGGTGGACGACAAGGCTCAATTGCCCAAACCTATTGTAGTAGAAGAGGAAGGCAAACAGATCCGCCTCACAACCGTCGGCGACAAATGGGCATATCTGCAGCGTCATAAATTTGGTATCAACTCACAACCATACTATATCCTTCTCGACAATGCCGGCAAACCCTTGTCGCAGCCTCGTGTATACGACGAGAATGTAGGCGACTTTGTAGCATGGCTCGAAGAAGGCGTGGAAAAATATAAATAATGGCAAAGAAAGAACATCTCGAGGCTATCGGACGCCTCATAGACACACTTGATATTCTCAGGGTAAAATGTCCCTGGGATGCCAAGCAGACCAACGAAAGTCTGCGACCCAACACTATTGAAGAGGTTTATGAACTGACTCAGGCTCTTCTTGACGATGATTGCAACGAAATCAAGAAGGAGCTCGGCGATGTACTTCTCCATGTGCTCTTCTATTCAAAGATAGGTTCAGAGAAAGGACAGTTCGATATCGCCGATGTGGCTGATGCGATCAATAACAAGCTCATATTCCGTCACCCCCATGTTTTCGGCAATGTTCACGCCGATACACCCGAGCAGGTCGCCCAGAACTGGGAACAGATCAAGCTTAAGGAGAAGGGCGGCAACAAGTCGGTATTGGCCGGAGTCCCGGCCGCTTTACCGGCATTGGTAAAGGCGTACAGAGTACAGGAAAAGGCAGCCAATGTAGGTTTCGACTGGGAAACGCCCGAGCAGGTATGGGACAAGGTCGCAGAAGAAACATCAGAGGTGCATCAGGCGATCAACGAAGGTAAGCAGGAAGAGATCGAGGCAGAGTTCGGAGATCTGTTCTTCAGCCTCGTGAATGCAGCCCGACTGTACGGAATTAATCCGGTAAACGCTCTCGAGCGTACCAACCGTAAATTCATCGCCCGATTCAACTGGCTTGAAGCACAGGCAAAAGAGCAGGGTAAAGCACTAAAGGACATGACACTCGAGGAGATGGACGCGCTCTGGAACGAAGCCAAAAAAGTTCTGAACAAGTAATCATGAAGCTCTGCATCACCGAGAAACCGAGTGTGGCTCGAGATATAGCCGTTATTCTCGGGGCTACTGAGCGTCACGATGGATATTATGAAGGCAACGGTTACCGGGTAACATGGACGCTCGGTCACCTTTGCTGTCTATATGAACCGGATGATTATTCGCCACGCTGGAAACGCTGGTGCCTGTCGGAGCTGCCGATGCTTCCGGCAAAATTTGATATCAAAGTCATCAAAGATCCGGGCATCGAGCATCAGTTCGGCGTTATAGAAACGCTTGTCGGCCAAGCCGACGAGATAATAAACTGCGGCGATGCCGGCCAGGAAGGAGAGCTTATCCAGCGATGGGTCATGAAGAAGGCCAATGCAAGCTGTCCGGTAGAAAGGCTCTGGATCTCCTCTCTGACCGATGAATCGATACGCGAGGGTTTCGGTCAGTTAAAGCCTCAGAAGGAATATGACCGCCTCTTTTATGCCGGATTATCGAGAGCTATAGGCGACTGGATATTAGGCATGAATGCCACCCGACTCTATACCCTAAAATACGGAGGTCGGGGACAGGTGCTGTCAATAGGACGTGTGCAGACTCCGACACTGGCGTTGATAGTCAAGCGCCAGCAAGAGATTGAGAACTTTGTACCCAAAGACTCGTGGGAGCTTCATACCTATTACAGAGATGTCAATTTCACCTATACGGGCGACAGATTCGAGACAGAAGCTCCCGGACTTAGCGCAGTAGCCGACATAGAGTCCAAGACTTTTACGGTCAAATCGATCACGAAGAAGACCGGTCGAGAATCAGCTCCACGCCTATTCGACCTGACATCGCTACAGGTAGAATGCAACAAACGCTTCGGCTGGACTGCAGATATGACGCTCCGCCTCATACAGAGCCTGTACGAGAAAAAGCTGACCACATATCCACGTGTAGACACGACATATCTGAGCGATGATATCTATCCAAAGATCGCCCCGACTCTTAAAAAGATGACTCCCTATGAGAAATATACGGAGGCAATTCTATCGTCGCCAATAACAAAGAGCAAGAAGATATTTGACAACAGCAAGGTAACGGATCACCATGCCATTATACCGACGGGGCAGTTTCCATCAGGAATAGATACAGAAGAGAAACGGCTTTATCATCTGATTGCCATGCGCTTTATAGGCGTCTTTTATCCTGACTGTAAGTTTGAGGCAACAAGCGTACTCGGACAGTCAGGCGACTATGAGTTCAAGGCAACCGGCAAGGTCATAATCGAACCTGGCTGGCGAGTGCTTCTTCCGGCCAAAAACGACGATGATAAGAGCGATGAAAGCGATGCCGTGCTGCCTGTATTCACAGAAGGCGAGAGCGGTCCGCACAAACCATTCCTTGCCAAGAAAACCAGTCAGGCACCCAAGCCATATACCGAAGGCACACTATTGCGAGCCATGGAAACGGCCGGCCGAACGGTAGACAGCGAGGAGCTTCGCGAAGCGATGAAAGACAACGGCATAGGACGACCGTCGACCAGAGCCGCGATAATAGAAACCCTCTTCAAACGCGGTTATATACGACGTGAACGAAAGAATCTCGTAGCGACTCAGGCCGGCATCGATCTTATAGGCACAATAAATGAAGAATTGCTTAAATCAGCCAAGCTTACAGGCTTGTGGGAAAATAAGTTACGACGAATAGAAACCGGACTGTATTCGCCATCGGCATTCGTAAGCGAAATAAGCGAGATGATGCGTCAGATAGTCATCAATGTATTGAGCGACAACAGCAGTCTGCGCATACAGGCACAAGAGAAAACTACGGATACACAGCGCGTTGAAGGCTCCGAGAAGGCCAAAAAGCCACGAGCTCCCCGACTGAAGAGCATAGATCAGATCGCATGCCCGGTCTGCGGCAAAGGTCATATAGTAAAAGGACGGACAGCATACGGCTGCAGTATGTTTGCCGGCGGCTGCGCTTTCCGCCTGCCGTTTGAAGAATGTCCGGCTGATTCGACTCCGGCTCAGGTCAATAAGGCCATAAAAAAGAAGTACAAATAAACAGAAGGTAATATGTATTCGATATTGCAGTGGGTTATCGTCGCGATTGTCATTATATTAGCGGCCGTGTTACTGTTCAGAAAGAGCAAGAACAATGACTGCTGCGATTGTCCGCTTGACAAGACATGCAAGAAACGCAGACACAGATGAGTGTTGTAGGACGCTTCGCGCCGTCGCCAACAGGCCGTATGCATCTCGGCAATGTGTTTGCAGCCATGATGTCGTGGCTCTCGGCTCGAAGTGCAGGAGGCCGATGGGTGCTGAGAATCGAAGACCTTGATCCGCAACGCTCGAAGCCGGAATATGCGCGTCAACTTGAAGATGACCTGCATTGGCTCGGCCTGGACTGGGATGAAGGAGGTATGGAAGGCCTTGGCGAAAACGGTCCTTATCTTCAAAGCCAAAGAGGCGATGTCTATAGTCGTGCTCTGGATAGATTAAAAGAAACAGGTCTGACATATCCCTGTTTCTGCACCCGTGCCGACATAATGGCGACTCAGGCCCCACATCAGAGCGACGGACGGATTATCTATGCCGGCACATGCAGACCGAAGAATATGCCTTGCCACACCGAGGAGCCGGAGCGCAAACATGCGACACGAATTTGTGTCCCTGATATTGATATCGATTTTAACGACAGACTGTACGGACAGCAACGAGTGAATCTGAGCAAACATTGCGGAGACTTCGTGGTGCGACGCGGCGATGGCGCGTGGGCTTATCAGCTTGCAGTGGTTGTCGACGATATAGCCATGGGTGTCAATGAAGTGGTAAGAGGCTGCGACCTACTGTTATCGTCGGCCCAGCAGATATATCTGTACAATCTGTTAGGAAAAACAGCTCCGGCCTATGCCCATGTGCCACTTATATGCAATTCATCGGCCCTGCGACTTTCGAAACGCGACAAGGACCTTGACATGGGATGCCTAAGGGCGAAATATACTCCGGAACAGATACTCGGCCGGCTGGCACATATTGTCGGCATAATCGACAAAGAGGAGCCAGCCGGAGCAAAGGATCTTATCGGCCAATTTGCATGGAGCAAGATAGAGCCACGAGAAAAGATAATTACAGATATAATCTGAAGCGATACTACAACTTTTTCCGAATAGCTATCAGGGTCAGATCATAAGCAGTGTATGAAAGCGCAGTCGCTGCCAGACCGATTATGGCATAAGCAAAGACCTGAATAAATTCTGGCCTAAGCAACGCAAATGCGGAACCGGTCATGGAGAGCCGATCGATATATGCCGATATATACGGAAAGCTTACAGTCAATATCACGCCGGCAACAAATCCGGTAATTGCAGCGGCTACTACGGCAAGCCGATTGTGGCGACGCAATTCACGCGTGTTCTGCCTAACTGATTCTATAGCTTTCAGATTCCGATGCAGACGCTCCATAAACATATCGTCGGACTGCAAATCAGGATCATACTCAGAAAAAATATTTTTCAGTTTGTCATCTTCCATAATTAATCCTCCGTCAATAAAGTCCTCAAGTGCCTGCGGCCCCGGGATAAATGTTGTTTTACGGCATCTGCCGAAGTCTCGGTAATTCCAGCAATCTCGCTGATGTCGTAGCCTTGCATATAGAACAATAATATGGCAGTACGTTCTTTCTCAGATAAATCATCGAGAGCTTTATACAGATGCTGGTATTCGAACGATTTATCGGCCCGTTCACAAGCAGCCAACTCTGACGCGCATGATATGGGATCTGTCACTCTCTCCCGTCTCCGGCTGCTGATGAACGTATTGTATGCAATGCGGTAGATCCATGTCGAGAATTTACTGTCCTGTCGGAAATTATCGCAATTCAGATACGCCTTCATCAAAGTCTCCTGCGCGATGTCGTCGGCCAGAGAGGAGTCGCCGCAGCATAAAGCAGTCAGAAAGCGACGAAGAGCTCTCTGATTGCTTTCTATGTATGAAATGAATTGCTGCCGGGTCATGTCAGACAGAAGACTACTCCTCGTTTCTTTTCATTACCGATTTGCGAGTAGCAAAATATACTACCATATATGCAAGACCAATAGGTAATGTCATCGCACCAAGTATTGCAAACCCCGTGACAAGATCCTGTTCGCTGAGTATGTTGCGGTAGTTGAATATTATTGACAACAGTAATGACGATACACCGATGAATGTAAATATACAAGCACGGAGCAGACGGCTCTGCAATACCTCCACCGGCGACTTCTTGTTCTTGGCAATGGCTTCGATTATTTTATCGGTCCCTGTAACCTGGTTGTTTTCGATTGCCTTTATAACAATCTCAGCATTTTTGTTGTCCCTGTTTGTCTGTGTTTTAAATACAATCCAGACGATTACGCAAGGTAATACGACCACTACAGCGATAGGGATAAGGATGGGAACTAATATATCCATTATGTATACTATTTAAGGGTTTGACTTTTGTTCTCTTTGAGATATCTCGAATGTAAGACGCTCCGGGAATCAAAAAGGTGACAAGCCAGACCCTCAAAAATTAACTTATCTGTCAGAGTTTATCGTGAAGGTAGCGCGCCGTGATGCTTTCGGGATTGGCAACTATTTCTTCAGGCGTCCCGACAGCAACCACATAACCGCCTTCTTCTCCGCCCTCAGGGCCCATGTCGATTATATGATCGGCACACTTGATCACATCGAGATTATGCTCTACGATTATAAGCGTATGCCCGAGAGCAATGAGGCGGTCGAAAGACTTGAGCAATACTCCGATGTCGTGCGGATGCAGGCCTGTAGTGGGCTCGTCGAAGATAAATACAGTTGGTTTGGATCCACCTTGCGCGAGGTAATAAGCGAGCTTGACGCGCTGATTTTCGCCGCCGGACAGAGTAGAGGACGACTGCCCGAGCTTTATGTATCCGAGGCCGACCTGCTGCAACGGCAAAAGACGGTCTACAATCTTCCGCTCGAAAGTACCGTTTGCCGCGCTGAAAAATATAATAGCTTCGTCGACAGTAAGATCGAGGATGTCGTTGATGTTTTTGCCGTTATATTTCACAGAGAGTACATCGCGCTTGAAGCGCTGCCCATGACATTCCTCGCACTCGATAGTCACGTCAGCCAAAAACTGCATCTCAATAGTTATGCGGCCTTCTCCTTTGCACGCCTCACAACGGCCACCTTCGGTATTGAAAGAAAACGAAGCCGGAGTAAGATCAAGCTGACGCGCGGCCTGCTGTGATGCCATCAACGCACGAATCTCATCATATGCCTTCAGATATGTCGCCGGATTGGAACGCGTCGATTTGCCAATAGGGTTCTGATCGACAAAAACTATATCACTTACGCGCGAAATGTCGCCGGATAGATTTCTGTGCTCGCCCGGAGCATCGCCTTCAGAGAAAAGCTTGCGTACCATAGCGCGATAGAATATATCACGGACAAGGGTAGACTTGCCAGATCCGCTCACGCCAGTCACAACTGTCATGACTCCGAGAGGGAAGTCGACGGTAATATCTTTCAGGTTATGCTCCGATGCACCTTCCACCCTGATATAATCACGCCATTTCCGGCGATGTGCCGGTACGTCAATTCTGTCGAGACCTTTGAGAAAGCGCACAGTGTGGCTCGACGAATTTTCGGGAAGATCATCCGGGCTGCCCTGAAATACGATTTCGCCACCCAATCGGCCGGCATCCGGACCGACATCGATAATGCAGTCGGCTGCACGCATGATTTCTTCGTCGTGCTCTACGATTACAACCGTGTTGCCTAACTTCTGCAGTTTACGCAACACACCGATAAGCCTGTCGGTATCGCGAGGATGCAATCCGATCGAAGGTTCGTCGAGTATATATATAGATCCGACGAGACTACTGCCGAGGGATGTGGCAAGGTTGATACGCTGGCTTTCGCCGCCCGACAATGTATTGCTAAGCCGGTCGAGAGTAAGGTAGCCAAGACCTACTTCCTTGAGGAAGGTAAGGCGATTCTCAATCTCTACAAGCAGACGCGATGCTATCTTTCTGTCGTTCTCTTCAAGTTGGAGATTCCGGAGCCAATCAAGAAGTTTGTCGACCGGCATACGGACAAGGCTGTCGATAGACATGCCGCCGACCTTGACATATAATGCTTCGGGCTTGAGTCGTGAGCCATGACAGCACCGGCATATAGTCTTGCCTCTGAATCTCGCAAGAGTCATACGGTGCTCAATAGCCTGCCTGTTAGCTCTGGCATTGTCGAAAAAAGCGTTAATGCCTTTCAGCTTAGTTCCGTCTCCATCCCAGAGAAGACTACGCTGCTTGTCTGTCAGTTCTTTGTATGGTGTATGGATAGGGAACCCATAGTCAGAAGCCTTTGCAATGAAGGCTTGTTGCCAGGCCCGTGTGTTAGGTCCGCGCCAGGCGGCGACACAATCTTCATAGAGCGAAAGATATGGGTTAGGAATGACGAGCTGCTCGGCAATGTCGAGTGTATTGCCAAAACCTTCACATACCGGACATGCTCCGACCGGATTATTGAAGTTAAACATCTGCTCACTTGGCTCAAGGAAGGTAATACCATCCTGTTCAAAACGTTTAGAGAAGTTGTAGCGAGCTATACTTCCGTCTTCTTCCCATACCATGAGTAGAAGTTCGTCATGACCTTCAAAAAATGCCGTCTCGGCGGACTCTGCCATTCGTGACATTTCGTCCTTTTCAGTCGACCAGGCCATTCGATCGATAAGAAGGAGTGGAGTAGTATCGCTTTTATATTCTTCAATCTCAACAAACTCTCCCTTATCATTGACAACACGTGTATAGCCTTCTTTCAGATATATATCGAGTTGCTGGCTCAAACTTCTTCCGTCGGGCAGCTCAAATGGAGCCGCGATAGCCATTTTTGTTCCTTCCGGATAGTTCGCGGCAGTCGCTATCACGTCTTCAACAGTATGTTTTTTGACCTGCTCGCCCGAAACAGGAGAGAATGTACGGCCTATGCGGCCATACAGCATGCGAATATAGTCGTATATCTCTGTCGATGTGCCGACTGTCGACCTCGGGTTTCGTGTGTTGACCTTCTGCTCTATAGCAATGGCCGGCGGAATGCCTCTGATGAAGTCGCATTCGGGTTTACGTAGTTTACCCATAAACTGCCTGGCGTATGCCGACAGACTCTCAACGTAACGGCGGCGTCCTTCGGCATAAAGTGTGTCGAAAGCCAAAGAAGATTTGCCGGACCCGGACAAACCGGTAATAACCACAAATTTATTGCGCGGTATCTCGACGTCGATATTCTTGAGGTTATTGACTCGAGCGCCCTTTATTACTATATTGGAAACTGCCATGTGAATCGTTATTATTAATATGTAAAGTTACGAAAATTTTTCGATTCAGGCAAACAGACGTCAGGATAAAAAACGGTGCGACAAGCATCAAGCTGTCGCACCGGATTATTTGTGGGTTTACTTTATGGACGGACCGGGAACAAAGCTATACGCAGTGTGGTGCAGCCGTAGGGGATGAGAGTAATTTCCTCAGCATCCTGCGACATGTCGTCGGTCTGTTGCACATAGTATGAAACAGGGCCGGCTGAGCCGCGTGAAATCTCCCAACCGTCGATACGGCGCCCCTTGGTACGGATGGAAACAGGAGATCCTTCCGGATTCCAGGGGTAAACGGCAGTCATCGGTTTCTCTTCGACGATGAAATTCTTGCTGATCTCATTATCTGAA
Source organism: Muribaculaceae bacterium (assembly GCA_017620635.1). GTDB lineage: Bacteria > Bacteroidota > Bacteroidia > Bacteroidales > Muribaculaceae > CAG-873. The sequence goes on along the minus strand of JAGAUV010000008.1, from coordinate 7,866 downwards.
ATCTCGTAATTCTTAAAGCCGTAATTCCAGGGCGATGTTGTAGTCACTTCATAATACCAGGGACCATGATCAATGATGTCGTTTCCTGTAAATTCCTTGCGAGTCCAGTTCTCATCAAGTTTAAGAGCGTAGAGCAGCGGTCCGCGTTCGATTACCGCGCCATTGTTGTACCAGCGCGATGCTTTGACTTCCATGGGAAAATCAAGAATGACCGTATCGCCACTTTTCCATGTGCGCTTGAGCGTTGCAATCTCTCCGGCTCCGGCATCGGTTGTCACAGCTTCGCCGTTGACAGTTATCACGGCATCCTTGCACCAGACGGGGATACGCAGGTCGAGAGGGAAATAGACACTCTTAAGCTTCTTGCTGTCGATATTAATTGTCATCTCAACCCGGCCGCTGAAGGGATAGGTGGTATTTTCCGTGATCGTGACATCAACTCCGTTTGCGACTTTCGCACTGACCTTGCACGGCGCATAAATAAGAGCAGCGAGGCCATCGGACGGTGTTGCATACCAAAGATTGTTGAGCAGCTTCGGCCAACCCTGATGCATGTTTGATGTACAGCAAGGATATCCGCTCATGATGCCGAACACGACATCAGTACCATTGTGAGGCGTGGAGAAGTCGCGATTATCACGAGTGAGCTTTACCTGATTGATCTGTTGATAGTACTGCCTGGCACTGTAGTCGTCGGTTGCCTGTGTGGGAAGGGCGTTGTAGGCAATTCGTTCGATGTCATCGGCCCATTGGGTATCGCCTGTAATCTGGAGAATCTCTTCGAGCGAAAGCATCATTTCAACAGCGGTGCAAAACTCTGAACCGGTCGTTGGAGACCCGAACTGAAGAAGTTCGTCTCCGCCCCATAAACCTGTCGGGAGGGCGATGGTATTGCGCATGCGTTGCTTGGCACGAGCTACAGCTTCGATGTGGCGGTAATCCTTGTCGTGCTGATATGCTTCTACCGGCTCTTTGAAACCTTGCCCGAGATTGACTGTATGCAGACGCATAGGAGTGGTAAGTTCTTCGCCGTTCAGGAAGATTTGTGTCCAGTCGTGAGTCTGCTCTTCTATGATAGAAGCGAGGTCGAGAAGGGATTTATCTCCTGTTATGTTATATAGCCAGAGCACAGCCATAAGGTTGTCGCCGCCACGACGCTGGCCCCAGAATGTCCAGTGACCGAGTGGGGTTTCGCGAAGATGTGCAAGCTGATATTTAAAATAGTTGGTCATGAAAGGTATGACACGCTCGTCGCCGGTAGCGCTGTAATGCTGCATAAGGATTTTGAGAACGACCATTTTGGGCCACCAGTCGTGAGAGTTGTCGCGCTGAAGACCGCGTTCCCATTCACGGTCGGTACTCGGTCCGAAATAGCCATCGGGCTGCTGTGACGCAAGAGTCCATTCGATCCAGGGCTGTACCTTCTTTTTCATCGCCTCGTCGTCAAGTGCATATGCGAGAGGCAAGAGACCGTCGATCCAGTACGGACCACGCTCCCATACATCGCCGTCGCCGCCGAGCCAACCGTTGCGAGCTCCCATTACCTGAGGATAGATCGAATCGAGATGTCCGGTAAGTCCGTCGCGCTGACGTATGAGCTGTTCTTTCAGCCAGCCTTCGGGCTTTATATCGCCGACAGCGAGCTGTGTGTATGCTCGCGGAGCGAGTGGCTTGCGGTTCTGTCGATAGGTCTGTGGCTGGGCAGATACGGCAAAAGCCATTAAAATAGAAGATAGGAGAACGAGAGTTCGTTTGATCGGTATATTCATCGGATTGGATTTAAGGGTGTCTTTTGTTCAGGGCTCTACAGAGCTTTGGGCGAAGCTACAGGGATGTCGGTTACAGCAAGTTCGATTACCTGATCGGCTGTATCGACATACTTGAATGTCATCCCCTCAAGATATGGAGCCGGCATATCGTCGATATCGCGCCGGTTCTGGCTTGACAGTATGATAGTATCAATACCGGCTCGCTTGGCTGCCAATATTTTTTCACGAATACCACCGACCGGTAATACTTTGCCGCGAAGTGTGATTTCGCCTGTCATAGCTACACGCTCTGCTACGCGACGCTGAGTGAATGTCGATACAATCGAAGTGGCGATAGTAATGCCTGCCGACGGGCCATCCTTGGGTATGGCTCCTTCGGGAAAGTGTATGTGAAGATTGTATCTGTCGAACAGTTCCGGATTGATGCCGAGCCTGTCGGCATTGGATTTTACCCATTGGTATGCTATCGTAGCGGACTCCTTCATCACGTCGCCAAGTTTACCGGTAAGGGTAAGAGCCGGTGTCTTACTTTGTGAAAGCGACGATTCCGCCATAAGGATCTCTCCACCGACTTCGGTCCATGCGAGACCGGTAACGACTCCGGCGTACTCATTGCTTTCATAACGGTCAGGTATATGAGGAGCAAGGCCCAGCAAATTGTAAAGGTCTGCAGATTCGACCGGAGAGGGGAACTCCGATCCGGTCATAAGAGCCATAACAGCACGACGACCAATCTTGGCAAGTTTCTTCTCGAGCGCACGGACTCCGCTTTCAGATGTATAGTTACGAATGACATCGAGAAGAGCCGCATCAGAAATCTTCAGTTGCTCAGGGACGAGATTCAATTCATCGCAGATACGAGGCAGGAGGTGGCGTCGAGCAATTTCGGCCTTCTCTTCAATAAGATATCCGGAAATCTCTATAATCTCCATTCGGTCGAGCAAGGGACGTGCAATCGTAGATAGGGTATTGGCTGTAGCTATGAACAGTACTTTCGACAAGTCATAGTCCACATCAATATAATTATCGTGAAAATGGCAATTCTGCTCAGGATCAAGAACTTCGAGCAGCGCGGCGGCCGGATCTCCCTTATAGTCATTGCCTATTTTATCGAGTTCGTCAAGGACAAGAACAGGATTGACGACTCCTGCACGTTTCATTGCATCGATTATTCGACCGGGCATTGCTCCTATATATGTACGACGATGACCTCGGATCTCGGCTTCGTCGTGAAGGCCACCAAACGAAACGCGTTCATATACACGGCCCAACGCACGTGCGACAGATTTGCCGATAGAGGTCTTGCCTACACCCGGAGCACCGACAAGACAAATAATAGGCGCTTTGCCCCCCGGATTGTGCATAATCACAGCAAGTTGCTCAAGTATTCGCTCTTTGACTTTTTCGAGGCCATAGTGATCATTCTCAAGAATACGCCGGGCCTCGTCAAAGTCGGTGTTGAGCGGCGTCGATTTTACCCAGGGAATATGAACAAGCGTGTCAAGATATGAATACAGCACCGAGTAGTCGGGCGATGACGGATTGAAACGACGCAGCTTTTCTATCTCTTTCTGGAAAAGGGTCCATACGCTGTCGGGCATCATTGCAAGTTCGCCAGCGTTTAAGAGCTCGTCAATTTCATCGTCGCTGTTGCCGTAAAGCGTCTCACGTATTGATTCCATTTGCTGATGGAGGAAGGCATTGCGCTGGTTCTCGTCCATGGCCTTTTTTGTCTTAGCCATTACCTGACGAGTAATCTTCTGTCGCTCGTTCATAACGACAAGCTCGGCAAGAAGCCCTTTTGCCCTATCAGCTATCTTATTCTTAGACAATAAGTTTACTTTGTCCTTCTGATCTATAGGAAAGTTGGTGCAGCAGTAATTTATGAAATCGACAGGATCGTTGTTCTGCTTCAGCATCGGCAGTAGCGGAGCCGGAATCAGTTCGGAAAGATCATCATTGATAAGACGATGAATCTCCTCGGAAACCATGTTGAACTCGACGTTGTCCTTTACATTGTCAATGTCCTGAACGGGCTTTACTCTTGCCGTAAGCCACATTTCGCTGTCTTTGGCAGCTCCAAGTATCCTGAACTTGCCACGCGAGCGAACAAGTGCCATCGATGGTGTTTCATTGTTATCGATCACGCTGAGCACATCAGCAATTACACCATATTTATATAAACCTGTCGTTACAGCCGGATTATCTTCATTCGGATCAAGCTGGCATACGACACCTATCGCCATTTTGTTTTCATTGGCATGCTTCGCAAGATATTTTGCAGATTCCCGGCCGAGCTCGAAAGTTACGGTCATGCCGGGGAATAAAACAAGATTACGAGTCGGTAGGATTGGCAGATGATCGAGGTCGGGATCGCCGTCGAATGAGTTGAGGTCTATTTCTATTTTTTGAATGCCGAAAGCGGTTCCGGATATTTCGCTGTGTTTGTCTTTCTTATTGTCCATAACAAAGTGGAGTAGCTTTTATTAAGCGCATGGCAAAATTGAGGTCAAAATTACAAAAAATTACAGCGTAAGTCCGGGTTGGCGGTCTTAAAATCTGTTAAAGAGCAATATCTGTTGTTTAAAAAACATTTTTATGCTGAATAACATAAAAATTGAGACATATTGTTAGAAAAAATATTTATAAATTGCGAGCCGAAAAGCAAAGACGTATAATTAGCTTTGTTTTTGTACTACACCGAACAATCAAAGACTAAGACATGAAAATCTACGAAACCAAAGAAATTAAAAACATAGCCTTGCTTGGAAGCAAAGGCTCTGGCAAAACCACACTCGCAGAAGCTATGCTCTATGAGTGTGGGGTTATAAAACGTCGAGGCTCTGTTACAGCCAACAATACGGTATGCGACTATTTCCCGGTAGAAAAAGAATACGGTTACTCTGTGTTCTCGACAGTCTTCTATGCCGAGTTCCTCGGTAAAAAACTCAACGTGATCGATTGCCCCGGAGCCGATGACTTCGTAGGCAGCGCTATCACAGCACTCAATGTTACTGATACAGGCGTGATACTTGTCAATGCCCAGTATGGCGTAGAAGTAGGCACTCAGAATATATTCCGCACCACAGCAAACCTCAACAAGCCTGTGATCTTCGCCATGAACCAACTCGACGGCGAGAAAGCAGACTATGAGAACGTACTCGAACAGATGCGCGAGGTATTCGGTCCGAAAGTCGTGCCAGTACAGTATCCTCTTGCAAGCGGTCCCGGCTTCAATGCCATGATCGACGTTCTGCTGATGAAGAAATATTCATGGGGCCCGGAAGGCGGTGTCCCCACAATCGAAGATATACCCGAAGAAGAGCGTGAACGCGCGATGGCCTACCACCGTGCTCTCGTTGAAGCCGCAGCAGAAAACGACGAGACTCTTATGGAGAAATTCTTCGAAGAAGACCATCTGACCGAAGACGAACTGCGTATGGGCATCCGCAAGGGCCTGATCGACCGTTCGATATATCCACTGTTCTGCGTAAGTGCAGAGAAAGATATGGGCGTACGCCGAATGATGGAGTTCTTAGGAAACGTAGTTCCGTTTGTAGAAGATATGCCGGCTCCAGTCGATACAGCAGGCGACGAGGTTAAACCGGACTCGAACGGACCTCTCAGCATCTTCGTATTCAAAACGACAGTGGAACCGCACATCGGCGAGGTCAGCTACTTCAAGGTAATGTCGGGCACACTCAAAGCCGGTACCGATCTTGACAACATAACAAGAGGCGGCAAAGAGCGCTTCGCACAGCTGTTCTGTGTATGCGGTCAGCTCCGCACACCTGTCGACGAGCTTAAAGCCGGCGATATCGGTGCATCTGTAAAACTCAAGGATGTACGTACAGGCAATACACTCGATGAAAAGGGTTGCGAGATAGCATTCGACTTCATCAAATATCCGGCTCCTAAATATCAGCGCGCGATCAGACCTGTAACAGAAAGTGATGCAGAGAAGCTGAGCGGCATTCTCACAAGGATGCACGAGGAAGATCCCACATGGATAGTAGAGCAGTCGAAAGAGCTCAAACAGACTATCCTCAAAGGTCAGGGCGAATTCCATCTGCGTACGCTGAAATGGCGTGTCGAAAACAACGACAAGATGCCTATCGTCTTCGAAGAGCCCAAAATTCCATATCGCGAGACCATTACCAAAGCCGCGAGAGCAGACTACCGCCACAAGAAACAGTCGGGTGGAGCAGGACAGTTCGGCGAAGTACATCTCATTGTAGAGCCCTATAGCGAGGGCATGCCGGCTCCCGACACCTATCGCTTCGGCAATCAGGAGTTCAAGATGAATGTTCGCGACACACAGGAGATACCCTTGGCTTGGGGCGGCAAACTGGTGGTATGCAACTGCATCGTTGGCGGTGCTATTGACGCCCGTTTCATCCCGGCTATTGTCAAAGGCCTGATGGATCGTATGGAGCAGGGCCCGTTGACCGGTTCGTATGCTCGTGATGTACGTGTATGCATATACGACGGTAAGATGCACCCGGTTGACTCCAACGAAATATCGTTCCGTCTTGCAGGCCGCAATGCTTTCAGCCAGGCATTCCGCGAAGCCAATCCCAAGGTACTCGAGCCGGTATATGACGTAGAAGTATTCGTCCCGGCAGACGTGATGGGCGACGTGATGAGCGATCTGCAGGGTCGCAGGGCCGTGATCATGGGAATGTCGAGCGAAAGCGGCTTCGAGAAGATCTCGGCACGCGTACCCCTCAAAGAAATGTCAAGCTATTCGACATCGCTGAGTTCGATAACCGGCGGACGTTCGTCGTTCTCGATGAAGTTCTCGAGCTATGAACTCGTTCCCGGCGACGTTCAGGAAAAACTACTCACAGAGTACGCCGAGAAAAACACAGAAGAGTAATAATCTTCGAAACAGACTATAGATATAGCTCCCATCCACCGATGGGAGCTATGTTTTTATGATTATTTAACGCAAACACTCTGCTTGAATGGATTTAAATAATTAACTTTGCAAACTAAAAAACATCAAACTACGGGGCTGACCGGTTTTGACAGCGTGTAGAAGTGGTGTGTAAGCGTGCAGAGCTTTGAGACATATGCTCTATAATATCAGGTCTCGACCAATTTAAATGGCGAAAATAACTACGCTCTTGCTGCTTAATTGAAGTATAGTAGATTAGCTTAATCGCTGCAACAGTTGCGGCGACAAGACATCGCCCGACAGCCCTTTTTCCGAGGCGTGTCGATAAGGCGGTGCTAATATATCGGAGATAGGGAATCCGGTTCCTCGGAGGATCCCCGAAATCTTAGAGGATAAGTCTGTAGTTGGTAGTTTCAGGCCTGCTACAGAACGAAAAACAACTTGAGACTACGCACGTAGAAAGCTCATTAGTTCCACGTTTGGACGAGGGTTCAAATCCCTCCAGCTCCACTATGTGCACCGGACACTCTCCGGACGACACAAGACAAAATCAAGACATATCGGCTTATAGCCGCTTTGCCAACAAAGAAACCGCAGAATATGAATCTGTTCTGCGGTTTTTTCGTGCCTTAAAATTTTGACCTAAGACAGACTTATGACAGAAAAACAGAGCGCTACAGGCAACCATACCTTACCAACTCGTTACCACTTTTTTCAAAATCGAAAATGGTAACGGTCGGGTAACGATGTGTCAATAATTGATAACCATAGTCAACGTCGATCCAATGGAGATTCCATACTTTACAGCCGACTCCTTGAATTATTTTTCTTTACCGTCTTACGTTAGATTGTCATTACACATCGTACTGAACCGCAAAATTTTAAATGAGCGGTCAAATAAGCATAAGAAGTCAGTCCAAACGGGAGTCAAAAAGGCATACTGAACAAGGTTAAATTCTTTACAGATGTCTTATCGAGCTACGGTAGGATTGCAGGTCTTCTTCGGAGAAGTGGGCTATTGCGCGATCTAATTCGCTGAGTATCGTGATTTTGTCATCCGGGAGGGCTCCGGTAAATGGTAGTGTATTTGAAATGTGATGGCCAAGTAGGTTTACCCTAATTTTCAGTCTGTCGATAAGCGTCCGCATCTCAATCAGCCGCTCAATCTCCGGCTCTTCGATGTAGGTGCCGTTTATC